>NZ_LT629758.1:3677142-3983571 GCF_900104725.1 Actinoplanes derwentensis
AGTTCCGCCAGTGCCGGGCCGTACTCCGGAACCGGCTCGCCGGACCGTTGCCGCGGCAGGGCCACGTAGAGCGCGCGCCCGTCCGGGAAGGCCGGTGAGTCACCCGGCGCGGCGTCGAGGGTCGCCCCGCCGGCCCGGTGGAAACCGCCGGACCGCAGATCGGCGGCGACCACCGCGGTCTCGGCGGCGGTCGGCTCCCGCCACCGGAAGCGGTCCACGGTCTGCGGAGTCGGCTGGTCACGCAGACGCGCGACCAGCAGGAGCAGCCCGTTGGTCACGTCACCGGACGAGAACTGGTCACGCCAGTCGACCAGGTGCGTGCCGCCGACGGTGTAGTCCCCGCCGCTGAGGTAGGTTCCGATGATCCGCAGGTCGGCGTCCTCGACCTGTTTGAGCCGCTCCTCGGAGGCCTTGTCCACACCGGGCGGCGCGACCAGGATCCGCAGCCCGCTGTCCCCGATCGCCGCGTCGACCGCCGCGGTGTCCCACTGCGCGATCGCACCCGGCAGCCGGACCACCGGCGATGCCCGGATCAGCCGGGTCATCTCGGCCACCGGCGGCACGGTCGCCGTCGCGGAGCCGAGGGTGGCCGCCGCGGTGTCGTCACCGGGCGACCCGGCGTAGCTGACGTCGACGCCGACCCGCTGGCTAGCCAGGAACAGGATCATGGAGAACGCCGCGACCGCTAGCGCGATCCAGCGCAGAGCTTGATTGATCATCGGGAACGCCACATCCGGTCGGCGGACCGGGCCAGTTCCGCGGCCTCGCCGGCGGCGTCCGGGCCACCCCGCGCCGCGGCGATGCTCTCGGCCCGGCGCAGCAGCTCAGCGGCCTCGTCGTCGCCGGGCCGGGCCGCGTCCCGGCTTACCTGCGCCGCCGCGATCGCCGTGTGCGTGGCGGACCAGGCGACCCGCCGGGCCATCGCCCGTGCCCGCAGCCGAGGAACCGCGATCATCGCATATCCCGCGCCGAACAACACCACCATCCCGGACACCCAGATCCACCACACGCGGCCAGGATAACTTGTTGATCAAACAACGACCGTCCACGTGGAACTGATCAGAGTGTTCCCTCGATGTTACCCTCCGCTAAATATCCGGGGTCGGGGAGAGCGGATTCCGCGTATGTCAGGCGAAAATTGGTCACAGTATGTCGAAGTGATTCGCGATCGTGTCCGCGCCGCCATGCGGGCCGACCTGGCGAACACCGTGATCCCCGGGCGGATGCTGTCCCGGCTCGTCGACGCCGGCCAGGTGAACCGGGCCGTGCTCACCATGCTGGTCGCGGAAGCGCACGCCGCGGCCGAGTCGCCGATGCTCGACCGGCTCGCGGTGATGGTCGAGCTGATCCATCGGGCGTCGGTGATCCACGACGACATCCAGGACGACGATCGTCTGCGCCGGGGCCGGCCGACGTTACACATCGCCGAAGGGCTGCCGGTGGCGATCGGCGTAGCGGACGTCCTGCTGTCCCGGGCGTTCGTCCTGGCGCGGGAGACCGGATCACCGGCGGTCGTGGCGGACACCCTGAAGACCTATGCGGACATGGCGCACGGGCAGCTGATGGACTTCGTCGGCCTGGACGCGGCGTCGGCAGCGGACTGGACACTTCCGTCCCGGCTGAAGACAGGCGCGCTGGCCGAACTCGCGTTCCGGTACGGGGCGCACGCGGGTGGCGCCGGACCCGGATCAGTGCGCGCCTGGGGTCTGGTCGGTCAGCTCTGCGGCTCCGCATTCCAGCTGTTCAACGACCTTCGTAACGCCCGGGCCGAGGAGAACCGAGGTGACGTCGCCTCGGACCTGGACAGCGGCCGCTTCAGCGCGGTGCGCCTGTACGCGCGGCACGCTTTCGGCGCGGATCCCCACGGCGATCAGGAACGCTTGACCGCAGCGTGCGAAGCGGTCGAGGCGGAGGCCCATCGCCGTCTGGCCGAGGCACACGAACTCCTCGACGGAATCGCGCCCGAGGGTTTCGGCGCGCGGGTCCTGTCGGTGCTGACCACCCCGGCGCCGGGATCGGAGTTCACCCTGCGCGACCCGGACGGCGGCGGACGATCCGCCACATGACGAGGTTGACGAGCGCGCTGTCCATCCGGTCCAGCACCCCGCCGTAACCGGGAAGTACGGTGCCGGAGTCTTTGCTGCCGGCACGTCGTTTCGCCGCGGACTCCACGATGTCACCGGCCGCGGCGAGCACCCCGATCGCCGCTCCGGTGACCGGTGAGGTGGGCGCGTACCACTGAAGCACTCCGCGAGTCAGCGCGGCCGCGGCGACGCCCATCCCGTACGCGGAGTAGACCTTCCGTTCGTTGACCCAGCTGGGCAGACGGGGACCGCCGAGCCGGGGCCCGGTGACGTCCGCGGCCGCGTCCGCGGCCCAGGTGCTGATCAGGATGCTGAGGAAGTCGCGGCGTACGGCGGGATCGGCGTCACTGTCCGCGACCCAGTCGGCCAGTGTCTTGCCCGCTAGAAGGGAACTGCCGACGGCAGCGGCGGTACCCGAACCGGGACAGGCGACCCCGGCGAGCACCGCCCATCGCCAGGCCGGGCGGACATTCAGCAGGACACCGAGGCCGGTGGCCAGACCGACCCGGATGGACGCCGCCGGGTTGTCTCCTCTGGTGAGCAGATGGTGCAGCTCGCCGGACGCCGCGCCGGCGACCGCCGCGGACAACACCCGGAACGGTGTGCCGCCTCGGTGCACCAGAAGAACAACGGGCGGGCCGATGAGGACGAACGTGCGGATGCGCTGGAGATCCATCGATGGCCCTTCACCCGGAATCGCCGTACCCAGTGGTGTGGTCTTCGCTTTGCTCAGTGGTGTGGTCCGAGGCTACCCAACCCGTGGGCGTGTCCCGGTTCGCCCGGCCGGGACCTGCCGATCACGGGGCACTCGTGAGAGGGTTGTCGCGTGGAGGCGGCCCTGAAGGTGCTCAGTGGCGTGTGCTGGACGTGCGTCTACGTGGCGGCCATCCGCGCCGGACTGAGGGACCGGACCTACGCCCTCCCGCTCTTCGCGATCGCTCTCAACCTCGCCTGGGAACTGCTGTACTTCTCCGGTGGAGTGATCTACTGGGACGACTATCCCGCCGGCATTCATGCCCAGACCGTGATCAATGGACTCTGGCTGATCGTGGACGTCGGAATCATCGTCACGTTCGTCCGGTTCGGTCCGGCGCAATGGCCGGGACTCACGCGCGAGGGCTTCGCCGTGATGTCGGCGATGGCGCTGATCGCCGCCGCCGGGGTCCAAGCCGCGTTCCTCGCGCAGTTCGGAGCCGAGGACGGCGCGCGGTACTCGGCGTTCACGCAGAACCTGGTGATGTCCGTCCTGTTCGTGGCGATGCTCCATCGGCGGCGGGACACATCGGGCCAGTCCAACTTCATCGCGGTCAGCAAACTTCTCGGCACCCTGGCGCCGACGATTGCGTCGGGCTTCATGGGTCAGTTCCGGCCGTTCGTCGCGATCATCGGATCGGTCTGCTTGGCGGTGGACATCCTGTACCTGCTCTATTTCAACGCTGTGGCGTACCCGGACAGCGGTCCAGGGCGCGCCCTGGACCGCTTCGTCGTGCCCGTCGCCCGAGCGGAACGAGTGCCAGCCGGCACGACCGCGATGGGCTCCGCATGACCGGGATCTCGATAGTCGTCCCGACGCTCAACGAGCAGCGGTACATCGGTCAGCTGCTCGCATCGCTCGAAGGACAGGCTCATCCGCCGCCGTTCGAGGTGATCGTCGTGGACAGCAGCGACGACGAGCTGACCCGGCACGCCGTCGTGGAGAGCAAGGGCTCCCTTGATGTCGCCTATGAGCGGAGCCTGGTGAAGGACATCGGCGCTCAGCGCAATCACGGCGCCGGCCAGGCGCGATACGACCTTCTGCTGTTCTCGGACGCGGACGTCGTGCTGGCTCCCGGAGTGCTGCGCGAATGCGCCACCGCGCCGGTCGACGAGATGTTCGTCGGAGCGATCATGCACAAGGCCGATGTCGACACCCGTGCGTCCCGCGCCGGGCTGGCAGTCATCTATGCGCTGATCCGCACGGCGAGCGCCGTCGGTGTCGGCGTCACGAACGGCGACTTCCTCCTGACGAACCGGCTCACCTTCGACCGCGCGCACGGCTTCCAGGAGGGCTTCCTGCTCGGTGAGGACACCGACTTCGGGGTGCGGAGCTGCCGGCTCGGTGCGCGATTCATCCTGTTCTCGAAGGAACATGTGGTGGCGTCCAGCCGCCGCCTGAGCCAGATGTCGGTGCCGAAACTCGTCGCGATCTGGTCGCGGGCCTTTCTCCGGGCCGTGTTCCGCGGGCCGACTCCCCGGTCAAGCCGGATCGACTACCCGTTCGGAACCTGGACCTGACCCCGCGCCGGACGAGGCGATGACCCGCTGGAATCGCCCTTCCCACGGGCCGATGAAGAGCAGCTGGAGAAGCAGAAGGGTGAAGAGCGCCGCCGCCCACCAGACACTCGCCAGTTGATCGTCGCGCAGCCTGATGAAGAGGATCGCCACGAACATCAGCTCGGCGGCGCTGCGAAGTGCCCAGAGCACGCGTGCCCTCCGCCGCGCCACTCCGACCAGGCTGAGCGGGAAGATCATGTCGGTCAGGATGATGGCGGCGATAAGCGCGAGCTGAAGCCGCCCCGGCTTGCCGATGGTGGCACCGAAGAAATAGAAGAGCGCGAACCCCACCGTCATGATGCCGTGCGCGAGAAGGCGCCGCCGGGCGGGCTGCGGCCGGAGCCGGAAGTAGAGCCGGCCGTTGTGCAGGAAGTAGACGCTGACCCAGATGACGAACGCGCCCAGCTGGAGCACAGTCGTCCACTGCGCGGAGGTGACGGAGGCCGGTGAGCGGGGATCGGAGAGGTCCACCGGGCCGGCTTGGAACGCGACGATGACGGTGTCGAACGCCTTCTGGAGGCAGAGCGCGTAGAACGCCCCGATGGCGATCTTGTAGGGCTCCCAGTCCGCGCCGAGCCAGTCGCTCCCGGCATGCGCCGGGAGACGAGCCGGGCTGTCGTTGGGTGGCGGCGGGGTCACGGCTCCGGTCGGGGCCGGTGACGGGGCGCGGCGCAGCATCACGAGGCCGGCACCCAGGATCGCGCCGGCCGCTATGTAGGAGATCGTCGCGGACGGCTTCGAACCCTGCCTCATGGTCGACCCTCCAGGCATCCGTCGCACTGGATTCCATTAAAGGTGACCGTGTCTTGCCGGTTGCCGATCGGAGTGCCTGGTCTGCAGGAACACGCCTGCTGTGGGGACACCGAGTCCCCACAGCAGGCGACGCCGAACAGTCCGCTACTTGGCGTCCTTCAGGGCGGCGAGGGCCTGGGCGGCAATGAAGTACTTGTTGCGGCCCAGCTCACCGATGGTCTTGACGCCGAGGGCGTCGCGGATCAGCTTGCCGCCGCCCGCGCTGACACCGGCCAGCGCCTCCACCGGCGCGTCCAGGATCTCCTCCAGGGACTTGTCCTGGTAAGCCTTGTCCAGAACCTTCTCCAGGTTGGCAGAGATAGCCACGTTTCCTCCGATGTCGACATTGGGACTTACGGGCGCGGAGCTTAACGGATCTTGCTCGGCGGTCCCCGAGAGGCCTCCCCCGGCTGAACGTCAGCTCAGCAGGCGGCCGATGTTCTCCGGGGCGAAGAACTCGGCCGGGGACGTGACGCCCGAGTTGAGACGCATGAAGGCGTCCATCTTGTCGGGCTTACCGGCGATCGCGGTGACCAGCGCGACCATCTGTTCGTCCGGCGGCTGGAGCGCGGCGATGCCCAAGGTCATCTGGTAGTGCGGCATCGCCCGGGTGTCCCGCCGGGACTGGTAGCCGGACAGGTCGTCGGCGACGATGGCGTCGGCCAGTAGTTCGGCGTCCAGGAACGCGTCGGTGATGCCCTGCGCGGTGATGTAGTCGCGGCTGTAACCGGCGTCGCCGACCAGGGCCCAGCCCGGCCCGTACGGCACCTTGAAGTAGTTGTGCACCGCCGCGCCCACCCAGCGGGTGTCCTGCTTGGCCTCGGCGAAGCGAGCAGCCCACCCGGGGGAGGTCGCGAACATCGCGGCCATCGTGGCGTCGATGTCGTTGCGGTGTTCAGCCAGCTCGTCGTGCGGCCAGCCGCCGATCACCATGGTCAGGTCGTCGTTGGTGGGGCAGACCGCCCAGCCGCGGCCCGGCCGGCTGTACGCCTCGAACGTGTCGGTCGGCAGGTTGCTGAAGTAGGCGTAGTAGCCGACGGTCAGCGGCGGCTGATCCTCGTAGGCGGCGGCGCCGACGGATTTCGCGACCACCGAGTTCCGGCCGTCCGCGCCGACCACGATCGTGGCGTGCTCGACGGTGCCGTCCTTGCCCCGGATCCCGGTCACCCGGCCGTCGTCGCCGGTGAGGATCTCCTCCACCGAGTAGCCCTCCCGGACCTCGGCACCAGCGGCGGCGGCCGCGTCCAGCAGGATCTTGTCGAGCAGCTGGCGGCGGGGTGCGTAGGCGTACGGCTGCTCGGGTGTGCCCGGCGCCCCGGCGAGGGTGACCGGGCCGAAGTCGAAGGAGTAACGCCCCACCGGGGGTACGCCGGTGGCCACCACCTGGTCGAGCAGGCCCCAGCGCTGCAGCGCGGACACGCCCGGCGGGTGCAGGACGTGGGTGGACACGGTGTCGCTGGGGAAGGTGTCCCGGTCCACCAGCAGCGTCCGAAGCCCTTGCCGGGCCAGCAACATCGCCAGCGGCGACCCGGCACAGCGGGCCCCCACCACGATCACATCAAAAGTCGTCATCAGGTCTCCTCGCCGATCTTCAGGCCATAGTGGAGGCTCGAACTTCGGCTGTCGATGGTCCTTGAGGGGGAGATGTGCCGAAACGCCGGTGGATCGTGGCGGGTGTGGTGGCCGGGCTGCTGGGGCTCGGGATCGGCGGGACCGCTGTCGCGGCGCCGGCGATCGCGGCCATGGCCTGCCCGCAGTGTCACGGCCTGAGTGGCCTGGGCGGCGGGGTCTACGCGGATCGCGACGATCCCGGGTACCGGCTGATGGTCGAGACCGCACAACAGCGGATCGCGGCGTTCTACGGGGAGCGGACCTCCGACGCGCGGGTGCTGATCTGTGCCACCGAGGACTGCTACCGGGGAATCGGCGGCGGTGGGGAGAAAGGCCGGGCGTTCGGGCGCTGGGCGCTGATGCTGTCGCCGGCCGGGGCGAACGAGACGATCGCGACCCACGAACTGGCACACATCGAGATGCACAAGAGACTGGGTTCGTCGTACGACCGGGTGCCTCGCTGGTTCGACGAGGGTCTGGCCGTGGTGATCTCCGACGACGCCCGGTACCTGCGACCGGCTTCGGAGCCGGACCGGTGCCGCCTGCCGTACGCCGACGCGGCACCGGTGGTGGACATGGACTGGGCGGTCGCCACGAAAGACGGCAGCGACCGCGGCTACCTGCAGTCGGCGTGTGTGGTGAGCCGCTGGCTGAACGACCGCGGCGGCGCACCGGCGGTACTGGCCGCGATCGGCGATCTGCGGGCCGGGCGGTCCGTCACGCCGTGACACGGGGGGCGTAGCGGGGCACGTAGTCCTGGCCGGAGAGGTCGGCGATCGCGGCGACGATGGCGTCGGTGGCGGCCCGGCGGTCGCGGGCGCTGTCCGGGTCGGTGGCGATCGCCGAGAGCTGCACCGGCTTGCCGAAGACCACCCGGACCCGGGCCGGGCGGGGCACGATCGTGCCGGGCGGCAGGACCCGGTCGGTGCCGAACATCGCCACCGGCACCACCGGGGCCTTCGACTTCAGGGCCAGCCACGCCACCCCGGTCCGGCCGCGGTAGAGCCGGCCGTCGGGTGACCGGGTGCCTTCCGGGTAGATGCCGAACGGGTCGCCGCGTTCCAGCACCTCCAGGCAGGAGTCCAGGGAGCGGACCGCGGCCCGGGTGTCGTCGCGGTCCACCGCCACCTGCCCGTCGCGGGACATGAACCAGGACACGAAACGGCCCCACGGCCCGCGGCCGGTGAAGTACTCCGCCTTCGCCATGAAGGTGACCTTTCGGCCGAGTGCCATCGGCAGGAACGTCGAATCCGTGACCGACAGGTGGTTGGAGGCCAGCAGCAACGGCCCGTTCGCCGGTACGTTCTCGGCCCCCTCCACCCGCATGCGGGCCACCTTCTTGACCAGTTCGTACACGTGCCGCCCTCTCCCTCGAACACTCGTTGTCTGAGCCTGCTCTGAGTCTGCTCTGAGTCTGCAACGATCAGACGCCGCCGATGCTCTGGCTGATCGCCTCGATCAACGGTGACGCCAGCACCGGACGGTCGGTCTCGACGGTGATCACCGGGCCGATCGCGAGTGGCGCCGCCTCGGTCAGCCAGCGGGGCCAGTCGTCCCGGAGCCGGCGGCTGTCCTCGTGGACGGCGTCACGCCGGCGGGCCCGATAACGTTCGCGGGCCAGTTCCGGCGGCACCGAGCACCAGATCTCGACGACCGTGCGGGCACCGGACCGGGCCACACCTTCGGTGACGAAACCCAGGTCACGGGGCCGGAACCACCAGCTCTCCAGGATCACCACGCCGGGGGTGGCGGCGGCGAGTTCCCACATCACCCGGGCCGCGGCGAGCCCGACCGCGCTCGGTGGCACCCCGGGAGCGGCGCCGGACATGGCCTCTTTCAAGGCGTCCTTGGAGATCAGCGGAACCCGCAGGGCAGGTGCCAGCCGTCCGGCGAGAGTGCTCTTGCCGGACCCGGGAAGACCGTTGACGAGAATCAGCCGGTGGGCCACGGGGAGAATGCTGCCAAACACATGCTCCCCGCGGCACCGTTCAGCCGGACACCAGTTGGTCGTCCCCGGCGGCGGCGGTACGCCACGCCGACTCGGAGCGGGTGTTGCGGCGACGGTGCGGGACGAGGACCGGGCGGCCGATCACCTTGCCGAGATCGCTGACGAAGTCGTCGATCACGTCGCGTTCGATGCCGGGCATGCAGATGATGTGGCAGAGGTCGCCGTCGACCGACAGTACCCAGCCGAAGTCCGACACCAGGACCGGCGGGGGTGTCTGCATCACCACGGTGAACGCGGCCGGATGCCGGTAGACCGGCCAGCCGAGGGAGCTGATGCGTTCCACCGCGTACGCGGCGATCTGGCGCGCGTGTTCGGCCCGCGAGTGGTGGCCGTTACGGCCGTACATCGCGATCGCGGCCCAGAGCAGGGCGGACGCCTGTCCGCAGCGCGAGCCGGAGATGGTGCTGTCCACGGTCGCGACGTAGTTGACGTGTTCACCCTTGGACACCCGCACGCTGTCGCGCATCACGACGACACCGCACGGGATGGGCGTACCCAGGAATTTGTGCCCGGAGATGGAGACGCTGTCGACCGGGCTGCCCGCGCCGAGGCCGAGCATCCCGTCCAGGGCCAGCGGTATCCCGGACAGTGCCGCGTCGACGTGGACGTGCCGCCGGTCCACTCCGTAACCGTGCAGGATCGCCTCGATCTGGTCGGTCTGGTCGACCGCCTCCCAGAGCGTGGTGCCGGCGGTGGCGACGACGATCGCGGGCCGGTCGCGCCGCTGGGACACCAGGTATTCGAAGTGTTCGTAGTCCATCTCGCCGTACCGGCCGTCCTCGACCAGCACCACGTCGGACGGGTGCAGGCCGAGGAGACTCGCGGTCTTCGGGATGGAGTAGTGACTGGCGTGGGTCAGGTAGAGCACCGCGTCGGGGTAGCGGTCACGCGCTACCCGCAACGCGGCGATGTTGCTCTCCGTCCCGCCCGAAGTGACGTACCCCCAGCGGTCGTTCTGTGGCAGGCCGACCACGTCGGCGAACCACTGGACGACTTCGACCTCCAGCGAGTTGGTGTGTGCCTCGCCGCCGGGCGCGGTGGACGGATCGCCGACGTTGTTGAAGAGCCGGCTGAACAGTCCCCGTGTCCGGCTCCAGTCGATGTCCGTCGCCGCGGGGAATCCGATGGTCCGGCGTTGTGCCCGGTTCGCTCGGATCACCAGGGTGTCGATGACGGCCTCGATGTCGATCAGCGCCGGGGTGCGCCCCAGCCTGATCGCCTCGGACCAGTCCTCCGGCGGTATGACAGAGGGTGTCACATCGTCACCACACCTGGCCGTCGGGATTGAGATGGCTGCTCAACGTCGTGGCCAGGTCCAGGAACGCCGGCCAGGCCTGCCTCAGCTGAACGCCCATCTTCTCGGGGACGTTCTGGGTGACGCTGTATATCTGGGTGGCGTCCAGCGGCTGGTTGCAGATCAGGTCGTTGCCGCGGCCACTGCGGGTGTCGTCGCGGACCACCCGGATCTCCGAACCGTCGACGAGACGGATCGCCGCCTCGCCCGGCACGTAACTCATCGCCTGGAGGCTGCTGATGCCGGAGCTCTGCAGGACCGGCACCACCTCGTACCACTGCCGGCTGTCGGTGTTGAGCGTCTCCATGCCGAGCCCGACGTACCGGGCCGGGGTGTCCGAACGCTCTATGTCGCCGACGTTCACCATGAGGAAGTCGGGGTCCCGGGGGTCCCAGACACGCTTTATCTTCTGGTGCTGGGCGATGAAGGTCTCAGCGGTGGCCCGCATCCCGGTCAGGAACGCGACGAGGTTGTCGTACTCCGGGCCGGAGTAGCCCCATCGGGACGCCGACAGGATCTGGTAACCCAGATGCTGGCTCGGCGCCTCGACGACGAAGAACAGGGTGATGCCGTGCGGTGCCAGCGGCTGCTGCCGCGAGCTGAGCCGTTCCAGCGCCCGGGTGACGTGTATGGCGTTCGTCCCCCGGAGGCTGGTGCCGGCGCTGTGCCGGAGGTAGGCCCACCGCCGGTCGTCGGTGCTCGGGCCGGCGTTGTTGCGCTGCCACTGAGCGGTCGCCGGGACGGTCGGCTGCCACTGCCCGGACGGCGCGGGAGCCTGCTGCCACGGCGGCTGCTGCTGTTGCTGCGGGTACTGCTGTTGTGGGTACTGCGAGGGGTACTCCTGCTGCTGGTACCCCTCCGGCGGCTGGTACTGGCGTTGCTGTGGTGCGGGGTTGGGTCCTCGGGGTGGGGTTTGAGGACTACCGTCCCAGGGCGGCTGGGCATGTCGGCCGGACGGGTTGTACGACATGGGGCGGGGGGATTCCCTTCTCAGGGGTTCAGAGGTCGATCCGGTCGGGTACCGCGTAGACGCTGGGAACGCCGTGGCTGATGCCGTCGAAGATCTGTGGCTTCGAGCGCTTGAGAGCGCTCGCTCGTCCAGCCCCCGCCAGGGCCGCGACGATCAGGAGTGCCGGCACCCCGTAGGGCAGCAGCGAACTCGACGAGGTACCGAGCAGTTCGTCGAGCTTGAGCAGCATCGTCACCAGGATGGCGATGCCGAACGCCACTCCGAACAACGGAGCAGCGGTGGTGACCAGGCCCTTCTCCCCGGAACCGGGGTTGCGGGCGAAGTAGCGCAGTGCGGCGGCCCCGGCGATGATCAGCAGGGTCAGCAGGCCCATGGCGCCGAGGGTGGAGGCCCAGCCGAAGAGGACGGCCTGCGGGTCGGCTCCGGCCAGGGCGAAGCCCAGGACGACGACGGCGGCCAGGGCGTTCTGGGCCCGGCTGGCGCCGACCGGGGCGTCCGCGGCGGTGCCGCTGCCGGTCTTGTAGAGGAACTGCGGCAGAACCTGCTCGCGGCTCATCGCGAAGGCGTACCGGTTGATGATGTTGTGGAAGCTGATCACCGAGGTGAGGATCGCCAGGACCAGGACGACCGTGCCGAGGATGCCGACCGCCGGGTGGATCTTGTCGGACAGGATGGTCAGCGGCAGGTTCGGGTCGTTGCCGGCGGCGGCGGCCACCTCGGCCGCACCGGTGACGGCTTCGAGGGCCCAGGCGGCGGCGGTGTAGACCACGATCAGGGTCAGCGCGCACCACATCATGCCGCGGCTGATCGCCTGGCCGTGCCGGCCGGTGCCGCTGTCCTCCTCCTCGATGAAGGCGGCCATGCCTTCCGGGCCGGTGTAGGCGGCCAGGGTCAGGGCGACGGCGAGGCCGAGGCCGGGCACGCTCAGACCGGCCGGGTCGAAGGCCGCGGTCGGGATGCCGTCGGCGGACGGGGCGAGGAAGCCGACCACGACGAAGAGGCCGACGACGACGAACGACAGGATCAGAACGCCCATGACGATCTGGGTGGAGAGCACGATGCGGCGGGTGCCGAGCACGGTGACGACCGCGATCGCGACGGCGGCCCAGAACCACCAGGCGCCGAAGCCGGTGATGCCGGACATGATCGCGCCGAAGAGGCCGTAGAGACTGATCTGGAGCGCGTTGTAGGCGAGCAGCGCGACGAAGCCAGCCGCCACACCGGACTTGGGGCCGATGCCGCGGGCGGTGATCGCGTAGTAGGGCGCGGAGTGGGGCACCGCGCGGACCATGGCGGCGTAGCCGACCAGAAGCAGGGTTACCACCGCGCCGACCAGGACGAACAGCAGGGGAAGCGCGGTGGCCTCGGATCCTGCGTAGGTCGCGACGATACCGCCGACGAGCACGACCATGGGCGCCGAGGTGGTGGCGCCGAGAGCCCACGCGGCACCCGTCGTCACCGTCCGGCGGGCCATAGCCGCCGCTACTGTAGCCATGATTTTTCTGTCTCCTGAAGGGGGGATCGGAGCGAACAGTCCGTCCTAAGTGGACGAACGGCAAGCAGGATAGAACGCGCTTTCCGATCTCCTCCGAAGGGGGCGTGGCGCCGCCTAGATCAACAAGCCCGGTGCACCTTACGTGGAGATCCCCCGGTATGGCTATCAGTGGGGTTCAATGCGCCCGCTGGGCGGTAAGGACTGTTGTTCACGTTCCGTCACCAACCTCCCCGATAGGCGATCGGTGTGCAGTACAGACAGTGCACACGGGCGCTGGAGAGAACTTGAAACGAAAAGCATTCGACGACCCCAAGGTGCCCTTCCACCTGGAATCCGTCGTCACTCATCTATTTACTTGCGAGTGGCGGTGACAAACAGTCAACAGCGCACGGCGGCACGGCCAATACTCACGGTGACAACTGTCGGATAGATACAGAAGATCACTTTTGAATGTGACCAAGAAAGTGACGTACAAAGTTGCGGGTTCGTGATCTCAACGGTTGCGGACTTCCGACAACGAGACCGGCCCATCGCTCAAGGTGAGCGATGGGCCGGTCTATTCGGATTCAGTCGTACGGGTACCTCAGCAGGCGCCCTCGGCGACCTTCGACTTGCCGGACGTGGTGGCCGGAACGGTCAGGCAGACGACGCTGCTGCCGGAGGTCACCTGCGCCTTGCCACCACCCACGACCTTGACCGTGACACCCGGGATGGTCATGTCGGCGGCGGCGTCCTTCAGGTGCGCGGCCGGCTTGCCGCCCTCGCTCAGTGCCTTCAGGGTGGCCTGCGAACCGATCAGCTCGGCCCAGGTCTTGGCGTCGCCGCCACCGAGCCCGGTGGGGGCGCCCGCACCGGCGGCACCGTTGATCGCCTCGAAGATCTTGGTCACGTCGAGCTTGGTGACGTTGTCCGGGACGGCGATGTCAGCACCGTCGGCGATCTCGACCCGCAAGGTCGCGCGGCCGGTGTTGCCCTCGACGAACTGCAGGAAGTTGACCTCGAACGCTTTGAACTTCCCGTTGTCGACCCAGAGGTCCAGGACGATCGGCTTGTCGGCCGGCGGCTTCTCCAGCTCCGAGCCGAGGCTCTCGTTCAGCAGGTCGCCGGTACCCTCGCCGGCCAGTTTCGCGGCGGCCTCGACGAAACGCTTGGCCTCGGTGAACGCCTTGACCGTCGTGGTGGTGGCGACCAGGTGGGTCTTGTCCTTCTCGTCCCGGACGATCGTGGCGCCCTCGAGCAGGTTCTCCGCGCTGGTCTTCAACTCGGCGGCGATCGCGTCGTTCTGCGCGGGGTCGGCGCTCGGCGCCACCCCGGTGGTGCCCTGGGCGAGCTTCGTCAGGTCCTTGGAGTCGACCGAGACCCAGGAACCCGCGATCAGGGCGTCGATCCCCGGGATCGCGTTGCCCATCTCCGTGCTCAGCTCGTCGACGTCGGACTGCTTGCCGCCGAACTTGGTGACCAACTCGTTGACCGGCACCTTGACGTAGGCGACCTGGTCGACGACCCGGACCTCGGCACCGGTGACGCCGTCGATGGTCGCGTTGATCAGGGCCTTGTCGTCGGCCACACCCTCGCCCGCCTTGTCCCAGGCGACGGTGAACGACGAGTTGTAGAGCTTGCGGAGGATGTCGGCGTCCTCCTCCTTGAAGGTGCTGTCGTCCTTCTTCGCCAGCGCGATCAGGTCATCGACGTTGCCACCCGCCTTGATGGTGAAACCGGACTTGCCGGTCGCACCCAGCTCCTGCGCAGCCTGGCGCAGTTCGAGTTTCGGCTCGAGCTGCTGGAACTGGTTGGCGCACCCCGCGGTGACGGCGAGGGCGGTGACACCGGCGAGGCTGCCGGCCAGAAAGCGCTTCATGCGCGGACTTCTCCATTCGAGGGGCAACGCGACACTCCCCCGGCGTCGCGAACCGGAAGTGTAGGACCATCGATCAACGGCCCGCGCTCCCATTTCCCCCTATTGAGTCGTCCGTCTCCTCCCCGGCCTTCGACGACCAGCACCGATACCACTGTTCGACGGCACATTCCGGCCGATCGTCCAGCCGTCACCGTTTCACGTACTCCGCCAGATGTTCGCCGGTGAGCGTCGAACGACTCGCCACCAGTTCCGCGGGGGTTCCCTCGAAGACCACCCGGCCGCCCTCATGACCGGCGCCCGGGCCGAGGTCGACGATCCAGTCGGCGTGCGCCATCACCGCCTGATGGTGTTCGATGACGATCACCGATTTGCCGGAGTCGACGAGCCGGTCCAGCAGGCCCAGCAACTGCTCGACGTCGGCCAGGTGCAGGCCGGTGGTGGGTTCGTCGAGGACGTAGAGGCCGCCCTTCTCCCCCATGTGGGTGGCCAGCTTGATGCGCTGCCGCTCACCGCCGGACAGGGTGGTCAGCGGCTGGCCCAGAGTGAGATAGCCGAGACCGACGTCGGCGAGCCGTTTCAGGATCGCGTGCGCGGCCGGGAGCTTGGCGTCGCCCGCGGCGAAGAACCCCTCGGCCTCGGCCACCGGCATGCCGAGGACCTCACTGATGTCCTTACCGCCGAACTTGTAGTCGAGCACCGAGGCCTCGAACCGCTTGCCCTCGCACTGTTCGCACGGCGAGGCGACCCCGGCCATCATCCCCAGGTCGGTGTAGATCACTCCGGCGCCCTTGCAGGTCGGGCAGGCGCCCTCCGAGTTCGCGCTGAACAGGGCCGGCTTCACCCCGTTGACCTTGGCGAAGGCTTTACGGATCGGTTCGAGCAGGCCGGTGTAGGTGGCCGGGTTGCTGCGCCGGGAACCCTTGATGCCCGCCTGGTCGATCGCCACCACCCCGTCGCGCTTGGCGACCGAGCCGCGGATCAGCGAACTCTTGCCGGACCCGGCGACCCCGGTCACCACGACCAGCACACCGAGCGGGATGTCGACGTCCACGTCCCGCAGGTTGTGGGTTCCGGCACCACGGATCTCCAGCGCACCGGACGGTGTGCGGACCGAGTCCTTGAGCTGCGAGCGGTCGTCGAGGTGGCGGCCGGTGACGGTGTCGCTGGCGCGCAGGCCCTCGACCGTGCCCTCGAAGCAGATCTCGCCACCGGCGGTGCCCGCGCCCGGGCCGATGTCTACGACCCGGTCCGCGATGGCGATGGCCTCCGGTTTGTGCTCCACCACCAGGACCGTGTTGCCCTTGTCGCGCAGGCGCAGGAGCAGTTCGTTCATCTTCTGGATGTCGTGCGGGTGCAGGCCGATGGTGGGCTCGTCGAAGACGTAGGTGACGTCGGTCAGCGCCGACCCGAGGTGCCGGATCATCTTGGTGCGCTGGGCCTCGCCACCGGAAAGGGTGCCGGCCTGGCGCTCCAGCGACAGGTAGCCCAGGCCGATCTCGACGAACGAGTCCAGGGTGTGCCGCAGTTTCTCCAGCAGCGGGGCGACCGACGGCTCTGCCAGGTCGCGCACCCAGACGGCCAGGTCGCTGATCTGCATCGCGCACGCGTCGGCGATGCTGATGCCGTTGATCTTCGAGGAGCGGGCCGCCTCGGACAGCCGGGTGCCGTCGCACTCCGGGCAGCGGTTGAAGGTGATCACCCGTTCGACGAAGGCCCGGATGTGCGGCTGCATCGCGTCGACGTCCTTGGTCAGGAATGACTTCTGGATCGACGGGATCAGTCCGGCGTACGTCAGGTTGATGCCGTCGACCTTGATCTTGGTGGGCTCTTTGTGGAGCAGGTCGCTCAGCTCACGCTTGTTGTACTTCCCGATCGGCTTGTCCGGATCGAAGAAGCCGCAGCCCCGGAAGATCCGGCCGTACCAGCCGTCCATGCTGTAACCCGGGATGCTGATGGCGCCCTCGTTCAGGGACTTCGAGGCGTCGTACAGCTGGGTCAGGTCGAAGTCGTTGACGTTGCCCCGGCCCTCGCATCGCGGGCACATGCCGCCGGTGATGCTGAATTCACGCCGTTCCTTGACGGTGCCGCCGTTCTTCTGCACGGTCACCGCGCCCGCGCCGGAGATCGAGGCGACATTGAAGCTGTACGCCTGGGGCGAGCCGATGTGCGGGTCACCGAGCCGGCTGAACAGGATCCGCAGCATCGCGTTGGCGTCGGTGGCCGTGCCGACGGTCGACCGCGGGTCGGAGCCCATCCGCTCCTGGTCGACGATGATCGCGGTGGTCAGGCCCTCCAGCACGTCCACGTCCGGGCGGGCCAGCGACGGCATGAAACCCTGCACGAACGCGCTGTAGGTCTCGTTGATCAGCCGCTGCGACTCGGCCGCGATGGTGCCGAAGACCAGCGAACTCTTGCCCGAGCCGGAGACCCCGGTGAACACCGTGAGCTGGTGTTTCGGGATCTCGACGCTGATGTCCTTGAGGTTGTTGACCCGGGCGCCGTGCACGCGGATCGAGCGGTGGGCGGTCATCGGTGTCCTTGTCAGCTCAGTTGGTTGATACGCACCAGGTTGCCCGCGGGGTCACGGAACGCGCAGTCACGGACACCGTACGGCTGATCGGCCGGCTCCTGGACCACGTCCGCCCCGGTCGCCTGCAGCTTGTCGAACGTCTCCGCCAGGTCGGAGGCACCCAGGATGATCGCCGCGTAACTGCCCTTGGCCATCAACTCGGCGATGGTGCGGCGCTCGTCGTCGGTGATGCCCGGGTCGGAGACCGGCGGGTGCAGGACGATCGAGGTCTGCGGCTGGCCGGGCGGGCCGACCGTGATCCAGCGCATGTCGCCGTAACCGACGTCGTTGCGCACTTCGAAGCCGAGGCCGTCGCGGTAGAACCCGAGCGACTTCTCCGGGTCGTCGGCGGGCAGGAACGCGGAGTGGATTACCAGGCTGCTCATGCCTTCGATGCTAGAGACGCGGCGTCGACGGTGGCTTCTCGATTCCTGACCGGCCGGGTCACCTGTTTGGTCACACATCCGGGCAGGCCCTGCAGCTCGTCGGCGCCGAGTCTGCGATAGGCGCCCGGCGAGATGCCGACCAGCTCGGTGAACCGGGTGGTGAAGGTGCCCAGCGACGAGCAGCCGACCGTGAAGCACACGTCGGTGACGGACAGGTCGCCGCGGCGCAGCAGGGTCATCGCGCGCTCGATCCGGCGAGTCATCAGATAGCTGTACGGCGACTCACCGAACGCGGCCTTGAACTGCCTGCTCAGGTGCCCCGCGGACAGGTGCACGTGACTCGCGAGCGCCTCCACGTCGAGCGGCTGCGCGTAGTCACGGTCGATCCGGTCCCGGACACGGCGCATCAGCACGAGCTCCCGCAGGCGTGGATCGGTCACTGTGCCAGGATAGGGGGCTGGTCGCTGAGGATCCGCTCGTAGAGATGGCTGTCCTGCCAGGCGCCGTTCAGGTAGAGGTGGCTGTGTGCGGTGCCGTAGTGCGCGAAACCGTTCCTGAGCAGCACCTTCTGGGATGCCACGTTGGCCGGAGCGGTGCCGGCCTCGACCCGGTGCAGGCCGCGCTCCCCGGCCGTCCGCAGCAGGGCGCCGACGGCAGTCCCGGCCAGCCCTCGACCCTGTTCGGCGGCGTCGACCCAGTAGCCGAGGTTCGCGCCGCACAGTGGGGCGGGCGTGATGGCGGAGAGCGAGGCGTAGCCGACGACTGTCGCGCCCCGGGTCAGCAGCAGGCTGATCAGTTTGCCGTCCTGGTTCTGGCGGACCAGCGACCGGACCCGCTCGCGCTGGCCGTCGAGGGTGAAGAACGATGCGGGGCGCGGGGGTTCGTGCGGGGCCAGGTGCTCCCGGTTGCGCAGGTGGGCGTCGAGAAGGACAGCCGTGTCGTCCTCGGTGACGGCACGCAGAACGATCGAGTCGGACATCGACGCATCCTATTGGTCGCCTGGGGTTCACGTGATCCCTACCGGGAATAGGCAACCTTCCTTTATATTCACGCGCACCGATACAAGGAGGATGCGTGCGGAAGGTCGCGGCCGTCATGGCCGGAACACTGCTGGCAGCCGGATTCACCACACCGGCCCAGGCCGCCCCGAGCCGGGCGGAGATCGCCCTGCGCTGGGCACCGATCCACTACCAGGACGTCGACACCACCGGCGCGCACGCGCTGGGCGGCAAGAGTGACTACATCACCCGGTACGACTTCGACGACAACCTCAACGGCCGCGACAACTGGGACAACGCCGGTACCAACGCCGACGCCGCGGCCTACTACTCGGTGCTGGAGACGAGCACCCACTACTACCTGACGTACCTGTTCTTCCATCCGCGTGACTGGATCGACCACCCGTTCTTCGAGAGCGAACACGAGAACGACGCCGAAGGAGTGCTGGAGATCGTCGAGAAGGACGGTTCCGAGTACGGCAGCCTCAAAGGCGCCGTGACCGTGGCGCACAGCGACTTCTTCTCCTACAAGCCGGCGAGTAGCGGCTGGTCCAACGGCACCGAGACGATCGACGGCACGCTGCAACTCCAGTCGTCGCCGCACGACTCGTTCCAGCACCCGGTCACCGCCCAGGAGCGGGGCGGGCACGGACTGAAAGCCTGGCCGCAGTACGACATCAACGGCGACGGCATCGTCTACTACCCGTCGCTGACCGTCTCCGAGGCGCCCGCCAGCGCCGACGACCGGGACGTCCGCTACCAGCTGATCGACCTGTTCGCGGGCGGCGGGATGTGGGCGCAGCGCGACAACGCCACGCTCTTCGCCTCGCTCGGCACGTTCGCCGGGGACACCAGCGGCGGGTGTGGAGTCGGCACCTACTCGTGCGGCACCAACTCCGCCAACGCGCCGTGGGGCTGGGACGACGGCAACGACGCGGTCAGCCGAGGTGAGCTAGCCACCGATCCCGCCAAGCTCACCGCCTCCTACTTCACCGTCAACGGAACGCTGTCCCGCGCCTACACCTACAACCCGTATTCGTCGGCGGCCGCCGCCCTCAAGGCCGCCCGGACCCTCCCGCCCACGATCGACTGACTCCAGCAATTCGGCACCTCTGGTCCGCCGGGGACGATGTGGCTGCTCAGTCTCCGGCGGACAGGCGGTGCAGGTCGCGCAGGGTCTCCGAGGCCGCGATCGGGCCGAGCCGGCCGAACTCCGGGACGGCGACGGCGTTGCCGAGGACGCGGGGCTCCGCCATGTCGTACATCATCGGGTCGTAAGCCGGCGCGAACGCGACCGTCACGGTATGGCCGCCGGGCCAGTCCCGGACCAGACAGCCGTGCCCGTCGCCGAAGCGCCAGCCGCGGGTCGCCATCGCGTAGAGCAGCCCGGCACTGACCTTGGCACCGGCGAACTCGCTGATCTCGGTGGCCGCCGCCTGCCCCGGACCGAACCGGTGAACCGCCCGGCTGAGCTGTGGAAACGGCTGGGTCACCTCGTAGTCCTCCAGAATCCCGGCCCACGTCGCGGTGAGCTCCGGGTCGCCGGTGGCCGGGTGATACAACTGGACCGCCATGCCGTCGTCCAGGGTCAGCGCCGCGTCGTCGTGTCCGGAGAGGGTGCGGTCCTCGGCGATCCGGAAGCTCGGGCCGTCCACGATCCGCCAGATCAGTGCCCCGGCGATGTGCCGGACCAGCGGATGGTCCCGGAGCAAGGCGGTGAAGTCCGGGCCGCGCCAGGTCCGCTCGGTCAGCATCGCTTCCTCGAGGGCGCGCAACCGCTCGGCGGCCACGTCCTTCAGCTCGCGTTTGAGCGTCGTGTAAGCCGCCTGTGCCTCGGCGGCCCGGTCGGTGTCGTCGGAGGCAGCCGGTTTCGGCAACCGTTTCAGGACCCGCCCGGCCTGTTCACCGGTCTGCGGCGTCAGCTCACGGATCTGCGGTGTCAGCCACTGGTCGAAGGTGACCACGAACCGGCGCGAACCGTAGTCGAGGAGCAGCCGCCCGTCCGCGCCCACGTCGAGGTCGGGCACGATCCGGTCGGCCAGCTGTGCGGGGCTGAGGCCACGGACCTCGGCGATCCGGTCGAGTTTCTCCTCGGCCAGTTTCCGGAAACCCTTCTGTTTCGCCTTGCGCGCCACCCGCCGCAGGTGGGTGAGGGCCACGTCGGAGCCGATCGCGCCGAGCACTTCGATCCCGGTGCGGACCCGGGCTGCGGCGCCGAACGCCCACTCGCCGAACAGCGCGGACACCGCGGGCACGGTGGTGTCGTCGCCGAGCAGCCCGAGGGCGAGCATCGCGTGTTTGTCGCCGCTCGGATGATCGGCGGCCCGCCACTGGGTGAACAGCCCCCAGGCGAACGCGGCCAGCCCGGCCCGGTCACACGTGGTGCGCACCTCGCCGAGACCGGGGCGCGGCGCGGCGAAGGTGGACCGGGCGATCAGGTCGATCAGCTCCCGGACGGCTGGTTCGGGCAGCACGGCCCCGGTCCGCAACGGCACTCCGGGAAGCGCCCCGACGACCAGCCAGCCGGGCAGCCGCTTGGCCTTCGCGCCGGTCCGCAGCGCCGCGGGCACGTCCGTCCCGGCGGCGACCGGAACAGCCGGCGTGGCACCGATCTCCTCGATCCGGGCGCGGGCGGCTACACCGAGCGAGGAGGGGCCGGACACGGCGGCTGCGGCCACCTCGGGGTAGGCGAGCACGTGGTTCCGCAGCACGTCGGCGACGACCGACCGGTGGCGCTCGTCCACTGTCTCCCAGTCGGCCAGCACTCGCAGAGCGCGCGCCGGATCCCTCTTTGTGACCTTGAGGAGGGCCGGGGTGACGTACTTCAGGTCGGCGCGTTCGGCCAGCAGACCCAAGGCCTCGTCGGTGGGGATCGCGGCCAGCCAGGTGATCGCCTGTCTACGGTCGGCGGCACGCTCGAACACCGTCGTGTACTTCTCGCCCATGTCGAGCCGGACCGCCAGGCCCCGGCCGAGACCGGCACCGAGGACCTCGTCGACCAGCACCCTGTCCTGCGCCGGAAGCTCGTCCAGGACGGCGGCGGGAACCGTGGCGATGACGTCCCGGTAGATCGACGGCAACCACTGCTGGTTACGCGGCCGTTCACCCAGCTCGCTCCGGGCCAGCACACGCAGCGCCCGAGCCGGATCGCGGGTCAGGGCGCCACACTCGTGGAAGTCGGCGAGGTGGGTGTCGAGCGTCGTGTCGATGACGCGTTGCAGGGCGTCGTCAGCCGGGATCGCCATCAACGTGCTGAGGGCCTGCTCGGTGAGCCCGTAGGTGTGGCTCGACCTGATCCCGGCCACGTCCCCGAACCGCCGCTGGTTGAGCACCTGCATCAGGTCGAGGCCGAGGACGTCGGCCAAAGTGCCGAGCATACGGTCATGGGAGATCCAGGCGTCCTCGATCCCCACCGGGCTCCGGTCCATCGCCTCGTCCAGCGCGCGGAACTGGGCGGGTGTCCCGGCGGCGAGGACGAGCAGGGTGTGCAACCGCCCTTCCAGGCCCAGGCGGCGGTGGTCGATCTCGAACTGCCCGTACCACTCGGCCATCCCGGCTATGTCCGCGTCGATCCACTCCGGCCGCGTCGGCGTCAGGAACGACGTGATCATCCGCTGCGGGAGAGGACCGGCTCGGTAGCCACCAAGGGTGGTCAGCGCTGCCGCGTAGTCGTCGTCTCCGGCGACCGCGAGCCGGGCCCGGACCACCGTCGCGGCCTTGAACAGCGCTTGTTCGTCGGCGTACATCCGGTCCTGCTCTGGATCGTTCCGGTTCCACCAGTCCTGAAGGCCGCCGCTGCCGAGAGATCGGGCATAAACCGTCTCGTCGCGCCGGAACGGATGGAAGATCAGCGTGACCATCTCGGCGACCGCCCGGGCCGCGAACACCACACCGCACCGCTGGACCCACGCCTCGGCCGGGAGTGTGGCGTCGTCACCACCGAGCAGCAGAGCAGCCGCGGCGGCACCACGCGGAGTGAGGGTGCCACCGGCGGCCCAGGCGGCCGCGAACTCCAGCGCCTCAGCGCGCGGGACGTCGTTGAACACCACACCCTCGACGATGCCCAGCGCGGGGTCGGCGAGCAGTCGGCCCCACTCGTCGGCGGCGTCTGCGGACGGCTCCGGCCAGGGCACCGTCATCCCACCGCGGCGCGGAACGACCTGTGCCCGCCATTGTTCGGGGATGACCCAGCCCGACATCCGTACCTCCGTTGGTCTCGATGTCGAGCGAGTCTAGAAGGGGGGTCCGACAGAATCAGTCCGGGAGCACCGCCAGGCCGGCTCGCGCGACGATCTCCTGGAGGGCGGCCACGTGACCGGCGAAGGCCTCGTGCCCTTGCGGGGTCAGCCGGGCCGACGTCCGGGGGCGTTTGGCCACGAAGGACTTGCGGATCTCCAGGTAGCCGGCCTCCTCCAGGGTGGTGAGCTGCTTGGAGAGTGCCGAGTCGGACATCGCCAGGCTGTCGCGGAGGAACTTGAAGTCGGCCCAGTCGGTGGCGGCCAGCATGCTGACCAGCGACAGCCGGGTGGGGGCGTGGATCAGGTCGTCGAAGCGGCTCACCGGGTGCCGGCCAGCGGGCGGGACAGCATGAGTCCGCGCAGGTGGGACATCAGTCGCGGGCCACCGAGAGCCATGCCCACAGCGACCGGGACGATGGCCACCGTGGCGGCGAACGGCACGTCGCGCGCGTCGAGGGTGAACCCGAGAGCAAGACCGAGAGCGATCAGTACGGCGGCGAAGCCCAGGATGGTGAGGATGCCACGGGGGCCGATCAACTCGTACCGCACCTGGACCTTCGCCTTGCGGACCACCGCGATGATCACCGCGCCCAGCCCGAGGGCGTAGGTCATCGAGCCGACCGCGATCAGCCAGGGGATCTCGCTCTCGATCGCGGCGACGAAGAGGATCATCAGGACGCCGACGGCGGACCAGAACCAGTTCGGCACGAGGTTGGTGTCGACGACCTGCTCGCGGCGGGCCTGCATCTCGGCGAGGGCGAGTGCGGCGTCGTTCGGCGGGATACTCATTTACTTCCTCCTCCGGAACTAACTTTCCTATCAGGAAAGTACACCTCCACTTTCCCGCCGGGCAAGTACTTTCCTAGAGCAGGTCAGGCCATCAGATGGAAACACGTGCGCCCTTCCGCCGAGATCCAGGTCGTGGCAAGATTGGATCCAATCTTGGTGAGATCGTATGCCAATGTTGATGGGAGGGCCTGTGCTCAAACGCGAGGAGAACGAACGCGTCACCCGCAGCGGGCCGGGCACGCCGCTCGGCAGCCTGATGCGCGCCTACTGGCAACCCGCCGCCCTGGTCTCCGAAATGAGCCCGGAGCGGCAGGTCAAGCCGGTGCGGCTGCTCGGTGAGGACCTGGTGCTGTTCCGCAAGCCGGACAAGACATGGGGCCTGGTCGGCCGGTTCTGCGCGCACCGTGGCGTCGACCTGGCCTTCGCCCGGCACGAGGAGGGCGGCCTGCGCTGCCTCTATCACGGCTGGCTCTACGGTGCCGACGGCCGCTGCAAGGAGCAGCCGGCCGAGCCCGCGCACAGCCGGTTCGCCGAGAAGGTGCGCATCCCCAGCTACCCCTGCGTGGAGCGCAACGGCATCGTCTTCGCCTACCTCGGTGAGGGCGACCCGCCCCCGCTGCCGGGTTACGACGCCCTGGAGGCCCCCGAGGAGTTCACCTTCGCCTTCAAGGGCCTCTGGGAGTGCAACTGGCTGCAGGGCCTGGAGGGCGGCATCGACCCGAGCCACGTGTCGTTCCTGCACCGGTTCATCGATGAGGACCCCCGCGAGGTGTACGGGCAGCAGTTCAGCGAGATCGTCGAGGGCACCGGGCAGAAACTGTCGAAGCTGGTCGGCGACGCGTACCGTCCGGACATCGAGGTCGAGGAAGCCGAGCACGGCCTCCGGGTGTATGCGTTGCGCCAGCTCACCGAAGAGGTGAAGCACGTCCGCATCACGAACCTGGTGTTCCCCAACGCGTTCGTCGTCCCGTTCGGCAACAGCAAGGTCTTCATCCAGTGGCACGTGCCCGTGGACGATTTCAATCACTACTGGTACATGATCTTCTACGACTTCGCCGAGCAGACCGACAAACAGACGCTGCTGCAACAGCGGCTCACCGAGGTGTCACTGCCGGACTACCGGCCGCTGCGCAACCGGGAGAACAACTGGGGGTACGACCCCGCCGAGCAGCGTGACCTCACCTACACCGGGATGGGCCTGGACATCAACGTCCACGACCAGTGGGCGGTGGAGAGCATGGGCCGCATCCAGGACCGGACGGTCGAGCGCCTCGGCATCTCCGATCGCGCGGTGACCGCGAACCGCCGGATGCTGCTGCGCGCCATCGACGCGTTCGCCGACGGCGGCACCGTCCCGGCCCGGACCGGCGATCTGGACGGCCCCCTCGCCGTGGACACGATCGCGCCGACCGCCGACTGGGAGGCCACCTGGCGCCGTCGCGAGCAGGAGCGCCGCGACGCGTCCCCGTGGGCCGGGGAGAAGGAAAGGCAGAACGTTGCGCAGCGTTGACGAGCGCCCGATGGCCGAAGGTGGCGGCGGCTGGGACGCCCGGCCGATGCTGGCGGCCGAGCGCGGCGGGTTCATCGACCGGCACGGGCTGTGGGACAACCAGCAGTGGGCGGCGGCCGGCCAGATCCGCCGGGTGATCGACGAGCTGGGCCTGGAGCTGATCCGGTTCTCCTTCGCCGACCAGCACGGGATCCTGCACGGCAAGACGCTGACCAGGTCCTCGATCCCGGGGGCGCTGCGCGACGGGGTGACCGCGCCGAGTTCGCTGCTGTTGAAGGACTCGTCGGGCCGCTCGGTGATGCCGGTGTTCACGCCGGACGCCGAGCCGGGTTTCGCCGGAGCCGGTGACGTGGTGCTGGTGCCGGACCCGACGACGTTCCGGGTGCTGCCGTGGGCGGAGAAGACCGGCTGGGTGCTGTGTGACCTGCGGTTCCCCACCGGCGCCCCGGTCCCCTACTGCACCCGGAGCATCCTGCGGGAGCAGCTCGGGCGCCTGGAGCGCAGCGGCTACGACATGACGGTCGGCGTGGAGCTGGAGTTCCACGTCTTCAAGGACGGCAGACAGAACCGGGGCGGCCAGCTCCTGCTCGAAGAGGGGCTGGACGAGTACGACGAGGTGGTGCAGCTCCTGCAGCGCGGCCTGCGCAGCCTCGACCTGCCGTTGCGCTCGATCGAGCTGGAGTTCGGCGCCGGGCAACTGGAGATCACGCTTCAGGCCGCGCCGGCCGCCGAGGCCGCCGACCACGTCACGCTGCTGCGTTCGGCGATCCGGCAGATGTGCCGGCGGCAGGGTCACCACGCCACGTTCATGTCCCGGCCCGCCGGAACGGCGAGCGCGTCCACCGGCTGGCACCTGCACCAGTCGTTGCGGGAGCGGGCGACCGGCCGGGCCGCGTTCGAGCCGGGTGCCGACGAGACGCTGATGTCCAGCACCGCACGGCACTGGCTCGGCGGCCTGCTGAAACACGCCCCGGCCGCCGCCGCGTTCGCCACGCCGACAGTCAACGGCTACAAGCGCTACCTGCCGTTCTCGCTGGCTCCGGACCGGGTGCTGTGGGGCGCCGACAACAAGGGCGCGATGGTCCGAGCGGTGAGCGGCCGCCTGGAGAACCGGTCCGGCGAGCCGGCTGCCAACCCGTACCTCTACGTCGCCTCGCAAGTGATCAGCGGCCTGGACGGGCTGATCAAGGCCCTGGACCCGGGACCGCCCACCGAGAGCCCGTACGCCACCGACGCCGTCCTGCTCCCGCAGTCGCTCGGCGAGGCGATCACCGCTCTCGAAGCCGATCCGGTGTTCGCCGAGGCCCTGGGCCAGAAGACGATCGACTGGTACGGCCGGATCAAACGCGACGAGTTCGCCCGCTACCTGGCGCATGTCTCCGATTGGGAGCAACGCGAATACTTCGACCTCTTCTGAGAGGATATTTCAGACATGCGCAGCCTACTGATCGACGGCGAATGGATCGAACCCGGCGAGCGGGAGACCATCGAGGTCCTCGACCCGTCCACCGGCCAGTCGATCGCCACCATCGCCCAAGCCACCGACGACGACGTGGACCTGGCCGTGCAAGCGGCGAACCGGGCCCACGCCGACCGCCGCTGGTCGGGTCTCGCCCCCATCGAGCGCACCCGGGTCCTGACCCGGATCGCCGACCTGATCGAGGAGAACCTCGAGGAACTCGCCGTCCTGGAGACCCGGGACAACGGCAAGCCGATCGAGCGGTCCCGCGCCGACACCGCGTTCTCGGCCAAGGACTTCCGGCACTTCGCCGGCGCTCCGGGCCGCCTGACCGGCACGGTCGTCCCGATCGACGGTGGCGCGCACCACGTCTACACGGTTCTGGAACCGGTCGGGGTGGCCGCGCTGATCCTGCCGTGGAACTTCCCGATCATGACGGCCGCCCACAAACTGGCACCGGCCCTGGCGGCCGGCTGCACGGTGGTGGTGAAACCGGCCGAACAGACCCCGTTGACCATGCTGCGGATGGCCGAGCTGTGCGAGCAGGCCGGGCTGCCGCCGGGCGTGCTGAACGTGCTGACCGGCGACGGCCGGACCGGTGCGGCCCTGGTGGCGCACCCGGGCGTGGCGAAGGTGTCGTTCACCGGCTCCACCGAGGTCGGCCGCAAGGTGATGGTCTCGGCGGCGGCGACCACCAAACGGCTGACCCTGGAACTCGGCGGCAAGAGCCCGAACATCATCTTCGCCGACGCCGATCTGGACGCGGCGACGGCAACGGCGATGCGGGCGAGTTTCGGTCACTCCGGGCAGATGTGTACGGCCGGCAGCCGCATCCTGGTGCAGCGGTCGATCCTGGACGAGATGGTCGAGCGGCTGACCGCGGCGACCCGCAAGGTGCCGGTCGGCAACGGGCTGGACGGCGGGATCTCGGTCGGGCCACTGGTCTCCGAGGAGCAGCGGGGCATCGTCCTGTCGTACATCGAGAAGGGTGTCGCCGAAGGCGCGACGGTCGCCACCGGTGGCGGCGTTCCGGAGCGGCCGGGCTACTTCGTCGAGCCGACGCTGTTCACCGGGGTCACGAACACGATGACGATCGCCCGGGAGGAGATCTTCGGGCCGGTCGCCGGGGTGATCGCGTTCGAGGACGAGGCGGAGGCGATCGCGATCGCCAACGACACCTGTTTCGGCCTGGCCGCCGGGGTCTGGACCAAGGATCTGTCCCGCGCGCACCGGATGGCGTCCGCTCTGCACGCCGGCACGGTGTGGGTGAACACGTACAACATCTTCGACCCGGCGCTCTCGTTCGGCGGCGTCGGCGACTCCGGCCTCGGCCGCGATCTCGGCGACGAGGCCCTGCACTCGTTCTGCGAGCGCAAGGGCGTCGTGATCGCGCTATGAGCACCTCTTCGTACGATGGGATCCAATTACGTGACTTTGACATCCAAGGCCGCGCGATGAACACCGCAGCACTGCGGGCCGCCACCCCCGGCGCCCGGCACGCCCGGCACTTCAACGCCGCCGGATCGGCCCTGCCCAGCGAGGCCGTTCTCGCGACGGTCATCGAGCATCTGCGACTGGAGTCGCGGATCGGTGGTTACGAGGCCGCGGCGACGGCCAAGGACCAGTCCGAGCAGGTGTACTCCCTGGCCGCGCGGCTGCTCGGTGCCGACCCGGCGGACATCGCCCTCACCGAGAGCGCCACCGTCGCCTGGCACCGGGCTCTCGACGCGCTGCCACTGAAGCCAGGTGACCGGATCCTGGCCGCCGCCTCCAGCTATGTCAGTTCCGCCCTGCACCTGCTGGAGCTACGCCGGTCCAAGGGCATCGAGGTCGAGGTGCTGCCCTGCGCCGACGACGGCACGGTCGACCGGCAGGCTCTCGCCGACGCGCTGCGCCGGCCGGCCGCCCTGGTCACGGTCGCGCACGTGCCGACCTCGTCCGGCCTGATCGAACCGGCTGCCGAGATCGCCGCCCAGTGCCGTGCCGCCGGGGTTCCGCTGCTGCTGGACGCCACGCAGTCCCTCGGTCAGATTCCCCTCGACGTGACCAGCGGTGACATCATCGTCGGCACCGGCCGCAAGTTCCTGCGCGGCCCGCGCGGCACCGGCCTGCTCTACGTCTCCCCCGCGATGCGCGAGATCATGCGGCCGTCGCACCCGGACGTGCGCGGCGCGGTCTGGCAGAGCGACGACGCCTACGAGCTGGCCGCCGGGGCCCGGCGCTTCGAGACCTGGGAGACGGCGCACGCACTGCGGCTCGGTCTCGGCACCGCGCTGCGCGAGGCCCTCGATCTGACGATCGAGGAGATCAACCGGCGCACCACGACCCTGGCGGACCGGTTGCGGTCCGCGTTGTCGGCAACCGCGGGGGTACGCCTGACCGACCCGTCCGCGGGCGGCGGCGCGATCGTCACGTTCGTGCTCGACGGCGAGCAGCCGGTCGACACGGTCCGCCGGCTGCGGGCCGCCGGGGTGCACGTGGTGTCGGTCCCGGCCAGCCACGGTCGCTGGGACCTGGAACGCCGCGGCCTGGACGCGGTGGTCCGCGCGTCGGTGCACGTCTACAACGACGACTCCGACGTCGACGCTCTGACCGAGGCGCTCAAGGTCCGCAAGAACGCTCCGGCGCTGATCTCCTCGGGCGCCCGGGCCGACACCATCGTGATCGGCGCGGGTGTGCACGGCGCGTCGGCGGCCTGGCACCTGGCCCAGCGCGGGGTGAGCGTGGTGCAGCTGGACCGCTTCCCGGACGGGCACACCGAGGGTTCGTCGCACGGGCACACCCGGATGATCCGGCGCGCCTACCCGAACCCGATCTGGGACGACCTCGTCGACCGGGCCTATCTGGCCTGGGCCGAGCTGTCCGAGGCGGCCGGGGTGCCGTTGCTGACCACGACCGGTGGCCTCTACGCACGGCCCGCCGCTGACGGCTCCCCCGGGCTGCGGGGCCCAGGTGTGCAGACCGTTCCGGTGTCCCGGTTCGCCGGGCTGCGGCTGGGCAGCGAGTTCACCGCCGTCTTCGACCCCGCCGCCGGAGTCCTCGACGCGGCGGCCACCATGCGGTCGCTGCGGGAGCTGGGCCTGGCGCACGGGGTGGACCGGCGGGCCGGCTGCACGGTGGAGAGCTGGAGTGCCGACGGGGACGGCGTCACCGTCCGGACCGCGGACGGTCTGCTGCGAGCCGATCGCCTGGTCATCGCGGCCGGACCGTGGACCGGGACGCTCGTACCATCACTGAAGGATCTTCTGCAGGTCGTCCGGATCGTCAACATCTTCATCGGTTCGTCCGATCCGGCCAAGCTGGCGCCGCCGGCGCTCGGGCCGTTCTCGGTCGAGGTGCCCGGGGTGGGGCTGCTCTACGGGCTGCCCGCGTTCGACGGCAGCGCGGTGAAGATCGGCCTCGACCACGGCCCGGCCGACGACCTCGGCCCGCAGACACCGGTGACCGCGGCCGAGGCGGGTGAACTGCTCGCGCTGGCCCGCCGATTCCTGCCCGCGGCCGACGGTGACGTGGTCGACTCGGTGTCGTGCCGGTACACCATGGCGCCGCGGAACCGGTTCGCGGTCGGAGCGCTGCCCGACACACCGCAGGTGCTGGTCGCGGCGGCGTGCTCAGGTCACGGGTTCAAGTTCGGCCCGGCGATCGGGGCCGCACTGGCCGACCTGGCTCTCGGCAAGCATCGCCCGGACCTGGACTTCCTGGCACCGGGCGAACTCTGATGACTGCCGCCGCGCTCGCCGGTCAGGCGAAACCGTGGTCGGGCCCGTGGAAGACGGTGCCGGACCGGCGCTCGTACCATCGGGCCAGCTGCTCGCCGGCCTCGATCACGTGTGCCTGCATCTCGCGGCGGGCGGTGTCGGCGTCCTCGGCGTCGAGCGCGGCCAGGATCCGCTCGTGCTCGGCGAAGTTGTCGGCGCGGTGCCGGGGGTGCTCGTGCAGCACCAGCGCGGAGACGTTACGCGGGAACGCCTCGTTGATCTCTTTGATCACCCGGGCCAGGCGCTCGTTGCCGGCGATGTGGTGGATCATCGTGTGGAACCGGTCGTTGGCGGCGTGCGACGCCGCGTCGGGTGGGGCGTCGCCGGGGCGCAGCAGCTCGTTGGTGAGCCGCAGCTCGGCCAGGCTGTCCCGGGTGATCCGGCGGACGGCGCGGGCGCAGGACAGGCCCTCCAGCTCGGCACGCACCTCATACGCCTCCCGCACCTCCCAGGGCGCCGGGACGCGGACCACCGCGCCACGGTTGGGCACCACCACGATGAGGCCACCGGTCTGGAGCTGGCGCAACGCCTCGCGGACCGGGGTGCGGCTCACGCCGAGAGTCTTGGCCAGCTCCGCCTGCCGTAGCTGGGCTCCGATCGGGATCTCACCGGACATGATCCGGGCGCGGATGGCGGCGGCGGTGTCGTCGACGAGCGCGCTCGACGCGTGGAAGGAAACAGGGTCCATGGCGGCCTCAACGAAAGCAGAGTCGGGGGATGCGGGCGTCACCCTAGCAATGTCGTCAACCTAGCAAGGTCATCGATGGCCCGCTTTATGGATCCAATCACTCTATCTTCGTATCCCGAAATCACCTATGGTCATACCACGAAAGGAGCCTCCGATGAGCGTGTGCCACACCACAGCCTCACCGGTCCTGCGCTCGCACCCGCTGGACCCGCCGACCACCATCGAGATCAACCTGGCGGTCGACGCGGCTCGCACGGACGGCCGGCTCGGTGACCGGCCCCGATTCTGGGGCGCCACTCTCGGCGAGACGCATGCCCGCAAGGTCGTCGCCGGCTCCGCCACCGGTGTGCTGCTGACCCTGGTCGCCATCGCGACCGGCGGGTCGGCCGCCTGGGAGATCGACGCCGTGGTCACCGGCGACAAGGCGGAGGCCGTCGACTGGCGTGCGATCGATCCGCGCCGGCCCGGCATCACCTCCGACGAGGCCCGCGCGGCCGCCCAGGCCTGCCGGGAGAGCGAGTTGTTCCGCGAGGTGATGGCCCGGCGCGGCATCCACGACGTCTCGCTCGTGATGATCGACGCCGAGTCGATGGGCGGTTTCGAGGGGAAATACGCCGGCCGCCGGGTCACCTGGGGCACCGTCTGGCACCGGACCGAGGAGGCGGACAACGGTTACGCCCGCCCGGTGCAGGGTGTCGTCCCGATCATCGACATGACCACGATGGAGGTCCTGGAGGTCGAGGACCACGGGGTCATCCCGGTCTCCGAGGAGGCCGGCCTGCTGACCACCGGCGCGTTCGGCCCCGACCGCGAGGGTCTCAAGCCGCTCGACGTGGTGCAGCCGGAGGGCCCGAGCTTCTCGGTCGACGGCTGGAAGGTCGACTGGCAGGGCTGGACGTTCCGGATCGGCTTCACCCACCGCGAGGGCCTGGTCCTCTACGACCTGGAGTTCCAGGGCCGGTCGGTGCTCAAGCGTGCGGCCTGCAACGAGATGTATGTGCCCTACCTCGACTCCAACTCCACCCAGTTCCGGAAGAACTTCTTCGACTGGGGCGAGTACGGTGCCGGCCCGCTGACCAACTCGCTGTCGCTGGGCTGCGACTGTCTCGGCGAGATCTACTACTTCAACGGCATCCACCTCGGCGGTTACGGCGAACCGGTCTCGATCGAGAACGCCGTCTGCATGCACGAGGAGGACGCCAGCATCCTCTGGAAGCACAACGACCTGCGCCGCGGGGTGTCCGAGGTGCGCCGCAGCCGCCGGCTGATCGTCTCGAACTTCCAGACGGTGGCGAACTACGACTACGGCTTCTACTGGTCGCTGCACCAGGACGGCCGGATCGAGCTGGAGGTCAAGCTCACCGGGATCCTGTCGGCGTCCGGTATCAACGAGGGCGAAGAGGCTCCGTACGGCCGGATCGTCGCCAAGAACGTCCAGACCCCGATCCACCAGCACTATTTCGGCGTCCGCCTGGACACCGCGATCGACGGCGACCTGAACCGCCTGGTCGAGGAGCACGCCGAGGCCGAGCCGGACGACACGCTCAACCCGTACGGCAACGCGGTCCGCTACGTCCGTGAGCCGCTGACCGTCGAGACGGCCCAGCGCAACGACCCGAGCATCGCCCGGCACTGGCGGATCGAGAGCGCCGACAAGACGAACCGGTACGGCGAGCCGACCGCGTACCGCCTGGCGATCCCGAACACCACCCGCAGCTTCGGCCGGCCCGAGTCGGTGATGTCGCGCCGCGCCCCGTTCATCCACCAGCACCTGTGGGCCACCCCGTTCGACGAGTCCGAGCAGTTCATCGGCGGCCAGTACCCGAACCACGCCGAGCCCGGCGAGGACGGCGTACACGTGTGGCAGGAGCAGCAGCGTTCGATCGACGGCGTGCCGCTGGTGGTCTGGCCGGTCCTCGGTGTGCATCACCTGCCGCGCCCCGAGCAGTGGCCGGTCATGCCGGTCGAGGCGATTCACCTGGTCCTGGAGCCGGACGGCTTCTTCGACCGCAACCCAGCACTGGACATTCCGGACCCCGCGGCATCCCGCGGCGACAGTTCCTGCTGCTCGTAAACATCGCGTTCATATAAGGGACACACGCCTGCGATGAGCGGGCCGCAGAATTGGATCCAATCTCCTCCGAATGACATCCCAAATCGGCAGACTTTAATACACCCCCCGGAGTGCCACATGGAACTAGGCAACCAGGCAGTCTCCCGCCGCACACTGCTGCGCGGCGCTTCGATACTCGGCATGGGCGCCGGCCTCACCGGCCTCCTCGCCGCCTGCGGTATCGCCGCCGAGGAGGGTGACGCCGGCGGCGCCGCCAAGACCGGCGGCACCCTCACCCTGGCCATCGACGGCACCAGCGCCGTCAACGACCCGGCCTTCTACACCACCCTCGGCGACTGGATGGTCGTCGACTGCATCTGCCGCGGCCTGACCTTCATCTCGTACGACACCACCGAGCCCACCCCCGACCTGGCCGAGAGTTGGACCATGTCGGACGACGGCCTGGTCTACACCTTCAAGTTGCGTCAGGGCGTCACCTTCCACGACGGCACCACCTTCTCCTCGGCCGACGTGGTCGCCAGCTTCAAGCGGCAGTTCGACGAGAAGGACCCCACCCTGCCCGAGGGCGCGTCCCGCCCGTTCAACTCGGTCGGCAAGAACCTGAAGGAGATGACCGCCCCGGACGCGAACACCTTCGTGATGACCCTGCTGAAGCCGGACCGCACGCTGCTCGGCCGGCTCTCCGACATCGGCGCCCGGATCATCTCCAAGGCCGCCCTGGAGAAGTACGGCAAGGACATCGGCAAGAACCTGGTCGGCACCGGCCCGTTCAAGTTCGCGTCGGCCACCTCCGGGCAGAACGTCACGCTCACCGCGTTCGACGCCTTCCGCCTCGGCAAGCCGCCCATCGACCGCCTGGTGCTCCAGCAGGTCACCGACCCGTCCACGATCGTCAGCTCGCTGCTGTCCGGGGACGTGTCGGCCACCCAGTTCACGCCGTACTCGGCGCTCTCACAGCTCAAGAGCGACAAATCGGTGACCGTCTACGACACCCCGAAGAGCTTCGACGCGTTCATCATGATGGACGTCCGGCGCATCCCCGAGCTGGAGGTGCGCCAGGCCATCAACCTGGCGATCGACCGGCAGGCCCTGATCGCGCAGGCGTTCTTCGGCGCGGCGGTGCTGCCCGACGGCTACACCATCCCGTCGGGGCAGGACGCGTACGACGCCTCTCTCGCCGATCTGTCGAAGACCGACGTCGCGGAGGCCAAGCGGCTGATCCAGGCCGCCGGCGCCACCGGCCGCACGGTCCGGCTGATGGCCGCCAGTGACTCCTGGCACCCGAAGGCCGCGCAGATCATCGCGCAGAACCTCACCGACATCGGCCTCAAGGTGGAGACCGACTCGGTGGACCCGGCCGCCTACTTCAACCGGCTGCTCGCCCCGGACGACAAGTTCCACGACCTGATGATCTGGGAGCGCAACGGCTACTACCCGGACGCCGACGACATGATCGGTTCCCTGGCCCGGCCGTCCGGCGTCTACGGCGACTTCATCTCCGGCTTCAACACCCTCGACGGTTCGGCGGCGTACGCCGACAAGCTCTTCGAGGCCAAGAACATCGCCGACACCGCGGCCCGCAAGGCCCGGTACTCGGAGATCCAGCGCGAGTGGGCCGAGAAGTACATGACCCTCTCGATGCTGGTCTGTGCCGCGAACCCGGTGGTCAGCGGCGCGAAGGTGAAGAACATGAACTGGAAGGCGCTCGGGTCCCACCGCACCTACATGGAAAACGCGAGTGTCTGAAACGACCACCACGTCCGGCCTCCGCTCCGCGTTCGCGGGGCGGAGGCTGGGCCGCGGCCCCCTTGCTGCAGGGTCGTGGATCGTGGTGGGGTTCTTCGTGCTCGCCGCGATCGTCGGGCCGCTGCTGGTGTCGGGCGACCCGACCCGCAACACCAACGACACGCTGCTGCCGATGGGTGCTGCCGGGCATCTGCTCGGCACCGACGACCTGGGCCGTGACGAGCTGGCCCGCCTGTTGTACGGCGCCCGGCCGCTGCTGATGGTGGCGTTCCTGTCCACCGCCCTGGCCGCGGTGCTCGGCATCGGTGCCGGGCTGATGGCCGGTTACCTGGGCGGCAAGGTCGAGTGGCTGATCATGCGGCTGATGGACCTGGCGCTGGCCTTCCCGTCGATGCTGCTGATCATCCTGATCGTGTCGGCGTGGCAGCCCGGCGTCAGCAGCCTGGTCGCCGGGATCGGTGTGGCCCTGGCCCCCGGACTCGCCCGGCTGGCGAGAGCCCTGGCCGCCCGTGAGGCCGGCCGGGACTACGTGCTCGCCGCCAAACTGGGCGGCACCCGCGGGCCGCGCATCCTCGTGCAGGAGATGCTGCCCAACCTCGCCGGGCCGATGCTCGCCCAGGTGGTGATGACCCTGTCGGTCGCCGCCGGGTTCGCCGCCGGCCTCTCCTACCTCGGGCTGGGCATCCAGCCCCCGACACCGGACTGGGGATACATGGTGCAGGCCGGACAGGAGTTCCTCTACACCGCGCCACGCCTCGTGGTGCTGCCCGCCGCCGCCACTCTGCTCTTCGTGGTGGCCTGTAACTTCGTCGGCGACGACCTGCGCGACGCCCTCGACCCGCGGGCCAACCGATGACGGCCGCGACGAGCACCCTGACCCGGCTGCGCGGCACCCCGTGGCTGGTGCTCAAGCGCCTGGCCGCCGTGCCTCTGGTGCTCCTGGGCCTGAGCACGATGGTCTTCATCGCGATGCGGCTGCTGCCCGGTTCGCCGGCCACCAGCCTGGCCGCCGGCGGCACCGGCGGGAACCAGAGCGCCGCCGAGATCACCGAGAACGCCGAGAAGATCAACGCAGCGCTGGGCCTCGACAAGTCGCTGCCCGATCAGTACTTCTCCTTCCTGGGTGACCTGTTCACCCTGAATCTGGGCTCCTCGTTCTACGGCGGCAACTCGATCACCGGGCTGCTCGGCGACTCGCTGCCGGCCACGATCGAACTGACCGTCGCGGCCATGCTGATCGCGGTCCTGCTCGGCATGGTCACCGGCATCGTCGCCGCGCTTCGCAAGGACACCTGGATCGACACCACGACCCGGGCCATCGGTACGGTCAGCTTCTCCCTGCCCTGGTTCGCCCTCGGCGTCCTGTCGATCGTCGTCTTCGGTGTGTGGCTGCGCTGGCTGCCGGTGATCGGGCGGCTCCCCAACGAGCTGGACTATCAGCCGTTCACCAACTTCGTCCTGCTCGACGCGGTCCTGCAGGACCGGCCCGAGCTGATCCTGCCGTGGCTGGAACACCTGCTGCTGCCGGCCGTCACCCTGGCGCTGTCGATGGCCGGGTTCATCACCCGCATCGTCCGGGCGTCGGTGCTGGAGGTGCTCGGCGACGACTTCGTCCGGACCGCACGGATGAAGGGCCTGTCCAGCGGGGCCATCCTGCGGCGGCACGTCCTGCGCAACTCGTCGCTGCCGATCGTCACCGTGCTGGGCCTGCAGTTCGGCTCACTGCTCGGCGGGTCGGTGATCACCGAGACGGTGTTCAGCTATCCCGGCGTCGGCAACCTGCTCGTCAACGGGATCCTCCAGCGCGACTATCCGATCGTGCAGGGCGCGGCCCTCGCCATCGCTCTGCTCTTCACCCTGGTCAACGTGGCGGTCGACCTGCTCTACCTGGCACTCGACCCACGCCTGAGGAAGGCCTGACATGCACATCGTCCTCGTCCACGGCGCCGGCGGAACTCCCACCACCTGGTCCGAACTCGTTCCGCTGCTCGGCGACCGCGCACACACCCTGGTCACCAACCCGATGTCCTCGCTCACCGACGACGTGGCGCACACCCTCGGCGTCGTCGAGTCGATCGGCGGGCCGGTGCTGCTGGTCGGGCACTCCTACGGCGGCGCGGTCATCACCAACGTGGGCCGCTCCGAGCAGGTCAAAGGCCTGGTCTACGTGGCGGCGTTCGCCCCGGACGAGGGCGAGAGCGTGAACGGCATCGTCGAGCGTTATCCCCCGGCCGAGGTGTCGAAGTACATGCGGCGCGGACCGAACGGCGAGTGGAAGTCCGAGCACACCGACGAGTACTGGGACGAGATCGGCTGGGACGTGCCCGTCGACCAGCGGCACATCTGGGACAGCGAGTCCCGGCAGAGCGACAACCGGATCTTCTCCGAGGCGACCGGCGAGCCCGCGTGGCGTACCAAGAAGGCCTGGTATCTGGTCGCCGCCGAGGACAAGACCCTGCCTCCGGGCATCCAGCGGGACATGGCCGCCCGGGCCGGCGCGATCACCAGCGAGGTGCCGGGCAGCCACTTCACCCCGCGGGTCCGCCCGGCCGATGTCCTCACCGTGATCGACCGGGCCCTGGACGCGCTGTGAGCGAGGCCCTTCTGGAGATCCGCGGCCTGACCGTCGGGTTCGACGTACCGGGTGGCCGGCTGCCGGCCGTCGCGGGCATCGACCTGACCCTCGGCAAGGGCGAGATCCTGGCCCTGGTCGGCGAGTCCGGCTCCGGCAAGTCGGCGCTGTCGATGAGCCTGGTCGGGCTCAACCGCGGGCCACGCACCCACATCGGCGGCGAGGTGCTGTTCGGCGGCCGCAATCTGGTCACCACCGGGGAGAAGGAGCTGCGCGAGGTGCGCGGCAAGGACATCGCCGTGGTGTTCCAGGACGCGCTCGCCGCCCTCAACCCGACCCAGCGTGTCGGTGACCAGGTCGCCGAGATGATCCGCACCCACCGCAAGATCAGCCGCGGGGACGCGTCGAAACGAGCCGTGGAGCTGCTCGGCGAGGTCGGCATCGCCAACCCGGCACAGACCGCCCGCTCCTACCCGCACCAGCTCTCCGGCGGCATGCGCCAGCGCGTAATGATCGCTATCGGACTCGCCAACGACCCGGCCGTGCTGATCGCCGACGAGCCGACCACCGCGCTCGACGTCACCATCCAGGCCCAGGTGTTACGGCTGCTCAAGAAGCTCCAGACCGAACACGGCACCACGATCGTGCTGATCACCCACGACCTGGGAGTGGTCGCCGAGGTCGCCGACCGGGTCGCCGTCATGTACGCGGGCCGGATCATCGAACAGGGCACCCGTGACGAGGTGCTGTTCGACCCGCAACACCCGTACACCATGGGTCTGCTCTCGTCGGTCCCGCGTGTCGACGGCCCGGCCGTCGCGCGTCTCCCGGCCATCGCCGGAAGCCCGCTCACCGGTGTCACCCGCCCCGAGGGCTGCGCGTTCGCGCCCCGCTGCACGTTCGTCCATGACGCCTGCCTCTCCCCTCCGGTTCTGAAGAAGCGGTACGGCGGGCCGGCGCACCTGGACGCCTGTGTGCTCGACGAGACGGAGCGGGCCCGCGCGCGGGGCGCCCTGGAGGAGGTGGCGCCGTGAAGCCGACGCCGTTGATGGAGATCGAATCGCTGCGGGTGGAGTTCGCCGGTTCGGCCGGGCGCCGGGTGCGCGCGGTCCGCGACGTCGACCTGACCATCTACGAGGGCGAGACTCTCGGGCTGGTCGGCGAGTCCGGCTGTGGCAAGTCGACGCTCGGGCGGGCCATGGTCCGGGTCACCGAGCCGACCGGCGGGGCGATCCGCTACCTCGGCAAGGACATCACCAAGCTGCGCGGGACGGTGTTCCGCAAGATCCGGGCCGACCTGCAGATGGTGTTCCAGGACCCGTTCGGCTCGCTCAACCCGCGGCGCAGCATCGCCGACATCGTGGCCGAGCCGCTGCTGCGGGCCCGTGGCACCGGCAAGGACGAGGCCCGCAAGATCGTCGACGATCTGCTCGACCAGGTCGGGCTCGGGCGCGAGGCCGGCACCCGTAAGCCGCACGAGTTCTCCGGCGGCCAGCGGCAGCGCATCGGCATCGCCCGCGCGCTCGCCCCGTCGCCGCGGTTCGTGGTCGCCGACGAACCGGTCTCCGCACTCGACGTGTCGATCCAGGCCCAGGTCATCAACCTGCTCTCGGACCTGATCCGGGAACGCGGGCTGACCATGCTGTTCATCTCGCACGACCTGGGCGTGGTCCGGCACATCGCGGACCGGATCGCCGTGATGTACCTGGGACAGATCATCGAGGTCGCGTCCCGGGACGACTTCTTCGCCGGCCCCGCCCACCCGTACGGCGAAGCTCTTCTCTCCAGTGTCCCGGCCCTGTCCAAACAACCGCGCCGGGACCGCATCGAACTCACCGGCGAACTGCCCGACCCGGCCGATCCTCCGGCCGGTTGCACGTTCCACACCCGGTGCCGGTACGCGACCGACGTGTGCCGGACCGATGCTCCCGTCCTCCGGGAGGTGCAGCCGGGCCGGGAGGTCCGCTGTCACCTGCCGTTGATCCCTGTGAAAGGCAGCACTTCATGATCATCGACGCGTACAACACCACCCAGGACGTGCGAGGCCGCTCCGACTACCTCACCGGAGCCAAGCCGGGGCAGCCGGCGCCGCCGTACACCCCGTTCGACCCCAAGCGCATCCTGGACCGGATGGACGCCGCCGGTGTCGACATGGCGATGGTCTGCTCGCTCGCCCAGCGCATCGAGAACGACTTCATCGCCGGCCTGGTCAAGGCCCACCCGGACCGGTTCATCGGCTTCGGCCAGGTGATGCCGCAGGCCGACGACGCCCTCGACGAGATCGCCCGGATGAAGGACCTCGGCATCTCCGGCCTGAAACTGCACCCGTCGATGCACGGCTACCACGTCGCCGACCACGGTCTGCTCGACCCGGTGTTCGAGAAGTGCGCCGAACTCGGCATGCCGATCCTGATCAACGCCCTGGACGACGCGTTCTGCGCGCCGCTCGCGATCGAGGAGATCGCCAAGGGCCATCCGACCGTGCCGACGATCATCGCGCACATGGGCGCCGTCTGGAACGTGCCCGAGGCGATCATCGTGGCCGAGCGGAACCCGCACATCTACCTGGAGACGTCGGCGACCCTGATCGCGGACGTCCGGCGGGCGTACGCACGGCTCGGCCCGAGCCAGATCCTGTTCGGCAGCGAGTGGCCGGGATCCGACTTCGACCTGGAGCGCATGAAGATCGCCAAGGCGATTCCGGACGACGCCGACCGGGCGCTGGTCGAGGGCGGCAACATGGCGCGGATCCTGGGCCTGTGATCACCCCGGTAACCGCGCCCGCCCCGGTAACCGCGCCCGCCGGTTTCTCCCCGGAGGACGTCGAACTGCTGCGCCGGGCCGAGGACATCCTCGGCCGGGTGTGGGTGCACGGCCGGCACGAGGTCGCCACCGCCCTGCGCGCCGCCGACGGCTCGATCCACACCGGCGTCCACGTCGAAGGATCCTGCCGGCGCAGCTCGATCTGCGCCGAAGGGGTCGCCCTCGGCACCGCCCGCGCCGCCGGCATCGCGCTCGGAGACGTGGTCAGCGTGGTGTCGGTGCAGATCAAACCGGCCGACACGTTCCGGATCATCGCACCGTGCGGCGTCTGCCGCGAACTGATCAGCGACTACAGCCCGGACGCCACCGTCTGGCTGACCGCACCCGACACCGACGAGGTCATCGCCGTCCGGGCCCTGGACCTGCTGCCCGAGAAGTCACGGCGGCTCTGGTGACTGTTGAAGGAGACGAAATGAGCAATCCGCAACGCTGGGAAGAGATGACCTGGCAGGAGGCCGGGGAGGCCACCGAACGCACCGACGCGGTGATCATCCCGGTCGGCGCGATCGAACAGCACGGCCCGCACCTGCCGCTCAACGTCGACACCGTGATCTGCCAGGCCGTCGCCGAAGAGGTCTCCCGGATCACCGGTGTGCCGACGATCCCGCCGCTGAGCTACGGCGTCTCCGGCTCGCACGGCGACTTCGCCGGCACCATCGCGCTGCGGCCGGAAACCCTGATCGCCATGGTCGAAGACGTGATCGACTCGCTGCATGCCAGCGGCATCCGCCAGTTCGTGCTGCTCAACGGGCACATCTGGAACAACGGGGCACTAGACGTGTCGGCCGAGAAGCTGCGGGTACGGCACAAGGACTCCCGCATCCGCGCGATCGGTTACGTCACCATGTACCCCGGTCCCGAAGTCGACGGCCACGTGCAGTACGGCCGCGGCCTGATGCACGCCAACTTCTTCGAGACCTCGGTCATGCTGCACCTGCGGCCCGACCTGGTCCGGATGGACCGGGCCACCTCGCACGTCGACGTCGACTCGTTCTGGGACTACCGGATGGACCAGGTCAGCGAGACCGGCGTGTGGGGCCGCGACGTCGCCACCGCCAACCCCGAACACGGCAAGTCCGAATTCGAACGCTGCGTCCGCACCACCGCGAACGCCGTCGCCACCGCCGTCCGCGAACCCTGGCCGTCCTCCGCCCACCGGCCTCTTTAAGGAAAGGACCTCCCCGTGGAGATCTTCGACATCACCCTCCCGATCCACCCGGAGATGCTGCACTGGGGCCGCAAACCCGAGGTGGAGATCGTCGAGTCCCTCGCCAACGGTGACGCGTCCAACGTGACCCGCTGGCGGCTCGGCGCCCACACCGGCACCCACGTGGACGCCCCCGCCCACTTCGTCGACGGCGCCACCCCCGTCGACAAACTCGACCTGCACTCCCTGGTCGGCCCGGCCATCGTCGCCGACCTGACCGCCGTCACCGGTGACATCACCGTCGACGACCTCACGGCCGCCGGGGTGGCCGGGCACAAGCGTGTCCTGCTCAAGACCTCGAACTCGGCGGGACCGTTGAAAGAGGTCGACCGGGCGCCGTCCTGGGTCGGGCTGTCACCCGAGGCCGCGCAGTGGCTGATCGCCGAAGGTGTCGAGCTGATCGGCATCGACTACCTGACGATCGAGAGCCACACCCGGACCGAGACCTGGGACGCCCACCACGTGCTGCTCGGCGCCGGCCTGATCATCCTGGAGAACGCCGACCTGGACGGGGTGCCGCCCGGCTTCTACGAACTGGTCTGCCTGCCGGCGAAACTGGTCGACTCGGACGGCTCGTTCGCCCGGGCCATCCTGATCAAGCGAGACGCCTGATGGCCGTCGCGGTCGCGGCGCCGCACCCGGCAGCGGTCGAGGCCGCACACGCCGTGATCGAGAGCGGCGGGAACGCACTCGACGCGGCGCTGGCGGCCGCGGCGGCGCTCACGGTGGCGTACCCCCATCAATGCTCTGTCGGGGGTGACCTGGTCGCCGTCGTCCGCCCGGCCGGCGGCGAACCGCAAGCCGTGCTCTCCATCGGCGCCGCCGCGGCAGCCGTCGACGTGGACGCGCTGCGTGCTGCCGGGCCGCGCATGCCGTTCGGCGGGGCGCAGACCGTCACCGTGCCCGGAGTGGTCGCCGGCTGGGCCGCGCTGCACGCCCTCGGCGCCAGCCTGCCGCTCGCCGACCTGCTCGCGCCGGCCCGGTCCCTGGCCACCGGCGGTGTGGCGGTCAGTCCCGGCCTGCACCGGGCGATCCTGGGCCGGATCGACGGTGTCCGCGCCGACCCCGGCCTGTCCGCGCTGCTGCTCGACGACGCCGGCGAACCGGTGACGACGCTGTACCAGCCGGCGCTGGCCGAAACCCTCGACAGCATCGGCCGCAACTGGCGGTCCTTCTACCGCGGTCACCTCGGTCATCGCCTGGTCGCCGGCCTCAACCGGCTGGGCAGCCCGCTCACGGTCGGCGATTTCGCCGCCCACCAGGCCGAGATCACGTCACCGTTGGCGTCGGTTGCGGAGGGTGTTTCCTGGTACGCCGCCCCGCCGCCCGTCCAGGGAGCCACCTTCCTCGCCATCGCGGGTTCATCAGCGCTGCTGGCCGACGCGCGCCGGGCTCAACTGGCCCGCGACGCCCTGCTCGGCGACCCCCGCACCGGCCCGATCGACCTGGACGGCCTGCTGCTCCGGACCACCGCCGACTTCACACCCGCCGACCTCGTCAAACCGGCCGGCGACACGGTGGCGGTCACCACGGTCGACTCGTCCGGCACCGCGGTCACCCTGATCCAGAGCGTCTTCCAGAGCTTCGGCTCCGGCCTGCTCGAACCCGACACCGGCGTCGTCCTGCACAACCGTGGCTCGTCGTTCAGCCTCGACCCGGCACACCCCGGAAGAATCGCCCCCGGTGTACGGCCACCGCACACCCTCTGCCCCACGGTCGCCGTCTCCGGTGACACGGTGGTGGCCCTGGGCTGTCAGGGTGGCCGCTCCCAGGCGTGGATCCTCGCCCAGGTGGCCGGCGACGTCCTGAGCACTGACGATCTGTCCGGGGTGCTGGCCCGGCCGCGGTGGATCATCGGTGCCCGCGAGATCGACCGGGACGTCCCCACCCTGCTCCTGGAACCCGGCACCCCCGATGCGGCGACGCTGACCAGCACCGCTTCGGCGCTGGACCTGGCCGTCGAGACCACGGCCGGCCCACACGACGACGCCGGCCACATCCAGGTGGCCCGGCTGGCAGCGGGCATCCTGTCCGCGGCCAGTGATCCCCGGGCCGACGGGCTGGCCGCCGTCTACTGAGCAACACCCCCTGACGTCCGGATCTGGTCCGGCGCACTGGCCTCATGCCCCTCGAGGCCAGCGGCCGGGCCGGATCCGGGCCTCGTTCTCCCGCTCCCGTCAGCACTTCCCCGATCGCGATCCCCCCGGAGGCCCGGCAATGAGTGGTGAGCTGGTAATCATCGGCGACGTGATCACCCTGGACCCGGTCCGGCCCCGCGTCACCGCGGTCGCGATCGTGAACGGCCGGATAGCCGCCACCGGCAGCCCCGCAGACGCGCGCGCGGCGGTTCCGGCCGGAACACCCGAGGTCACCGTGTCCGGCACGATCATCCCCGGTTTCGTCGACAGCCACGTGCATCTGCTCTGGGCCGGACGACGGGCATCCCGGGTGTCCCTGACCGGCGCCACCTCGATCGCCGAAGTGCAGCAGCGTATCCGCGCGCACGCCCTCGCGAACCCCGGCGACGGCTGGATCGAAGCCGACGACGACCTGGACCCGTGGGACCTGGCCGAGAACCGCCTGCCCACCGCCGCCGAACTGGAGACAGCCGCCCCCGGCCGCGGCGTCCTGCTGGACCGGCGCGGCCATGACGCCCTGGTCAACACGACCGCACTGCACCGGGCCGGTATCACCTCGGCCACTCCCGACCCGCCGGGCGGGCGCATCGACCGCGACCCGAACGGCGAACCGACCGGCCTGCTCGTCGAACATCCGGCGGTCGCACTGGCCCGGGCCGTCATCCCACCGCCGTCCGGCGCCGACCACCACCGCTGGATCGAAAACGGCCAGCGGGAACTCCTCGCCCACGGCATCACCACCGCGATGGACCCGGCGGTGTCCACGGCCGAACTGTCCGCCTACGCGGACGCGGCCCGCGCCGGCACCCTCCAGCTCCGGGTGACGGCGATGCCGCTCGGTTCGGAGACCACCACGTTCGCGGACCTGGACCGGGCCGCCGAGACGTGCGGCCTGGAAACCGCAGACCCCCATCTGCTGGTACGAGGCCCCACCAAACTCTTCCTGGACGGCGGCGGCTCCCTCGGCACAGCTCTGCTCTCCACACCGTGGCCCACTCACCCCACCCCACCGGCGTCTCCCGAGCCGACCCCGGCCGCAGGCCCGTCACCAGCCGAACCGGCGCCGCTGCCCACATCGACGCTTACCCCTTCCTCCGCTACCCCTTCCTCCGGTGTCGTGGAGCCCTTGGGTGTCGGCCCTTCCCAACCCTCAGCCGCAGAACCTGGCCCGGTGGACCCTGCCTACAGCGAGCCGGTTTCCTGCGGGGTCGTCGAGCATTCCGACTACCACGGGAATCAGACGCTGAGCAGGGAAGTCGTGCTCGCGCATTGCCGGGAAGCGGCGCTGGCCGGGCGTGGAGCAGGGGTGCACGCGGTCGGGGACGCCGCGATCGACCTGGTGCTGGACGTGCTCGGTGAAGTCGACGCGGTGACACCTGTCGCGGGACTGGGATTCCACCTGATCCACGCCTATCTGGGGCCGAGTCCGGACGCGATGCGCCGTGCCCGGGATCTGGGCGTGCGGGTGTCGGCGCATCCGGCGCTCCAATGGGACTTCGGGCTCGGGCTGATCGACCGGCTCGGTGAGGACCGTGCGGCCGCCGCCAATCCACTGCGGTCCTGGCTGGACGCCGGAGTCGAGGTGGGCGGCGGCTCGGACGGTCCCGGACCGCCGATGGCACCGCTGCACGGCATGTGGCAGGCCCGAACCCGGCACGTCCGCGGGCGCGAGACACCACTCGGCCCGGAGCAGGCGATCACCGCGCCCGAAGCCCTGGAACTGTTCACCACCGGCGCGGCCCGGATCACCGGCGGCCCCGGCACCGGTCGGCTCCGCCCCGGCGACCCCGCCGACCTGGCGTTCCTGACCGGCGACCCGCTCACGCCCGACCCGGACACCCTGCGTTCCCTGACCGTGACGGCAACCATGGTCAACGGCCGCCTGGTCTTCGAACGGCCCGACTTCCAGCAGACCACCACCACCCAGCCCACCACCCAGCCAGCCGATCCCGAGCCAGCCGATCCCGAGCGGGCGGGTCCCGAGCGAGTCGATCGCGCGGCGGTAGATCCCGCGGCGGCCGATTCCATGTTGGTCGATGTCGGGTCTGTCGTTCCTGAGCAGGTTGCCTCTCAGGGCGCCGCGACGGGGATGAGTGGCGCTGGGACGGTTGCTGGTGGGTGGGTTTCGCCGGGGCGGCGGGTTTGGGGATGGGCTGTCAGTGGGCGGGCTGTTCTGGGGACGGTGGGTGACGTGGCGGGTGGGTGACGTGGGAGTGGGCGTTGGACGTACCGTCGCTGGGGTTTGGAATGGGAATGGGAAGTGGGAATGATGGGCTGGGGTGAAGCGGCTCTGCTGCTGATTGCCGGGCTGGCTGCGGGAATGGTGAACGCTATCGCCGGCGGCGGGTCGCTGATCACGTTTCCGAGCATGCTGGCCATCGGGATGCCGCCGGTGGCCGCCAATGTGAGCAACGCGTTGTCGGTGGCACCCGGATATGCCGCGAGTGTCGTCGGCAGCCGGGCTGACCTGGCCGGTCAAGGCCGGCGGGTGTTGCGGGTGCTGCCGACCGCACTGTTCGGGGCATTGTGCGGATGTGTGCTGCTGCTGAACACGCCCCGGCGGGTATTCGATTTCGTGGTGCCGTTCCTGGTTGTCGGGGCGGCGTTGACGCTCGCTTTTCAGAAACGGTTGCGCGGGCTCGTCGGGCATCCGCAGGAGGTCTCCCCGAAACGGGCGACGCTGATGTTGCACACGGCGGTGTTCTTGTGCGCGCTGTACGGCGGCTATTTCAACGCGGCCCTCGGGGTGCTGCTGGTGGCCGGTCTGGCGCTGGTACTGGACGAGACGCTGGCCAGGGTCAGCGCCCTCAAGAACCTGCTGTCCGCATTGATCGGTGTGGTGACGATTCTGGTGTACAGCGTTTTCGGCCCGGTGAACTGGGCCGCGGTAGCGGTGATCGCCCCGGCCACCGTGGTCGGCGGCTATCTGGGCGCCCGAGTGGCCCGTAAACTCCCGGCGAACGCGTTGCGCGCGGTGATCGTGACGTTCGGCGTAGCTGTCGGGGTCTACCTGTTCATCCGCGCGACTACCAACTGATAGCACCGCCACCCGGCCCGCGACCGCAAACGTCTGGCACAAATGTCTGGCACCAGCGCTTAGCACCAATGTCTGACACGGGCGTCTGGCACGAACGTCTGGCACCAGCGCTTAGCACCAATGTCTGACACGGGCGTCTGGCACGAACGTCTGGCACCAGCGCTTGGCACGAACGTCTGGCACAATGCGGCGGGCGGAGACCGCGGCCACGACGCAGCGGGCGGAGACGGCGGGCACGACGCGGTGAGTAGGCAGGACAGGGCAGGCATGCCGGAGGGGCGGTCGCGATGGACCTGGTCACGAGACTCGCGGCGTTCATGTCGTGGTATGAGCAGGCGACCAATCGGCATGACTTCGGCGAGCTGGCACCGTTGATCGCCGAGGACGGGACCTACTGGTTCAGCGACGGCTCACACCAAGGCATCGACGCGATCAGAGCTGCCGTCGAGAAGACCTTCGCCACCATCCTCGACGAGGTCTACACGATCGAAGGGCTGGAGTGGGTCGCGGTCGCCGATGAGCTGGCCGTGTGTCGCTACCGCTTCCGCTGGAGCGGCACCGTAGGCGGTGAGCCGGCTTCCGGAGCGGGTCGCGGCACCAACGTCATCGTCAAGCGCGACGGCACCTGGAAGATGCTGCACGAGCACTTGAGCCGGTAGAACTACCTGAGCGAACGCTGGTACCAGGTGCCCGGCTGACCTCCGAGTTCGGCCGGGTCGGCCGGGCCGACAGCAATGAACCCGGCTTTGGTCAGCACTTTCTGAGACGCGACATTGCGGTGCGCAGTGGCGGCCCGCAGCGTGTGCAAGCCGTGCCGGGTCTCCGCCGACTCGCACAACTCCAGGACTGCCGCGGTCGCCACACCACGTCCGGCGGCATGTTCCGCGACCCGGTAGCCGAGGTCAGCGCGACGCTCAACGATGTCGGCACGGCGACCGACGATGTCAGCACCCTCGCCGGCGATGTCGGTGCGGTGATCAGCGATGTCGTACAGATTGAACCGGCCGAGCACCTGGCCGTCGCCGTCGATGAGCACGTAGAAGGCACAGATGCCGGCCTCCTGCTCGGCCAGCAGGGCGTGATACCGGTCGGTGAACCGGTCGAAATAGTCGTCGCCGCGGTCGGAAACCGAAGCCGCGAAGTAGGCCCGGTTCGCCAGCTCGAAAGCCAGGACCGCCGGGGCGTGATCGGCATGCAGCAGCTTCAGCTCGGGCATCGCCCGACCATAGTCACACCGGCCCTCGAAGCCGACCGACTTTAGTGAGCACCGGTCCCCCAAAGCCGACCGACCCTTGTGAGCACCGGCTACCGAAACCGACCGGGTTCCGGGAGCATCAGCCCTCTGTAGCCGCCCGGCTCTCGGAAACACCGCCCCCAAGCCGACCCGTTTCCGGGAGCACCAGGCTCCCGAAACCGACCGACTTCGCGAGCACCCACTCCTGAAGATCAAAAACGGGCCGATCCGCCGTTCAAAGGCGACGGAAAAGCTTCGAACGGCCGTTCAGAGGCAACGGGAAGCCGCAAACGACTCCGTCACAGATCGATCACCAGGCGTGGCCCGGCGGCCCGTGAGACGCAGAGCATCATGCAATTGTTGGCGGCCTTCTCCGAGCGGGTCAGCACGTGGTCGCGATGGTCGACCTCGCCCGCGAGCACCCGGGTGTCGCACGTGCCGCAGATGCCTTCCTCGCAGTCGCTGAGCACGTCGATGCCGGCCTCGGTGACCACTTCGAGGGCACTGCGCCCGGCGGGCACCGCCAGCTCCAGGCCTGATTTCTCCAGTCGCAGCGTGAACGAGCCGGGCTCTGCCACCTCCAGCTCGGGAGCCTCGAAATACTCGGCGCGCAGGCAGTCGCCCCGGCCCTCGGCTTCCAGGGTCTTCTCGACGGCTTCGATCAGTGAGGCGGGGCCGCAGACATAAACCAGCGTCTCCGATGTCACGCCGGCCAGAAGGTCGCCCATCGACGGGCGGCCGGACACCGCCGTCTCGTGGATCGCCGCGGGCGAACCGAGCGCCCGCACCCGCCCCACGAACGGCATCGTGGCAGCCTTACGCCCGACATAGGCCAGCCGCCACGCCCGAGAGCCCCGCGCCAGTTCCTCGGCCATCGGCAGCAGTGGGGTGATGCCGACACCCCCGGCGATCAGGACGACCTCCGGCGCGTCCTCCAGCGCGAAATGGTTCTTGACGCCGCGCATGGTGACCCGGTCGCCCGGCCGCACCGTGCGGTGCACCCAGCCGGAGCCGCCCTTGCCCGCCGGATCGTGCCGCACCGCGATCGTCAGGGACTCACCGCCGGGAACGCCGCACAGCGAATACTGACGAACCGAGCCGTCGCTCACCACCAGGTCGACGTGCGCACCGGGGGCCCAGTCGGGCAGAACCGCACCGGCCGGGTCGACCAGGTCGACAGTCAGCACGTCGTCGGCCTCCAGGACCAGGCCGCGCACCATCAGCTCTCGCATGTCCCGCTCCCCCGTCAAGGCTTGTAGACCACGAAGACCTTGCGGAGCCGTTCGATGACGGTCCACTCGCCCTGCCAGCCGATCGGGAAATACGCGGTCGTGCCGGCGGTCACCTCGACGGGCTCGCCGCCGTCCTCGGTGACGGTCATGCGACCGGCGACGACGTGGATGATCTCGCCGCGGGTCAGGAACTCCCAGCGTGAGGTGCCCGGCTCGGACTCCCAGACACCGGAGACGACACGCCGGTCCTCGGTGGCGAAGTCGAGCCGGCTGCGCACCGGGATCTCGCCACTGAGCGGCTCGGCGCTCGGCTGCCCCAGCAGCGACTCCTTGAGGTCGGTCGCCTCCACCGGTCGGTTGACAGCAGTCATGACCCCGCTCCTATCGTGTCCGAAGTTGAATGGATTGGATCCAAGAAGTTTATGTCTGGATCCGGTCGAGCGCCATAGGTCAGGCCTTGAAGCGATCCGCCAGTTCCGCCGTCAAGGCCGGCCAGGCGATCGGGTCGTGCCCGGGGATCACCGGATAACCGCGACGGGCCCCGATGTCCTTCAGACGGCGGATCTGGGCGACGGTCCGCTCCGGAGTCACCTGGAGGAACGAGCCGATCGCCTGCTCATCGGTGATGTTCTCGGTCAGGTCGGCGGCGTCGCAGGCGAAGACGTAACCGCCGCCACCCTCCAGATCGACCACGAAACTCTGGTGACCCGGGGTGTGCCCGGCCGTCAGCAGAGCCGTCACGCCGGGGGCGATCTCCACGTCCCCCTCGGCCAGCCGCCAGTCGATGCGGGGGTCGTCGTAGTCGATCCGGGCCATCGAGTAGCGCTCCGGCTCGGGATGGCTGGACAGGCCGTAGTCCAGCTCGGCTCTCTGGACGTGCACCGGCACCCGGCCGGCGAAATGCTTGAGCCCACCGGCATGGTCGACGTGCAGGTGACTGAGGGCGACTGCGGTGATATCGGTCAGGGCGACCCCCACCGCATCCAGCGCCTCCTCCAGTGGCTCACCCGGACCGGGCAGCTCCGGCTGATAGTTGGGGCTGGGGTAGAAGCGCCGCCGCAGCGCCGGGTCGCGGAGCAGCGCCGTGTTGAACCCGGTGTCCAGAAGGAGCCAGCCCTCGCCGGTCTCCAGGAGCAGGCCGGGGACGGGCTCGCGGACCCGCTCGGTGCGGGAGGCTCCGTGCACGGATGCGGATTTCGGCAGGTCTTCCCAGCCCAGAGTGAGAGCGATGATGCGACTGACGGCCACACGACCTCCAAGATTGGATCCCAGCTTACTTCATATGGATCCCTCTGGAAGCCGTGTAAATTCATGGCATGCGTGTACCGACTGCGGTGATCACCGCTGGATCTCTGATCGGTGGATGGCAGGTCGCCCGCCGCACCGGTGTCCGCCCCCTCGGTGGGGCCGTCCTGGTCGCGGGTGGGATCGCCGCCGGCCGGGAGTGGCATCGGACGGTCGGGCCCGCCACCACCGGCGCGCTGGTCGCCACCTACGTGGGGGCGTTCGCCCTGTCACACCCGCTCGCCAAGCGCATCGGCGCCTGGCCGTCGGTGCTGGCCGTCGCGGCACTCACCGCGGCCGCCGCCTACGCGGCCTCCGACCGCCACACCGTCTAGAGGAAACCCTCGATGATGTGACGGGTGATCAGCGGGCGGTTCCACAGCGCCAGAATCCGGTTGGCGACGTCGATGATCGGCAACGGATTCGGCCGCCCCGCCACCTCGATCCCCGCGGCCAGCAGACCGGCGGGGACGGCTCCGGCGTCGAGGAGGATCCGCCAGTCGGCGGCGGACAGTTCCAGGAACTCCAGGCCGGTGAGAGCCGCCAGTGATCGCGGGTCGGCGAGCGAGCCGGGGTGAGCGGTCAGGGTCCGCAGCCGCGGCGAGGCGGTGACCGGGATCAGGTTAAAGGGTTCGCCGTCCCAGAACCCGAGGTGCAGCACCTCGAGGCGGGAGCTGGCCACGGATTCGGCACCGGCAACACTGCCGACGGTGGCGACCAGCGGCGGGTCTTCCGGCGTCGAGTCGGCACGGACCGGCTGGAAACCGCGGATGATCAACTCGGTCAGGGAGTCGGCGAGCAGGGTGGCCCCGGCGTACTCCTCGTGGCTGAGCAGGATGATCTGACCGAGGTGACCGGCCGGGCCGGGGGTGAGGTCGAGGACGATCCGGTCGCCGCCGCCGTTCTCGCCGATGACGAGCCAGCCGGGTGAGCCGATGAGGCCCTGCACGGCCGCGCCGGGTGGGGTGGAGACCGCTTCCCAGGCGCCGAACCGCCATTCGCAGGGGCGGGACGCCGCGTCCCCGAGGTAGAGCTCGTCGAGACAGGCCAGGTTGAACCGGATGGCGCGATCGTAGAGGTCGGAGGACTCCCAGTCGGACCAGATCGCGCGGGTCACCCGGTAGACGGCTTTCAGCTCCTCGGGCAGGGTGATCCCGAGCCGGGTCTCGGTCTCGGCGATCGCCGTCTCGGTGGCGGGAACCGCGTCCGGAAGCTTCGCCCGCAGCGTGCGCCCGAGCAGCCCGGGATCCGCCGACGCCGACGGCCCGACGCCCGGGTAGGTCTCCGGCAGCCGTCGCCACGGTTCCGGCACCGCCCCGTCGACGAGCAGCAGCGACGCCGGGTAGGGCCGCAGCCCGCCCTCCACGGCGGGGTTCGGCGCGATCAGGTGCAGCACCACCCGTCCGGGTGACGGCATCTCGGCCACGAACGTGACACTGTCGCCGTCGAGCGCACTCGTCACCCGGGCGATCGCCGCGAACTCGGCGCGCATGTCCTCGACCTGCACGGCCCGGCGGGGTTCCCGGACGACCGGCGGGGGCAGGGACAGACTCCGGGAACCGTCTCGCCCGATCCGGCCGGACAGGTGACCGCCCGGCGTGTCGAAGGCGGCCGGGTTCGCCGCGTGCAGGAGCTCCAGCAGCGGTTTCCAGGTCGCGAAGTCGTGCAGGGACATGCCGGGGATTATGGACTCCGGTACGGCCGGGCGTCTGCCCCGTGCACCGGACGGGGCTTTCCTGATCGATAGCGGACTCACCCCGTACCGGGCATGTCAGGGTTTTGTATGGTCTTGTCCCGTCGTGCCCTGCTCAGTGCCGGTCTGATCGGGGTGCTGCCACCCCGGTCCCCGCGCTCCTACGATCCGGCGGACGCCGACTGGCAGGCTCTCGCCGCCGGTCTCGCCGGAACCGTGGAGCGGCCCGGCACTTCCGGCTACGACCAGGCACGACAGCTGTTCTCGCCGAGGTTCGATCCGATCCGGCCGCCCGCAGTCGTGCGCTGCGCGAACCAGGCCGACGTGGTCGCGGCGGTGGCCTTCGCGAACCGGTTCGGGCTGCCGATCGTGCCGCGCGGCGGCGGGCACTCGTACGTCGGCGCGTCCACCTCGTCCACCGGCCTGGTCCTCGACCTGCGCCCACTGAGGACCGTCGGTTTCGACGCGGCCACCGCAACCGCCACGATCGGCGGCGGTGCGACCCTGCTCGATGTCGGCTCCGGCCTGGCCGCACACGGTGTCTCGGTGCCGGCCGGGTCGTGCGGTTCGGTCGGGATCTCCGGGCTGACCTGCGGCGGCGGCATCGGGGTGGCGTCCGCGGCCTACGGCCTGACCAGCGACAACGTGGTCTCCGCCGAGGTGGTGACCGCGGACGGTAAGTCCCGGACCGTGGACGCGCAACGGGACACCGACCTGTTCTGGGCGCTGCGCGGCGGTGGCGGCGGCCGGTTCGGGGTGGTCACGTCGTGGCGGCTGCGGACTCACCCGGCGGCGACGGCCGGAACGTTCACCCTGGTCTACCCGTGGGCGGACGCGGCGCTGGTGGTGGCGGGCTGGCTGGCCCGGATCTCGGCGGCACCGGACAACGCGTGGTCGGCCTGTCTGCTGGAGTCGGACCGTACCGGCGCTCTGTCCGTGCGTCTGCACGGGTCCGTCCTCGACGGCGACGCCCACGCCGAGGTCACCGCTCTGACCAGGAGTGTCGGCCGGGATCCGGTCTCCGCGACGATCGGTCACCCATCGCCGGCCGGCACGCCGAAGGCCCGCGCGACCCACCTGACCGGCAGTGAGATCTTCGCCCGGCCGTTGCCGTCCACCGCGGTCACCGCGTTGCTGGCCGTGCTGCAACGCCGGGCCGCCGCGAAGCTTCCGGGCCTGGCGAAGCTGAAACGGCTGACCGGGGCGCCGGCGCGGGTCACACCGGGTTCGACCGCATTCGGGTGGCACGGCGCGCACTCCATGTTGCAGTGGCTGGTCGAACCGGCCACCGCCGGCGCCGTGCCGGTCGCCGACGCCTACACCTGGATCGACGCCGGCCATCACGCGATGTTGCCGTGGTCGGCCGGCCGCTACGTCAACTACCGGGAGCCCGGCCCGGTGGACCCGGTCCGCTACCACGGCCGCAACGCCGCCCGCCTGGAACGGATCCGCGCCACTGTCGACCCGGCCGGCCGGTTCCTATGATCGGGACCATGCCGCAGCGACCCGAGCTAGCCGAACGCCACGACCTGCAACCGCACCCGGAAGGCGGCTGGTACCGGGAGACCTGGCGCTCCCCGATCATGTTCCAGCCCGACGGCTACCCCGGCCCGCGCCACTCCGCCACCGCGATCCTGTTCCTGCTGCAACCGGGCGAGGAGTCGGCGTGGCACGTGGTCCGCAGCGCCGAGCTGTGGTTCTGGCATTCCGGCGGCCCGCTGCTGCTGCGCCGCGGCGGCAGCGGCGACACTCCCGGCCCCGGCGACGAGGTACTGCTCGGCCCGGACCAGCCGCAGGCGCTGATCCCGGCCGGCGTCTGGCAGGCCGCCGAACCCGCCGCCGACCAGCCGGTCCTGGTCAGCTGCGTGGTCTCCCCCGGCTTCGAGTTCACCGACTTCACCATGATCTAGACCCAAAAACCCCGGGCCAAACGACTTCGCGGATACGCCGATCACCTCCCCCACACGCGAGGAAGCCCCGTCTCGTCCCCGCGAGGCCGGCGATCCACCGGGCCGACTCGCGGCCGCCGGGCCGAATGCGAACACCGGGCGGATCACTCAACGCCCGGCATGGTGGAGCAGCAGCCAGGCGTCGGCCGGGAAGAACCGCTGCGCGAACTTCCACGCGGTGCTGCCGTAGTAGGGCCGGGCGGCCGCCGCGTCGAGGATCCGTGGCTGATCGAGCCGGTAGTCGAGCCCTTTCCAGCGCAGCACACAAACACCAGCGGCCAGCACGTTGCGCACCCAGTTGGTGCCTGCGCCCCACGGCAGGTTGATCACGAAGCCGTCCGGGGCGACCGTCACCGCGATCGGAACGGCCAGGTCACGACCGGTCTTCCGGCCGCGATGGTGGATCACTCCCCAGATCGGCAGGCCACGGCGCCCGGCGAGGAACCGGACGGCGGGCGTGGTGGCACGAACGAACGGTGACGAGGTCATGCCCCGATCATCCGGTACCGGCGGCCGGGAAACGTCCCGGTGATCCGTCACGCGCGATGACGGAAATCCGGATCGCGTCGCTGCGGCTCCGGGCACCGATCTTGCGGTAGATCGCGGAGAGATGACGTTCCACCGTGTGTACGGTGATGCCGAGCTCGCGCCCGATCTCCGCATTGGAGTCCCCGGTCGCGAGCAGCCGCAAGACCTCACCCTCCCGGGCGGTGAGCCCGGTTCTCGGCGCGGACCGTCCCATGCGCCCGGTTCCCGGCTCGGGCTGGCCCACGCGCCCGCTGGTGACGAACCCGGTGACCAGTGCGATGTCGGCCGCCGGATCCTCGATGAACAGCGTCGGCGTGGCACCGGGCAGTTCGACGAGCCGCCCGTCCGGCAACCCGGCGGTGAGCCGCTGGAACACCTCCACCGGAATCCGCTGCTCACCCTGCCGGTGCAGGACGAGCGCCGGAGCCCGCACCCGGGACAGTTCGCCGGTGACGTCGATGTGCCCGGCCGCCTCGAACCACGCTTTCGCCGCCGCCGGGCTGGTCGCGGTCCGGAACGCCTCCGCCGTCCACCGCCCGGACGCCGCCGAGTCCCAGCCCAGCCAGGCCGTCGCGGCGGCATCCGCGAACAGGTCCCAGTCCTGCTCGACCAGGGACAACAGTGCCTGGGTCTGCGCCGGCAGCATCGCCTCCCGCAGCTGCGGTGACCCGCCGAACAGGACCAGCCGCCGCACCCGCTCCGGTTCCCGGGCCGCGAACGCGATCGCCGTCGCCACCGAGTGGTAGTACCCGAGCAGCGACGGCCGTTGCACACCCACGTGGTCCAGGACCGCCCGCAGATCCCGCAGGTGCGCGTCGACACCCAGGTCACCGAGGTCGATCCGGCGGTCGGAGATGCCGGTGCCGCGACCGTCGTACAGGATCAGCGTCACCTTCCGGGCCAGCCCGGTGTAGGCGGCCCGCAGTGCCGGAATCCGCCACTGAGCAGTGATGTTGCTCAGCGACGGCATCCACACCAGTGGCGGCCCCTGCCCGAGGATCTGATAACCGATCGAAACCCCGTCCTCGGTACGGGCGAACCGCGGCTCTACCGTCACCGGACCATTGTCGCCGGGCCGCCGGAGCGCCGCGGTCCGGGCGGCTATAGTCCGTTGCGGATGGTTGTTGTGGAATCGCCGGGTCGGACGAGGGTGGTGCGTGGCGACCTCGGACTCTCCCGCACGGGGCCTGGGCGACGCCCTGCACCTGCGGATCCTCGGCCCGCTGGAGATCCGGCACGGCAGCGGCGGAGCAGTCGCCCTCACCGGGCAACAGGCGTGTCTGCTGGCTCTGCTGCTCGCCCGGGAGGGCCGGCCGGTCGGCGTTCACGAGTTGATCGATCTGATCTGGTTCGACGGCGGTGTCCCGGCCAGCGCCATGAACATCCTGCACAAATACGTCGGCGTGCTCAGGCGGGTGCTGGAGCCGGCACTCCCGGCCCGCCACACCGGGTCGTACCTGCGGCGCCGGGGCAACGGTTACCTGATCACGGCGGACGCGCGGACCCTGGACCTCGCCGCGTTCCGCGCCGGTGTCAGTACCGCCACCAACATTCTCGCGGCCGGTAGTCCGGGGGCTGCTCTGGACGCGTACGCCCAAGCGCTTGATCTTTGGAACGGCCCGGCGGCCGACGGGCTGATCTGCGGTCCGGCCGCGGCGTCGGTGTTCGCCGCGTTGAACGACGAACTGTTCGACACGTGTGTGGCCGCGACCCAGGTCGCGCTCCTGATGGACCAGCCGCAACGGGTGCTCCGGCCGCTGCGCCTGGCCGCCGCAGCAGCCCCGCTGCACGAGGCGGTGCAGGCGAGTCTCGTCGTCACGCTGGCCGCCGCCGGTAGGCAGGCCGAGGCGCTGTCGGTGTTCGGCACCGTCCGGGCTCGGCTGGCCGAGGAACTCGGCATCGACCCCGGACCGGCCCTGATGGCCGCGCACCAGCGGATCGTGACCGCCGCCCCGGCACCGGTCGCCGGGCCCGGCACGGACACGACCATCCGGGCGCCGGGGGGTCACCGGCTCGTCGGCCGGGCCGGTGAACTCGCGACACTGCGCCGGGCGGTGGGTGCGGCAAACGCCGGGCGCACCGGGTTCGTCCTGCTGGAAGGGGCGGCGGGAAGCGGAAAGACCCGGCTGCTCGAGGAGGCCGTCGCCGACGCCGAGCGGTCCGGGGCCCTGGTGGCCTGGGGACGCAGTCTCGACGGTGCCGGATCACCGTCGATGTGGCCCTGGGCGCAGATCGCCGGTGCGCTGCTCGAGACACTGCCGGACCGGACCCGCGCCGAACGGCTCGGCGGGGAGATCGGCCGCATCGTCACTCCGGGCGACAGCGACCCCGACGTGCTGCGGATGCCCGACGAGGGCACCCGGTTCCGCCTCGGTGAACAGATCGTCGCGCTGGCCGGCGAGGTCGCCGCGATCCGCCCGGTGGTCCTCGTCCTGGACGATCTGCAGTGGGCCGACACCGGGTCGCTGCGCCTGTTCGGTCATCTGGCGACCCGTCTGCCGGACCGCACGGCTCTTGTCGGTGCGCTCCGCGACCGCGCCCCGGAACCCGGTTCCGAACTGGTCCGGTTGCTGGCCATGGCGAGCCGGGTGCCCGGACATCGCCGGATCCGGCTCGGCCCGTGGAGTCCCGGCGAGGTGGCCGACTTCGTCCGTCACGAGGCCGGCCAGGACATCACGGCCGCCGCCGCACAGAGCATTCACACGCGGACGTCCGGAAATCCGTTCTTCGTCCGCGAACTGACCCGGCTGCTGGCCGACGGCGGCGAACTGACCGCCGAAGCCGCCTCGCGGGCGGGTGTGCCGGCCACCGTCCGGGACATCGTCCGCGACCGGATGGCCGACCTGGACAAGGAGGCCGGCCGCCTGCTGCACATCGCCGCACTCCTAGGCCGCGACGTCAGCCTCGGCCTGCTGGCCGCCGCGGCGGACCTCGACCCCGAGACCTGCCTCGCGCGCCTCGACGAACTGGTCGCTCCAGGACTGCTCGAACCCGGCGTCGCTCCGTCGCTGTCCGAACCCGGCGCCGGTGATCCGTTCTCGTTCCGGTTCGTGCACGACCTGGTCCGCGAATCGGTCGTCGAGACGACGACCCCGCTCCTGGCGACCCGGCTGCACCTGACGATCGCCGACGCGCTGGACCGGGTCGTCCCGAGCGACGGCGCCGTGGCCGAACGGCTCGCGCACCACCTGCGGTCCGCCGGTCCCCTGGCAGATCCGGCCCGCACCACGAACGCGCTGATCCGCGCCGGACGCCACGCGGCGACCGCGTCCGCTCTCGAATCCGCCGAGCGGCACCTGCGTACCGCCGCCGCGGTGGCCCGGGCAGCAGGCTTGGCCGCGCCGGAACTGGCCGCGCTCGCCCAGCTCACCGCGGTCGCCGGGATGCGTTCGGGCTACCACGGCCCGGAACCGGAGATGCTGCGGCGAGCCGAACATCTGGCCCGCGGCCTGGGCCTGGAACGGCAGGCCACCGAGTTCCTCTTCGCCCGCCGGGCCGCCCACTCACAGGCCGCGCAACTCCACCACAGCGGACGGCTCGCCCGCCGGCTGCTCGATCAGGGTCGGCAATCAAGCGATCCGGTGGTACGCGCCTACGGACTGCGGGCCTGGGGCATCCACCAGTGGGACATCGGCCACATCGGCGAGGCGTTCCGGCACCTCAGCCAGGCGAACCAGCCACTGGACGACGGCCTCCCCGGGCGCACCGAACAACCGCTGCGTCACGACCTCGGGCTGCTGTCGGCCGGCATGCTCGCCGAGACGACCGCCCTGCACGGTGACCTCGAAGCCGCCCGGACCCTGCTCGACCGGCTGGAGGCCACGGCCGGCGACGATCCGTACGCGGTCACCGTCCGGTCTGGTTTCGCCGCCCGGATCGCGGCGATGGCCGGCGACCCCCGGTGGGCCCGGCAGGCCGCCGACCAGGGCATAGCCGAAGACCCCGGGTTCTCCTACACCTTCTTCGGCGCCTACCTGCGCCTGGCCCGGTACTGGGCGGACGCCGTCACCGGCCGGAACCCGTCCGCAGCCGCGGCCGGAGCGCAAGCGGTCATCACCAGGGTGCTGCTCGACCCGCCACGCTCGAACCTGCCCACCTGGTACGGCCTGCTCGCCGAGATGTGGCTGGCCGCCGCCCGGCCGGTGGAGGCCGCCGCCGCCCTCGACCGGGCCGACGAGTTCCTGGAACAACACGGCCAGCGGTACGCCGAAGGGCTGCTCCTGCTGCTCCGGGCCCGGCTGTCACAGGCCCGCGGCGCCGACGACGTCACGGTCCGGGCCGAGGCCGAACACGCCCGGACCGTCGCCCTCCGGCAGGAGGCCCACCTGTTCGCCCAGCGAGCCAGCCGATTCCTCGCCGACCTGGACGGGGTTCCGGCGCCCGGGACTCCGCCCTGCGAGGATGCCGGCCATGGATCCGCTTGAGTTCGCCGCGCCTACGTCACCGCCATCCCCGACGCCCGCGCCGAAGCGCCGCTACCTCTACACCGCCGACCAGGTCGCGGCTCATCTCGATGCTGTCGGGTTGCGCGAGGTGAGCCGCATGGTCCGGCGTCCGCGTGCCGGTGAACGCGACGATCAGGCGACGGTGCTGGCCCAGGCGTAGCCGAGCACACCACGGCGGCCCGGTGAAGAACCGGGCCGCCGTGGTGAGTCGTACCGGCGATCAGAGGTTTTTGAACATGTCCTCGAAGTCGGCGGTGAGCGCGAACGGGTCGGCGACCACCGCGGCCTCGCGGCGTTCGACCTCGCGGGCCAGTTCGGCGGCGGCCCGGTCGATGCGGCCGCGCAGCGGGCCTTCGACCGAGTTGGCGCCCCAGTCGTCGCTGGCGGCGAAGACCGACGTCGGCAGGATCGCCGCCCGCAGGTAGGAGAAGAGCGGGCGCAGCGCGTGTTCCAGGACCAGCGAGTGGCGGGCGGTGCCGGCGGTCGCGGCGAGCAGGACCGGCTTGTCGATCAGGGCGTCCTTGTCGAGGACGTCGAAGAACGATTTGAACAGTCCGCTGTAGCTGGCCGAGAACACCGGGGTCACGGTGATCAGTGCATCGGCGGCGGTGACCGCTTCCTGCGCCTGCTTCAAGGAAGTGGGAGCGAACCCGGTCAGCATGTTGTCGGTGATCTCGTGGGCCAGGTCGCGCAACTCCACGACCTGGACGTCGAGGGTGACGCCGAGCAGTCCGGCGGACTTCACCGCCGCCGCGGACAGCTGGTCCGCGAGCAGGCGGGTCGACGACGGCTGGCTCAGGCCCGCGCTGATCACGACGAGCTTGCGCTGCTTCATGCCTTCACTTCTTCTTTCTTCGCGTCCTTGGCCGCCTTCGCGGCGATCAGGGAGGCGTGCGTCGGGGCGTCCGGCACGTGCGCCGGTTTGAGGGCCGCGAACTCCTTGCGCAGCACCGGGACCACCTCGGACCCGAGCAGGTCGAGCTGCTCGAGGACCATCTTGGTCGGCAGGCCGGCGTGGTCGAGCAGGAACAGCTGGCGCTGGTAGTCGCCGACGTACTCGCGGAAGCCGAGCGTCTTGTCGATGACCTGCTGCGGGCTGCCGACGGTCAGCGGCGTCTGCGAGGTGAAGTCCTCCAGCGACGGGCCGTGGCCGTAGACGGGGGCGTTGTCGAAGTAGGGCCGGAACTGCTTGACCGCCTGCTGACTGTTCTTGTTCAGGAACACCTGCCCACCGAGGCCGACGATCGCCTGGTCGGCGGTGCCGTGGCCGTAGTGCTCGAAACGCTGCCGGTAGAGCTGGACCATCTGCTGGGTGTGCGACGCCGGCCAGAAGATGTGGTTGGCGAAGAACCCGTCACCGTAGTAGGCGGCTTGCTCCGCGATCTCCGGGCTGCGGATCGAGCCGTGCCACACGAACGGCGGGACCTCGTCCAGCGGCCGCGGCGTGGAGGTGAAGCCCTGCAGCGGCGTGCGGTACTTGCCCTGCCAGTCGACGGTGTGCTCGCGCCACAGCTTGTTCAGCAGGGCGTAGTTCTCGATCGCCAGGGGGATGCCGGCGCGGATGTCCTTGCCGAACCACGGGTAGACCGGGCCGGTGTTGCCGCGGCCCAGGGTCAGGTCGACGCGGCCGTCGGCGAGGTGCTGCAGCATCGCGAAGTCCTCGGCGATCTTCACCGGGTCGTTCGTGGTGATCAGCGTGGTCGCGGTGCTGAGCTGCAGGGTCGAGGTCTGCGCGGCGATGTAGGCCAGGGTGGTCGTCGGCGAGGACGAGAAGAACGGCTCGTTGTGGTGCTCACCGAGCGCGAAGACGTCGAGGCCGACCTCCTCCGCGTGTTTCGCGATGGTGACGATGTCCTTGATGCGCTGCGCCTCGGTGGGGGTCCGGCCGGTGGTCGGGTCCGTCGTGATGTCGCTGACGCTGAAGATTCCGAACTGCATGACCCGCTCCTGCTGTCTCCGCCGGGTTTCTTGCTTCCCGGACGCCCCGTACAACCTCGTTGACGGCGCAACTATTTCAGATTCAAAGAACTTGCGCTGCGGCGGGCGTCACACCCACGACGGGCACCACGATCGCGGATCAAAACCGTTATGGGGTACCGGACGGGCTCTGCGATCATCGGCGGCATGTCCGATTTTGATGTCCGTGCGGTGGACCTGAACGCGCTGAACTCGCTCACCAAATACCCGTCGATCCCCACGTACCACGAACTCGACCCGCGCAACGGCGGCCTCCTGCCGCAGGCGGTGCCGTTCAGCGGTCCGGTGGTCGGGAGCGAGAAGGTCGACGGCACGAATTCGAGGGTTGTCGTGCTGCCGGACGGTTCCTACCTGCTCGGGTCGCGGGAGGAACTGCTCTACGCGCAGGGGGATCTGATCGGGAATCCGGCTCTCGGCATCGTGGCGAATCTGCGGGCGCTCGCCGAGACCCTGGCCGGGACACCCGGTGACGCGATCCGGGTCTACTACCTGGAGTTGTACGGCGGGAAGATCGGTGGCCAGGCCAAGCAGTACTCGACCCGGGGCGCGACCGGCTGGCGGCTGTTCGACGTGGCCGTGGTCGACGACCTCGACGAGCGTCTGAGCTGGCCGTTGCAGCAGATCTCGGCGTGGCGTGAGGGCGGCGGGCAGAGCTGGCTCACCGAACAGCAGTTGCAGGCGGTCGGGCTGGAGCTGGCGCCCCGGCTGTTCACCCTGGACGCCGCCGATCTGCCGCCGGACATCGAGGGCATGCACGCCTTCCTCGGCGAGCATCTGCCGCGGACTCTGGTGGCTCTCGACGAGTCGGGGCTCGGCGGGCCGGAAGGCATCGTGCTGCGGTCCACCGATCGGGCGGTGATCGCGAAGGCCCGCTTCCAGGACTACGCGCGGACTTTGAAGCGGAAGGCACGGTGAGCCGGAGGGCGTACCGAAAAGCGGCCTTTTCTGGTTGATCCGGGCATGCGACATGCCATCGGTGCTTTCATCGCCGGCGCGGCGGTTCTGGCCGGTTCACCGGCCCTGGCCGCCGCCGAGCCGGATCTGCGTTTCCACGTCAGTCAGTACGACTCGCCGGGCAGTGACAAGCGGTCCCCGGAGAGTCTCAACGCCGAGTGGATCTCCCTGATCAACACCGGCCGAGACCCGGTCAAGCTGGAGGGCTGGTCGGTTCAGGAGGCCCAGGGCCGCACCTACACCTTCGGGGCGGTCAAGATCCCCGGCAAGGGCGGCAAGGTTCGGCTGCACACCGGGCACGGCGTCGACACCGCGACCGACGTGTACTGGAACAGCGGCAACTACATCTGGAACAACACCGGCGACCAGGCCACCCTGCGCGACCCGGACGGGAAGACCCGCGACCTGTGCGGATGGGGATATCGGAACGGGCGCACCAGCGTCGGCTGCTGACCTTCACACCGGCGGGCCGGCGATCACCAGTGCGGAGACGGCCAGCCAGCCGATGTGCCACGCCTGGTCGAGTTCGAACAGGCCGGTGCCCGGCCCGCTGGTCGCCGCCCCGCCGGGCCGGACCACCCCGACGTGGTCCATGTAGCCGCCGCGGCCCAGCAGCCGGCCCAGCCGGATCAGCGGGGTACGCAGGTCGGCGATGAAGTGAGTGACCGCGTTCAGCGCGATACCGGCCACCAGCCAGCCCGGTTCGAACGGCAGCCGCAGCCACCACCCGGCCGCGAGCAGGAAGATCGTGGTCGTCGCCGTCCAGGACGCGACGTGCATCGCGCAGTGCCGCAATGCCGAGTTCCGGTCGCAGTCCTTGACGTCCAGGCCCTTGCCGAAGGCCTGACCGCTGGTCTGCACCCAGTGGTCACCGATGTAGTGCCCGGCGAGCATCACGCCGAACGAGACCGCGGCGATCACCGCCCTGACCAGATCCTCGTCCTGCATGCCGCAGTCCACCTTCTGCCGAGAGTGCCGTCTCCATACCCACTCCAGCACTCTGACGCGGCCGGCACCCGCAAACGTGGCCGCGCACACGAGTCACGTCCGTCACGGTTTGGCGTCCTGAGCGTGAACGCGGTGAATCCGGGCGGTCTTCGGGTAGGCCGAAGGCTCCGGTGTCGGCGGGCCGATCTCGAACAGGTCGAGCATCAGGATCAGCGGATAGTCCGGCGCCTGGTCGAACCGGCCGACCGTGGCACCTTCGCAGGCGATGACGGTGCCGTCCGGGCCCCAGGTCACGCTCCAGGTGTGCGGGCGAGAGGCATCGATGGATACGGCCACCTCGGTCATGTCGGTCCGCAGCCGGTCGTCGTGGTGGGCTTTGATGCCGATCCGGGCGGTGGTCCCGTCGTCGTGCACGGCTGACGCGTCGATTTCGAAGACGCAGATCTCGCCGCTGTCCCGCGGGTCCTCGTTCTCCACGCCGACCAGCCAGGCGGCCAGCATGCAGCCGTCGTCCCGGCTGGCGCTGACGGTCACGTCGAGGTTTCCGGCGCTCGGTGTCCACAGCAGCCGGGTGCCGGTCGGGGTGCGCACCGTCAGGCCGTCGGGGCGGTGCCGGTGGGTGCCGTCGTGGTTGCCGGTCTGGATGTTGGAGACGCGCAGCGGGGCGTCTTCGGGGCGCCAGTCGGGCTGGTCGGCGTCGATGCGCAGCCGCAGGCCCTGTTCGTCCAGGTCGTAGCGGGCCCGGGAGCGGTCCGGGGTGGTCCAGTGCGGCAGGTAGTGGTCGATCCAGCGGGCCGGGTCGAGGGACGTGCCGGAGAAGTCGTCGAGAAAGGACACGAGACCGATCCTACGTACGGTGATCAACGTCTGTCACTCAACGTAATGTTTCGCATTGATCATAATGTGCGTCACATGCCGGTGGTACCAGGCTGCCGGAGTGGGCGGCGTGTCGTAGCCTTCCGGCCATGCGAGGAACCACCACCGCAGCCATCGTCGCAGGTACCCTGCTGGCGATCTCGGGCTGTGCAAGCACTGGACAGACCGTCGAGCCGGCCGCCACCGCGGTCCCGGCGGTAACCGTCAGCGGTCTCGACGAGGCCACCGCGACCGTCTGCGGCATGGCCAGCCACGCCACCCTGGGTGAGGACGGATACGATCTGGACGTCGCCACGGCCAACAAGATCATAACTGTTGGTAACGACTCGAAGAGCACGGTCATCACCTCCGCGGTGAACGTCCTGAAACTGACAGTCCGCAACGCGGAGAGCGTCGCCGGCGAGCCGGGTGAGGCCTCCTACATCGCGGAGGTCCGCACCCAGCTCCTGAAGCTCCAGACCACCTGTCAGAACGTGGACGCGCTCGTCACGAGCATTCAGCAGAGCCAGAGCGCTCTGGACGACGAAGCCGACAAGGGCTGAGTCGTCACCTGCCCCGGGTCGACGTACCACGAATTCGGCCCGGGGGTGATCGGCTGTCCGGCCCATGTGTGTTCACGTGTCCGGACGGTAGGTTCACCAGCCACACGTCCACTGGGCCATGGGGGAGCCGTTCACACGTGAGCGAGATAGTCCGGGACGCTCTGCACCAGGTGGAGAGTGCGGCCCGCCTGTACGGGGTCGGCGAGGAGAACATCGCCGGTGTCCGTGAGTTCCTGTCCAGCCAGCACCCCAACGACCGTGGAACCTACGCCTGCGCGGTCCTGGACCGGGTGGTCACCGAGATCGCCTACAACCACCGCACCGAGTGCGACGGCAACGAGTGCCGCACCTGTGACGGCCTGCAGGAGGCGCTGACCGTCGCCGTCGCCAGCGTCCGGTCGATGATCGCCGACGAGATGACGTGGCGCAAACGCCGCCGTAACCGCCGCTGGTTCTGGAACCGCTGACGCCCGCCCCGGTCTTCGGGGGTTCCGGGCCCTGTTGTTCGCATTCGGCCCGGCGGCCGCGAGACGGCCTGGTGGATCGCCGACCTCGCGGGGACGAAGCGGGGCGTCCTCGCGGTGTGGGGAGATGTTCGGCGTACCCGCGAAGTTGCTGTCTCCCGGGGTTTTCGGTTCAGACCAGCCGTCAGGTGTTCCCTGGTCACCACGAGGTGCCGATGGTGGTGAAGAACCACAGCGCCGACGTCGCCCACAGCCCGGCCACCGCGACCAGCACCACTCCCCCGGCCAGCGGGACACCCCAGCCGCGGCCCTGACCCGGGCGGCTGAGCAGCAGCATCTTGGTGACGAAGACGCCGTACACCAGACAGCCGAGCAGCGAGTGCGCCAGCACCCGTGGGGTGTCCGAGCGCAGACCGAACGTGTAGAGGCAGTGCACCGCGACCGGCACCGACAGCAGCACCGCGATCCGGCCGCTCCAGCGGTGCATGCCGGACACCCAGGCGCCGCCCGGAAGGACGCCGTAGACGCCCAGGGCGGTCAGCAACTGGACGAAGAGCAGGCCGGCGATCGCGGTGGCCAGCCACACCTTCAGGGTCTGCAGTTTCAGGAAGGCGGCCACGTCGGCGGTCACCACCGGCTCGTGCAGGCGGCCGTAGACGCCGAGGATCACCGCGACGCCGACTCCGGCGGCCACCGGCAGCCAGACCCGTGGCCGGATCAGTGTCGCGGACTCCACCTCAGAATCCCTCCCCGGTGTCCACGTCGATGGTGGTCGCGCCGGTCAGCACCTGGCCGTCGACGGTGACGCTGCGACCGGCGACGTCCAGGGCCGGAGCCGGGCCGGGCTGCTCGTCGCGGAGCAGGACACCGACCTGACGGCCGTCGGGCAGCACGATCCAGGAACCGTTGACCTTGGCCTTGCCCACCCGGCTGGCCAGCCGGTAGAGGCCGGACGGTTTACGGACCACCCCGATCTCGAACCGGTGTGACTTCCCCTCGACGGTGATCTCACCGGCGGCCCGGGTGGCGTCGAACAAGCCGGTGATCTTGGTGTTGTTCTTGCCGGTCAGGTTGAGCAGGCCGTTCTTGGCGGTGCCCTTGAGCCAGGCTTCCAGCCGGTCGCCGTCGCAGACGTATGCCACCGCCTGTCCGTCCCGAATCGAGATGGCCAGGGTTCCGGCGTCGTCGTCCACCTTGCCGGCCATCGTGACTCGCAGCCGTTCGGCGCTCGGAGTGTTCAACGGCGGCAACGCGACCTCGCTGGTCGGCGGCAGGGTGGCCGGGGCCTGCGCTGCGCCCGACGCGCCCGCCTCCACCGGGGACACCGGCGGCGGCATGCTCACCTGAGTGACCAGGCTGTCGGTGCGCTCACCGGCCAGCGCGGTCACGTTGAGCCCGGCGACGACCGCCGCGGCCACCGCGGCAAGGCCGAGAGTGATCAGTGGGCCGCGGCGCCAGCGCGCTTTCTCCCGCGGACGGGCCGGCTGGTGCGGGCCGGTGTTCGGCATCTGCCCGGCCCAGCTGCCGATGGTGTCCCGCCGCACTTCCGGCTGCCCCGGATCCGACGACACGAAGGCGGCCCGCGGCGAGGACGCCCCCGGAGGCACGAACCCGGACCGCGGCACACCCGAACCGGGCGCCACCGCACCAGGCGCCGGCGGGAAGCCGGGTGCCGCGGCTGGGGGCCGGAACGCCGGGCGGGGCGGCTGCGGGGGCGCCGGTGGCGGGAACGTCGGCTCGGGCAACCGCGGCGGCGGGAACCCGAGGGGCAGCGTCGCCGGCTCCACCTCCTGGCCGGGGTGACCGGCGGTGAGCGGCGGTGCGCTGGACGGCCGGACCGCCGCGGCGAACTGGTGCAGGTAGGCCGCGACCCGGCGGGCCGGCGGGCGCCGCCGGGGGTCGGCGGCGAGGCAGTCACGGGCGACCGGCCCGAGCGGCCCGGGCAGAGCCGCCGGATCGCCGGACGCCCGGCCGGTGGTCATCTCCAGCAGCAGCACGCCCAGCGACCAGACGTCCGCGGCGGGGGTGGGCGGGCCGCCCTGGAAGATCTCCGGTGCGGTGTAGCCGGGGGTGCCGCCGGCCGGGACGTGGTCGGTGTCGTTGAGCAGGACCGCCACACCGAAGTCGGAGACCCGGATGTCCGGAGGGGTGGATCCGTGCCGGACGAGGATGTTCTCCGGTTTGAGGTCGAGGTGGACGATGCCACGCTCGTGGGCGGCGGCCAGGGCGGCGGCGGTCTGCGCGGCGATCGTGACGACCTCGCCGGGGGTGAGCCGGCCACCGCGCATGCCCAGGTAACGGCGCAGGTTGGGCCCGTCGACGAACTCCATCACCAGGGCGAGGGTGCCGCCTTCGACGATGAGGTCACGGAGCCGGACGACAGCCGGGTGGTCGAGGGCACGGAGGGCGGCTTCCTCGCGGAGGAAGAGTTCGCGGACGCGGCGGTCGCCGGCCAGCTCGGGCCGTAGTAGTTTCGCGGCGAGCGGCGGTCCGCCGTGCCGGCTGGTCGCCCGCCGGACGACCGCCATCGCACCGCGCCCGATCTCCTCGTGCAACAGGTATTCCCTGCCGAGCGGTTCCTGTGCGGCCATCCCCGAACCCCTTGCGTCAGATCAGCGTTACGCCACCGACTGCCATGGCTGTCTTGACTTAGAACCTCCTCGGCCTCGCTTCGGTTCACCGTGCCCGTCATTCTTTCCGGGCGCATCCGCCGCCGCAATGTCCCGATGAAGTCGATCAATGTCCGAAAGCACTGGAAGATCTGGTCTAACCTGAGGTCGATGCTGCTCAACGCTCCTTTCACGTATGCCGAAGTCGGCGCGACCCAGGAGGCCTCCCTGCCACCTGGGTATAAGCACGTGCGCCGGGACATCCGGATCGGTGACGGACCGGAGACGTTCGATCGGGCCGCCACGGCGCTGTTCGGCTGGCGGATGCACCGCGGGGCCGGGTTCGGCGTGGTCGCGGACCGGCCGGCCGTCCCCGGCCTGCCGGTGGTGATCCGGATCGGGCTGGGCCGGGTAGCGCTGAACGCACCGTGCCGAGTGGTCTACCGGGTGGACCAGCCGGACCGGCGCGGTTTCGCGTACGGCACGCTGCCCGGGCATCCGGAGTCCGGCGAGGAGGCATTCGTCCTGCATCTCACGGCGAGCGGCACGGTCCGGTTCCGGATCACCGCCTTCTCCCGGCCCGCCACCACGATCGCCCGGCTGGGCGGCCCGCTGACGTCGCTGGCTCAGGAGTTGGCGACGAACCGCTACATCAGCTCGATGCTCCACCTGTCCCGCCCTTGACCATTCGGCCCTGTCACGCCTCGGATTGCAAGTCCTTGAGCAGCTCGAAGGCGACCGTGTCGACGGACCGGGCAGTCGCGCTGAGCACGACCACACCGACCTGCTTGTCCGGGTCGAATCCGGCGAACGAGGCGAAGCCGCCGGTCTGCCCGTTGTGGTAGATCTGCGCATGGCCGCCCACGCGCTCGTGCAACTGCCGGGCCATCCAGCCGAGTCGCTGCGACATGAACGGGTTGATCCGGAACTCGGTCTCCAGTGACAGCGTCACCCCCGGGCTGGACGGGTCGAAGTGGGTGCGGACGAAGGCGGCGACATCGGTGACGGTGGACCGTAGACCGCCGGCGCCCGCGAGGTCGGCGAGGTTCCACGGTGCGGCCGGGTGTCCGTCGGCACGGTGACCGGGCACGGTGGTGAGCTCGGTACCCGTACTCACCAAGCAGTTGATCTGGGTGTTGATCAATCGCTCGAACGGGAGGCCGGTGTGGCGGGCCAGCGCCAGGCCGAGCAGGCCGACGCCGAGGTTGGAGTAGTGGTAGCGACGACCGGGCCGGCCGGGCCGGATGCGGGCCAGGTTGGTGATGAGGAAGTCGGCGGTGCAGTCGCGGTAAGGGTCGGGGGCGTGCGGTCTGAGCAGGGCCGGCAGCAGCATCCCTTTCGGCAGCCGCGGCAAGCCTGACGTGTGTGTGGCCAGGTGGCGCAACGTGATCCCGGCGGGCGCCGGGAAGAAGTCACCGAGCGGCTGATCGAGTCCGAGATCACCGGACTCCACCAGCCTGGCCAGGGCTAATGTGGTGAACACCTTGCTGACCGAGCCTATCTCGAACCGGGTCCCGGCATCGAGTCCGGCGCTACCCGCAATCGTGGTGACGTCGCGTACAAGCGCGGCGACCACCACCCCGCGGCGGCGCGGTTCCAGCTTCTGGACGGCCCGGCGGACGAGTTCGTCGAGGTCGCTCATGGACTCCATTCTGACCTCGGCAAACCGGTGTTCACGATCCGGCGATAGGGTGCTTGGCCGGACACCGAAACGACGGGGAGCACCGGGGACGACGGGGAGCACGATGGACGACCAACGGTGGATGAGCCGGGCGATCGCGCTGGCGCATCGATGCCCGCCGTCGGAGTCCGCGTTCTCGGTCGGCGCGGTCGTCGCCGACGGTTCCGGGAACGAGCTGGCCAGCGGCTGGTCCCGCGACACCGACCCACACGTGCACGCCGAGGAGTCAGCCCTGCACCGGGCCGCCGGTCACGCCGGGCTGCGCACCGCGACGATCTACAGCACCCTGGAACCCTGCTCGAAACGCGCCAGTCGCCCGCACGCCACCTGCACCGGCCTGATCATCGCGGCCGGCATCCCGCGCGTCGTCATCGCCTGGCGCGAACCGGACCTCTTCGTGACCTGCGAGGGTGTCGCCCTGCTGATCGCCGCCGGCATCGAGGTGGTCGAGATGCCCGCTTTCGCCCCGGCCGCGCGGTCTGCCAACGGCCACCTCTCTTTTTGACCCTTTCTGGTACGAGTGGGCGAAGTCCCGAGTCCGTCCCGGCGATCTCGGCGGCCCCTCACGACCGACGGGGCCGGTTCCGGGCTTGAGCGGTCCGTCACCGAAAGAGCCCCGTCCCCGGAAGCGGTCCATCACTGGCAACTGTTCGTCACCGGCAAACCGTTCGTCACCCGCAGTGCCGGAAAACGTCCTCGGAATTCCTCCGAAGTACTGAACGTCCGAACCGGCCGACGCGTACACACTGTTACGAGGCTCACGGCACGATCGGGCACTTTCCGACCCGGATCGTGTTTCAGTCATGTTTCGTTCGGCAAGGAGAAGGTCATGACGGTCCAGGAACTTCAGCCCCGGGAAGCCCGCCACCACACCGGCGCGATCGTGCGCAGCAAGCGTTTCGCCACCCAGTTCGAGGTGGACGGGCATGTCCTGACCCTCGGCGTGGATCCGGGGGTGCGCGGCGGCCTCTACTATCTGCCGAGCGCGCCGCGCTGGGACGACGGCACACCGGTACCGCGTGAGGTCGCCGCCCGGCTGCAGACCGTGATCGAAGAGGTCGAGCGTTTCTGGGGCCACTGGCCGGAGTTCCGCGCCGTCCTCTGATCCACACCGTCACCCCATGTGACCATGCTGTGGTGCGGGTCACAGTAAAGTGGAATCTGATCGCCGTGGCGCGGTCGTCTAGCCGGGTGTGAGAGAGAGCCTGGACGCGGTCGACGAGGAAGAACTCGTGCGCCGCACCGCCGCCGGTGACCGGCGCGCCTTCGACGAGCTGTATCGGCGTACGTCGCCGTGGCTCGCCGTCCGGCTGCGCCGCCGGTGTTCGGACGCCGACGTGGTCGCCGACGTGCTGCAGGAGACCTACCTCTCGGTGTGGCGGGCGGCGGGCACCTTCGCCGACTCCACCGCCCGGGGCAGCGCCGTCGGCTGGCTGTGGACGATCGCCGCCAACCGGATGGTCGACGCGTTCCGCCGGCGCGCCCGGCTGGCCCAGGTGCCGCCGGTGCCGATCACCGAGACGGTGGCCCCGGCCGCCGAGGACGAGGTGATGGCCGGCCGGGTCGGCCAGGACCTGGAACAGGCGCTACTACGACTACCGCCGGAGGTCCGGCAGGTACTGCGGGCGATGGTGCTCGACGGGCTCTCCGCCCGCGACACCGCAGTCCTTCTCAACGTGCCCGAGGGCACCGTGAAATCCCGCGCGCGGCGGGCCCGGATCGCGCTGCGGGAGGCGCTGTCATGACCAAGCACCCGGAATCCACCGTCATCACCCGCTACGCCGAAGGCGACCCGAGCCTGGACGAGGCCAGCGTTTGGTCGGTGGAGGCCCACCTGGAGACCTGCCCGGACTGCCGGGCGCGGCTGGCCAGCCGGACCACCGACGACACCCGCGCCCTGCTCGACCTGGTGGCGACCGGTATCGATCAGGGCATCGGCGCCGGGCCGGCCCCGGTGCGCCGCCGCCGGGCCTGGTCGGTGACCGGCCGCCGCTGGTTCACCGTGACGGTCGTGCCGTGGCTGATCATGACGGCCGCCGTGCTCGGCTGCGCCGTCCTGATGCAGATGGCCCAACCTCGGCTGCCGTCACTGGTGCTGCTGCTCGCACCGGTCGCGCCGCTGCCCGGAGTGGCCGTCGCGTGGAGCCGGCGCAGCGACCCGGCCTGGGAACTGATCGCCGGCACTCCGGCCGCCGGGCTCGCCATGCTGCTGCGCCGGACCGCGGTCGTGCTGGCCGTCGTCATGCCGCTGCTGGCGCTGGCCGGTACCCGTACCGGAATCCCGCTCGCCGCCCTGCTCGCACCGTGCCTGGCCTTCACCGCCGCGACCATCGCCCTCGGCAGCCTGATCGGCGTCAGCCGGGCCGCCGCCGCACTGGCCACGCTGTGGGCCGCGGCCGTCGTCCTGCCCAGTTTGGTCACCGCGGAACTGCCCGCGGTGCTCACTCCCGGCGGCACCGGCGGGTGGGCTCTCGTCACCGTCGCGATGGCCGCTTTCATCGTCGCCCGCGCCGATCTGTTCCGCCGCCTGCCCAGCGGCCACTGACCTTTTCCGATCAGCCGAATGCCCGCGAGACTTCAGGAGTGACATGCGAACGATAAGCGCTGCCGAGACGGCGCCGGCCACCTACGCCTGGGCCGTCCACGCCGAGCAGCTGCAGGTGAAGGCCGGACGCCACCTGGCCGTCGACCGGCTCGACCTGCGGCTGCAGACCGGGGTGCACGGCCTGCTCGGCCCGAACGGGGCCGGCAAGACGACCCTGATGCGGGCGCTGGCCACCGTGCTGAAACCGGCCGGCGGCGAGCTGACCCTGCTCGGCGAGACGGTGAGCGGCCGGGGCGATCTACGGCGGGCCCGCCGTGGGCTCGGCTACCTCCCGCAGGAGTTCGGCTTCTACCCGCGGTTCACCGTGCGCGAGTTCGTCGAGTACATGGCCTGGCTCAAGGAGATGCCGAAGTCCGCCATCCCCGGAGCGGCCCAGCGGGCCATCGAACGTGTCCGGCTCACCGCCAAGGCGGACGCCCGGATGAAGACGCTGTCCGGTGGCATGCTGCGCCGGGCCGGCATCGCCCAGGCCATCGTGAACGACCCGCAGATCCTGCTGCTCGACGAACCGACCGTGGGCCTCGACCCGGAGCAGCGTCTCGACTTCCGTGAGCTGCTGCGGGACATCGGCGTCGACAGTTGTGTGCTGGTCTCCACCCACCTGGTCGAGGACGTGGTCGCGGCCTGCACCGACGTCATCCTGGTGAATGAGGGCAAGCTGGTGTTCCAGGGCGACCCGAACGCGCTGATCACCTACGGCGGCCCGCACGACGCCGGGGACAGCCCGGCCGAACGCGGTTACTCCGCCCTGCTGCGCCGCCACCGTGGGGGTGCCGCGTGAGCCGCGTCCTCCTGGTCCAGTTGCGCCGTTTCGGTGCGCCCGGCGCTCTGCTGATCCTGCTGGCCGGCACAGTCTCGCTGTTCCTCGCCCGCGGGGAGTGGTCGGGCGGCTGGATGTCGCTCGCCATGAGCCAGCGCGACTACCTGATGCTGCTGTCTCCGCTGGCCCTCGCGATCGGTGCCTGGCTGGCCCGCCGCGAACACCGGGCGAAGACGGCGGAACTGTTCGCCGGCACGCCCCGCCCGCACCACCAGCGGATCCTGCTGACCCTGACCGCCGTCGGTCTCGCGGTGACGGCCGCCTACCTGGCGGTTCTCGCGGTGTCCGTGCCATGGATCGTGACGACCGCCTCCTACCTGCCCGGCGCTGTGTTCGGTGTCGTCGCGGTCGGTGTCCTGGTCATGCTCGCCTCGGCCTGGATCGGCCTGGCCATGGGACGCCTGCTCCCCAGTCCCGCCACCGCACCCGCCCTGGCCGTGGCCGGTTTCGTGGTCATCCTCGCCGCGCCGATGGGGTTCAAGCAGGACTGGCTGGCCGTCCTCGCCTCCCCGACATGGGGCATGAACCCGTTCAGTGAGTTCCAGACCGTGCCCCTGCTGGTCAGCGCGGCCCAGGCGATCCTGGCGCTGTCCCTGATCGTGGCGGCGGCGGTGGCGATCACCGCGAGCCGATGGCAGACCCGTGCGGCGGCGGTGCTGCCCGTCGTGCTCGGCCTGGCGGTCAGCCTCGCCGTCGTGCCCCGCGACTACAACCGCATCATGATCGACCCGGTGGCCCAGGAACTGGTGTGCACCGACGACGCGCCCCGCGTCTGCGTCGGCCGGGTGCACAGCCGGCTGCTGCCCGAGATCACCCCGAAGGCGCGGGAGGCCCTGGCGCTGCTCGCGAAACTCCCGAACGCACCGACGACGGTTCAGGAGGACACCACCAACTACCTGGACGAAAACGCCGTGAAAGCATTCGACAGCGAGGCCGTCGGCTTCCAGGTGGACGTCGACCGCAACGGTCACCTCGCGGATGCCGACCACCTGGTGAACCGGCTGCTGTGGGCCGGCGGGGCGAATTTCACCGGCTGCCCGCAGGGTAATGTCAGCGCGGTGGCCCGAGCCTCGGGTGCCTGGCTCGCCGGCCGGCCGCCGGTCGACGACCCGTTCGATGCCGGAGTCTTCGACGAGACGGGCAAGCCCTACACCGTCACCCCCGAAGCGACCGTGCTGTGGGAGAACCTGCGCAAGCTGCCCGAAGCAGAAGCGCTGGCCAAGGTGGCGGCCGTCCGCAAAGCCGGCGTGGAGTGCACCGACATGAGCGGTCTGCTGGAATGAGGTACCTGACGCTGTACGTCCGGGCGCGGCGCGTCCCGGCGGCGGTGGCCGCGGCAGCCGGTGGCACCCTGCTGATGTGGTCGGTGGTGGCGCTCTTCTCCGAGGTGCCGGACGCCGACATCAGTATGGTCGTGCTGCTGGTGCTGCTGCTGGCTGCCTCGGTGGCGCCCACTCTCGGCGGTCACGACGACGCGCTGGAACGCACCAGTGCGCTGCACTGGCTGCCCCGCCGTACCGGGCATCTGCTCGTCGCGCTTGTGGTGATCCTCGCCCTGGTGCTGGTCACCCTGGCGACCAGCACCCGGTTCGGCCCGGCCGCGCTGGTGCTCCGGGACGCGACCGGGCTGCTCGGCCTGACCGCTCTCGGAGCCGCGCTGCTCGGGCCGGCCCGCTCGTGGTTCCTGCCGCTGGGCTGGACGCTGCCCGCGGTGATGTTCCCGTTCGAAGGGCCGTCGGTGCTGCGCCAGGCCCTCGCCTGGCAGACACAGCCGTACGACAACCGGTCGGCCGCGGTCACGGCGGGTGTCATCGCCGTCATCGGGCTGCTGGCCTTCGCACTGAAGGGGCCGGCGTTGCGGGACGCCCGGTCGGCGGCCTGAGTCTCTTCGCCGGCGGCCTTTCCATCGGGCTTCTCGCCAGGGGCCGTTGAGAACACGGCCGTGGGCTCTTTCTTCGCCGAGCCGGGGTCGCGGGTTGTGGGCCGGGTCAGAGCTGGGCCTGAAGCTGGCGGACGACGCTGGTGACGGTGTCGGCGGGGATGGCGAAACCGAGGCCGACACTGCCGGTGCTGTCGCCGGTCGTGGCGATGGCGACATTGATGCCGATCACCCGTCCGGACATGTCGACCAAGGCGCCGCCCGAGTTGCCCTGGTTGATCGCGGCGTCGGTCTGGAGCAAGCCGCTCAACTTCTCGTCGCCGGTGTCCAGGGAGCGGCCCTGCGCCGAGACGATGCCGGAGGTCACCGTGCCCTCCAGGCCCAGCGGGGCACCGAAGGCCAGCACCGTGTCGCCGACCGCGACACTGTCGTCCGAGGCGAACGTGACCGGGGTCAGCCCGGACAGCCCGGTGGCCTGCACCAGCGCCAGATCGTGAGTCGTGTCGGTCGCGACGACCGAGGCGGGCACGGTCTGGCCGGTGGACAGCCGGACACTGACCGTGCCGTCCGACTCGATCACGTGATTGTTGGTGAGGATCAGACCGTCGGCGCTGAGCACCACGCCGGAGCCGAGCGACGACGCCTGGTTACTGTCGACGAGCACGGTCACGACGCTGGGCTGCACCTTCGCCACGATCGGCGCCAGGTCGCTGGTCTCACTGACGGTGGTCCCGGCGACCGAGGCCTGGACGGGCTGACCGTTCACATAGTTCTCGACCAGGAACGCGCCCGCGCTGCCACCACCGGCGATCAGCGCCAGCACCGCCGCGCCACCGGCGACCCGCTTCTTCCAGCGCGGGTCACGGGGCTCCGTCAGCATCGGCGGCGGGATGTAGTGCACCGGCGGCAGATCGAAGGTGACCCGGCTGCCCCGGTGGTACGGGTCGTGGCTGTGCTCGTTCACGCCGGGGCGCGTCATCAGGTCGGTCATGTGAACGAGATTGCGCCTTCAGCTTGTTCGGCAGCGGTGAGACGTCTGTGACTTCGCTGTGCCCGCGGTAGCCCGTCCGGGTACCTACGGCGCGGCAACCCCCATCCGCCGTACGGGTGTCTAAGGTCGTCCGGGTGCTTCTCCCCGAGCTGCCCACGGCCTTCCCCGACGCTCCACCCGACCGCTGCCCAGCTCCCCCGGCAGCGGCCCGCGCAACCGACCGGACCCCGTCCACCACCGCACTTCGCACAGCGATCACCACGCGACTTCCCAGCCGGCTCCCAGCCCCGGCCTTCCCCACCGCCCCGAACACCCCCACGGCACTCATCACCCCTGGAACCGCCAACGTCACCCCTGGAACCGCCAGATCGAACCTCGCCGCCCGCACGGCCGCCAGACCGACCGCTCCTGCCGACTACACCGCTCCAGCGGCCGCCGACTCCGGCAGCACTACCGCCTCCGCCACCCGCAGGGCCGCCGCATCGGGCACCGCGGCAGGCGGGGCCGGTGCCACCGGCACTGCACCGACAGCTGCGGGTACACGGATCGGCAGGCCTCGGCCGACGGTGGAGCGGCGCCCGTTCGGGCCGACGATCACCGAGCCCGCGGTGGCTCTGCGCAGCGGGCGACCGGCGGATCTACGCGGCCGACGCTGATTTCCGGCGACGAGCGCGCCGCGCCATGACTGACCGCGATGACTGACATTGCACACCCCCACCGAAACGCGGGAGATCGTTCCCGTCGAAGAGTCGAAGACCAGTGCACCGGTGGCAGTGAACGTGCGGGCCACCGAACCTCAGGAGGTTTCGTTGAACAGGCTCGGACTTGCCGTGTTGACCGGGGCGATGGCCGTGACGTTCCTGGGTGGATGCGGGGGTGCCGCACCCGTACCGCAATGGAATGATCCGATGCCGTCGCCGACGGTGACCGGACCGCCTGCCGAACCTCTTGTCGCGGACAGCGCGGACAGCGCGGACAGCGCGGAACCACCGATCGCCGCCGGACCCTTCGCATCATCGGAACCGTCGCCGTCGGGATCGGTCACGCCGTCCGAGACGGTGTCGGGTGCCCGATTCGTGGAAGCGGTTCGCGGGGAGATGCCGGAGGCCACGATGGACCTGCGCAATGAGGAGATCACCGAGATGGGCGGCCGGGCATGTGATTCTCTCGAAGCCGGGAACCCGCGCCGATCGGTAGTCGAGGCGCTGGGCGAATTCGGTCTCGCCAAACCCGACGCCCGCGATTTGATCACGCTGGCCCGTTCCACGCTCTGCACTCCGTGAAGCGGCACGGCGCGCCACCGCAATCACTGCGTACTCTCCAGCGGCACTTCCCCACGTACCCAAAGCGCCGTTTTTTGTCCGATTTGTTCTAGTTTGTCGATCTCGTAAGTAGGATTGACAGCCGCCATAGCGCCCCATCCACCCCGATCGCCGTTGAATGCGAGACGGCCGGCTCCGCTTGCGCACGGGGTCGGCCGAAAGTCGCAGAGGCGCACAGGAATTGGAGACGGTGGGCAGATGTACGGCACAGGTCTGACCGAGATGCTGGGTTCACCCACAACAAATCGGGAGGTCAGGATGTCCGCACGAGGAATGCTCAACCTGGTCGGGAACGCGGTCGGTGGGCTGATCGGATGGTCGGAGCAGGTGCCACCGGCCGACCCGGAAGTGCTGCGCGACCTGTTCGCCGACCTCGGGGTCCGGGTCGGTCCCGACAACACCGAACTCACCGAGACGGTCCGCTACTTCCAGGCCCGGACCGGCTTGCCGTCGGACGGCGAGGCCGGACCGCGCACGGTTCATCTGCTGGCCCGGTACGCCACCGAGGCCCGCGAACTCAATCGGATCCGAGCCGCCTGATTTACCCCGGAAGAGTGATGCCGTCGCGCTCAGCACACCGTTAGGGTGAGGCGCGATGAGCGACCAGTTGATCACTTACATCGACGACAGCACCGGCGAGCGGACCAGCCTCACCGCCTCCGAGCTGGGCGATTGGGTCGCCGCGACGGCATCCCTGCTGTCCGGGGAGTGCGGGCTCCCCCGCGGCAGCCGGGCCGGGGTGCTGCTGCCGCCACACTGGCAGACGGCGGCGGTGCTGCTGGGCGCATGGGCGGCAGGCATCAAGGTGTCATTCCGTGCCTGGAGTACGGCTGGCCTCTCCTCAGACACGGAATCGGACCTGGACGTCACATTCGTCGAACGGCGTCGCGTCGGCAGCTGGCTGGAGGACGTACCCCCGGCCGGATTCCAGTTCGTGCTGGGCTTGGCACCGGGCGGTCGCGACTCCCCCGACGTACCGCCCGGTTATCGTGATTTCCCACCCTCCGCCCGCGCTCATCTCGGTGCGGCACCACCGCACACCGGGGTCACGGTGAGTGAGACGGCCACGGTCGACGGCACGACCTTCGGGGAGTACGGGGCCGCAGCCGCCACCCTGGCCTCAGCCCGCGGAATCACCGCCGGTGACCGGGTACTGGTGGACGTGACAGCCTACGAGGAACCGATGATCTGGCTGATGGCCCCGTTGACGGCCGGCGCATCGATAGTGCTCTGCGCCAACCTCGACCACACCCGCCTGGCCGACCGAATCGCCGCCGAGGGAATCACCCGCCTCCTCTGAGTCCCTCTTCCGAGCCCGGCACCCTCCCGCACTCTCCGTCACCCACAATCCGCCACGCTCCGCAGCCACCTTCCGGAGCTGCCGTCCCTCCGCCGCCCGCCATCCGCACCCTTCCACCCTTCCGCGCCCCGCCGCCGCCCGCCTCCCGCGCCCTGTCGCCACCACCTGCGGCCCGCGCCTCGCACTCCCGCAGCGACCACCTTCCACCGCCCGATCCCCACTACATTCCCGCAGCCGCCAGCTTCCGCCGTCGGCCCCTTACCGCGCTCCCACAGCCGCACGGATGATGGTGGCCATGGGTCACAGCATCACGGCGTTGATCGTGGCGGAGCAGTTCGACGAGGCAGCCGCCACGGAATGGGACGTCGCCGGAACTCCGATCGGCCAAGGCCTGCGTTTGATCCACATAAATGCCGCTTACGCGGCCTACCAGCAACACCAGAGAGGCGCCGGTACGATCCTCGGAGCCCCCGACGACTTCGACAGCCGTTTTCCCCGCGAGGGTGTGCTGGCCGACCTGGCAGCGGCGGTCACGACCCGAACCCCGCCGACATTCGCCCTGATCATGACGGACTACTTCGGCGGCGAGGGCAGACAGTGGGCGACCGCCTGGATCGACGGCGGCCGAGTTCCCGAGGTGCGCGACATCAACGGCGCACTACAAGTTCTGGGAGTCCACGCCACCAAGGGCATGGACGAGTTCGACACGGTGGGCCTGTCCCGGCATCGAAGCACCCCCGATGCCTTGGAACGCTACTGGGATCTCTGCGACGACCTGGGCATCTGAAGCTCAGGACCCCCGAGGCGGCTCGAAGTCGTCACAGTCGTCCCCCTCCGCCAGAGCCGGACTCAGCCCGTTGCAGATCCGCACGGACGGCAGGGTCCCGGAACTCCAGGGCAGCCGCGTCGCCTCGGTCCGGAAGGTGGCCGTCCCCGGCTTGCACAGCACAGCGAACGTGTACCACTCGATCCCGTCCGCAGGCCCGTTGGTAGTCATCTGCAGCACGCCGCAGCGGGTCCGCCCGGTGACCTTGAGGCTGACACTGAGCGCCGGACTGCCCTTGCCTTTGACTCCCCGCCGGGTCTCCGCCGGAGCGGTGCTGATCGCGTAGACCCCGCTGGCAGTAGCCCCCGGCACCGAAACCCGAAACGCCAGATCCGCACCCCGCCGTTCCTTCCGGCTCCCTTCCCCGGCCGCCTCGACAACACGCGGCCTGGCCTCGCCCACACCAACCGACTCCCGCACAGCCCCAGCCGCCGCCTCACGCACGGCCCCGGCCGCTACCTCACGAGCAACCCCACCCGCCGCCTCGCGCTCAGTCCCGTCCGCCGCCTCGTGCTCAGTCCCGTCCGCCGCCTCGTGCTCAGTCCCGTCCGCCGCCTCGTCAGCCAGCTCGCCCGGGATCGACTCCGCCGACCTACCGGTCGGCTTGTCCACCGTGGACCGCACCGGTTTGCTCCGCTTCTTGCGTACCGTGGACAGTGCCGGGTTACTGCCCATACCAGCGTTGACCAGTGGTTTCCCGGCCACGCCGTGCCCTGCGCCGGGAAGCGGCCACGGCGGGGCAGGCGCCCGAACCGCAGCAGTCGCTGTCCCGGGCAGCGTGAACAGAATCGACCCGGCGATCACTCCGCTGACCGCACGAAATGTCAGAGACTTCATCGCCCTACTCCTGTCGCCGAGTGCCTTGTCGGCATTCATCCTGCTGGCGACAGAAGACCATCAGCCCTCAAGCCACCCTCATTTCCGATATTTCACCCTTTAAGGTTCCACCATCGGACGCGCACCACCAAGCGTCCGGCCCATACACACCCGGGCCCAACGCTCCAGTCCGGCCGCGGCTTCATGGGCCCGTACAGCCCGCAACCCACTCCCGACCGCCTCATCCGCCAGCACTACGAACCCGCACCGCCGGTAGTAAGGCGCATTCCAGGCGACCTCGGCAAACGTGGTGAGAGTGAGCCCGGCCGCCCCCACCCGCTCCGCATAGGCGGCAGTCTCATCGATCAGCCGCCGCCCCACCCCACGCCGCGAGAACCGAGGATGAACCGACACCTGCTCGATATGAACGTTCCCGTCCACCAGATCAGCGATCAGATACCCCGCCACCCACTCCCGATGATCTCCCACTGCGAGCGGACCCACCCGGCCAGCGCCGCGACCGGTGCCGTCATCAAGGTCAGGATCAGTGACCACCGCGACCCAGGCCCGCCCGGCACTCACATACTCCGCAAGCACCTCGACCGGCAACGGCTCGTCGTCAGCGATCGCCGCCATCCCGATATCGCGGAACAGTTCTCCCGCAGCCCGTTCGATCTCCTGGAGCTCCACCAACTCGTCGTCACGCGCCGCCCGGATCCGCACGAGCCCGATTCTGCACCCCGACACCCGCCCACGAAACGCGTTTCCCACCGGCTCACTGGTCGAAGTCGATCACTACCTTGGGTGAGGTCGGCAGACTCTGGCAGGTCAGGACGAACCCCGCCGTGACCTCACCGTCCTCCAGCGCGAAGTTCCGCCGCATGACCACGGTCCCGTCGGTGACCCGGGCCCGGCACGTGCCGCACACTCCGCCCTTGCAGGCGAAGGGCAGGTCCGGCCGTGCCCGCTGAGCCCCGTCCAACAGGGTGACCCCGTCGGGTACGGCGACACTCGTCTTCCGCCCGTCGAGCACCACGGTGACGTCACAACTGGGCCCGAGCGATTCGGCGGGCCGCACCGGTGGGGGTGGCGCCTCGTCCACCCAGAACAGTTCCCGGTGCACCCGCGATCCCGGCACCCCGAACTCGGTCAGCACCGCGGTCGCGTCGACGACCATCCCGTACGGTCCGCACAACCACCAGTGCCCGACCGCAGGTACGTCGATCAGCAGCCGCAACATCTGGCGCAGCCGGCCGGCGTCGAGGCGCCCGCTGAACAGTTCGGACTCGCGGGGTTCCCGGGAGAGCACGTGCACGAGTTCGAGCCGCCCGGGATAGGTGTCCTTCAGATCGGCGAGTTCTTCGGCGAACATGACGGTGTCGGCTCGCCGGTTGCCGTACAGCAGGGTGACCTCGGTGCCCGCCTGCCGCAACAGGGACGCGGCGATCGACAGCACCGGGGTGATCCCGGATCCGGCGGCGATGAGCACGTGCCGCCCGCCGGTCGCGGGTTCGGGTGTGAACGTGCCGGCTGGCGGCGCTACTTCGACCAGGTCACCGGCTCGCAGCCGGTGGACGATCCATGGGGAGACGAGCCCGCCGGGAACCTCCCGCACCCCGATGCGCGGGGCACCACCGGCCGGAGCGCAGATCGAGTAGGTGCGCCGTTCTCCGTCCCGGTGCACGGTGACCGACTGCCCCGGCCGGAACCGGTAGCGCTCGGCCAGTTCCGGCGGCACGTCGAAGGTCACCGCGACCGCGTCGGCGCACAGCCGGTCGACGGTGGCGACCCGCAGTGGATGAAACCCCCGTGGTGTCATCTCAGATCTCCCGCATGTGCTCGAACGGTTCCCGGCAGGAGTGGCATCGGCGCAGTTCGCGGCAGGCGGTGGCTCCGAACGCGGCGAGCGCCTCGGTGTCGGCCGCACCGCAGCGCGGGCAGACGACCGTGGCCGGCCGGGTGCCGAGGGTGAGGGGAATGGGCCCGGCCCGGCGGACGGGTGCCGGCCCCGGCGGGGCGATGCCCGCGGCGGCGAGTTTGCGCTTTCCGGTCTCGCTGATCCAGTCGGTGGTCCAGGCCGGTGCCAGCACGGTACGCACCTCGACGACCCCGAATCCGGCCCGCCCGAGTGCCACCCGGATGTCGGCCCTGATCGACTCCATCGCGGGACAGCCCGAGTAGGTCGGGGTGATCGTCACGACCACCGCGCCGTCGTCCTGCCGAACCTCCCGAACGATCCCCAGCTCAGCAAGGGTGATCATGGGCAGTTCCGGGTCGGCGACGGTCCCCACCACGTCGGCTGCGTTCACCAGACGCCTCCGGGTACCGTCCGGGCGATCGCCTGCATCTCCGCCAGGATCTCGGCGAACGCCGCCGTGTGCTCCCCGTCCCGCCCGGCGTCCGAGCCACCGAGCCGTTCGTCGCCCGAGCGGGAACCGGCCAGCCGCCCGGTGGTCAGAACTAACTCCCAGACCTGCTCGAAGTCGGCTCGAAGCTCCCCCGGATCAACCGCGACATCTGCCGCGGCCAGGCGTTTCTCGACCGGGTGTGCCTGGAACAGGCTTCCGAGCAGTGGCTCCAGCGCGACCACGGCGGCGGTCATCCGGGTGTGTGACAGTGCGGTCCCGTCACCGAGCCGGACCATCCACTGCGCCGCGTAGTCCCGATGGTAGGTGACCTCTTTGACGCCTTTGGCAGCGATGCCGGCGAGCATCGGATCACGGGAGCCGGCGAGCCGGTCGAGCAGGGCCAGCCGCCACACCGAGAAGGCGCACAGCCGGGCCACCAGGTGCGCGAAGTCGTCGTCGGCTCGTTCCACCAGATGGACGTTGCGGAACTCGCCCGGTCCACGGTGCATGGCCAGCTCGTCCTCGTCACGGCCCCGGCCTTCTGCGGCACCGGCCCGGGTCAGCAGCAACCGGGCCTGCCCGAGCAGGTCTAGGCCGATGTTGGCGAGCGCCAGTTCGTCCTCAAGCTCGGGTGCCCGGGTCACCCACTGCTGAAGCCGGTGCGACATGATCAGCGCGTCGTCGCCGAGCATCAGGCAGTAGGTGGCCAGGTCAGACCGGTCGACTCCGTCCGGGAAGTCGCCGGAGACACCGGCGAGAGGATCGGTGAAGCCGGTCCCGTACGCCCACCGAGCATCGTCCTGATGATCGGTGAGCGCGTCGTACGCGTCGTCGAAAGCCATGCTCCACCCTCAGATGTGCGGAACCGAGTCGGGAATGGCGTAGTGCGTCGGATGCCGGTAGACCTTGTCCTCACTGGGCGCGAAGAAGGACTCCTTGACCGCCGGGTCACTGGCCGTGACGGCGTCCGACCGCACCACCCAGATGCTGACGCCCTCGTTGCGCCGGGTGTAGAGGTCACGAGCGTGATGCAACGCCATCTCCGGGTCGGCGGCCCGCAGCGACCCCACATGCACGTGGTTGAGCCCTCGCTTGGCTCGCACGAACACCTCGAACAACGGCCACTCGTGCTGCGTCATCACGCCACCCCTGCCAGCCGGGCCCCGTGGGCCGCGGCCGCTTCCCGCACCCAGGCGCCGTCGGTGTCCGCGGCACGCCGGCGCCGGATCCGCTCCTCGTTCATCGGCCCATCACCGGTGATGACCCGTTTCAGTTCGGCCCAGTCGGGCTGGCCGAAGTCGTAGTGGCCACGCTCCTCGTTCCATCGCAGCTCGGCATCGGGCAGGGTGACCCCGAGCGAGACGGCTTGCGGAACACTCATGTCGACGAATCGCTGCCGCAGCTCGTCGTTGGTGTGCCGCTTGATCTTCCAGGCCATCGACTGCGCGGTGTTGGGTGACGCGGCGTCCGGCGGCCCGAACATCATCAGCGACGGCCACCACCACCGGTCCACCGCGTCCTGCACCATCGACCGCTGCTCCGGAGTCCCCCGCATCATGGTGATCAGCAGCTCGTAGCCCTGCCGCTGATGGAAGGACTCCTCCTTGCAGATGCGGATCATGGCTCGCGCGTAGGGCCCGTAAGAGCTGCGGCAGAGTGGCACCTGATTGCAGATGGCCGCGCCGTCGACGAGCCAGCCGATCACACCGACGTCAGCGAACGACCGGGTCGGATAGTTGAAGATCGACGAATACTTCTGCTGTCCCTCGATGAGTCGCCGGGTGAGGTCGCCCCGGTCGGCCCCGAGCGTCTCGGCCGCCGAGTAGAGGTAGAGCCCGTGCCCGGCCTCGTCCTGCACCTTGGCGAGCAGGATCGCCTTACGCCGCAGCGTCGGGGCTCGGGTGATCCAGTCCCCCTCCGGCTGCATCCCGATGATCTCCGAATGCGCATGTTGCGCGATCTGCCGGACCATCGTGCGCCGGTACCCCTCCGGCATATCGTCGGCCGGCTCGATCCGCTGGTCCCGGGCGATCGACTCGTCGAACGTCATGACGGATCCACGTGGCGGCGCGACTGCAGGGTGAAGAAGCGGCCCGCCACGAACCAGTCGTCGGTCAGGGCTGCGGTCGCCGCCGGGTTGGCGCCGGTCCCGTGCAGGTCGCTGAAGGCTGCCGTCTGGTTGACGAAGACTCCACCGGTCAGGTTCTCCGAGAGGTGCACGCCGGCGTCGAGTGCCGCTGAGCGGGCGGCGTCGAGCACCGACGGCGAGGTCGAGTGCACCAGCGCCGACAGCGCGCCGTGGGCCCGCACGGTCTCGCTGAACACCTGCAGGCTGTGCGCGGTCGAATCGGTGGTGATCAGGAATGACACCGGCCCGAACCACTCGCGCGTGTAGGTCTTCTCGTCGGCGGCGTCGAGCTGCACCACCAGTGGCGTCCGGATGGTCGCGCCGGGGAACTGCTCGTCGGCGACGGCGGTCGACGGGTGCACGATCGCGGGCGCCGTCCCGGCCTCGGTGAGCCGGCTGAACACGCCGTCGTTGACGATCGCACCGAGAGTGCCGGCGGCCCGCCGCGGGTCGCCGAGCAGTTTGTCGAGCGCGGCCGCCAGATCGGCGCCGAACTCGGCGGCGCTGCGATGCCCGGCGTCGGTGCTGATGCCGTCGCGGGGCACCAGGATGTTCTGCGGGGTGGTGCACATCTGCCCGCTGTAGAGCGACAGCGAGAACGCCAGATTGCCGAGCAGCCCCTGGTAGTCGGCGGTGGAGTCGACGACGACGGTGTTGAGCCCGGCTTTCTCGGTGTAGACCACGGCCTGCCGCGCGTTGGCTTCGAGCCAGTCGCCGAACTCGCTGGAGCCGGTGAAGTCGACGATCCGCACCTCGGGGTGGGTGGCGAGGGTGGCCGCGATGCCGTCGCCGGGGTCCTCGGCGGCGAGCGTGACGATGTCGGGGTTGAGCCCGGCGGAGGTGAGCACCGCCCGGCAGACCTGGACGGTGACGGCGAGCGGCAGCACCGCGCCGGGGTGTGGTTTGACGATCACCGGGTTGCCGGTGACGAGGCTGGCGAACAGGCCCGGATATCCGTTCCAGGTGGGGAAGGTGGTGCAGCCGATGACCAGGCCGACGCCGCGGCCGACGACAGTCGCCGTCTTCTCCAGGTGCAGCGGGCCTTTGCTCCAGGAAGCGCGGGCGGGCATCCGGGTGGTCGCGGCGAGAGCGTAGGCGACGGCTTCCAGACCACGGTCGAGCGCGTGGGTGCCGCCGGCCTGGAACGCCATCACGAAGGCCTGACCGGTGGTGTGCTGGACGGTGTGGGCCAGCTCGAAGACTCGGGCGTGCAGTTGCTGGAGGATCTCCACGGCGACGCCGGCCCGGCCCTCGGGGCCGATGTCTCGCCAGCCCGGGGTGGCCGCGCGGGCGGCGGCGACCAGCGCCTGCGGGTCGCCTTTGGGATAGCTGATGCCCAGCTCCAGGCCGTAGGGCGAGCGCTCGGTGGAGACGGTGCCCACGGCGCCCGGCACGTCGACGGCGAAGGTCTGCCCGAGCAGGGCGGTGAAGGCGCGGTCGCCGGCGGGGGCGGCCTGATCGCCGTAGACCTTCTTGCTGGGCGACTCGGGGAAGGCCGACCAGTAGTCACGGGCCGAGGCCGCCGAGATCGCGCGGTCCAGCAGCTCGCGATGGGCTTGGTAGAGCTCATCGGGACTCGTCATGCCTCCATTAACCGCCCGATCGGTCGGTAAATCAAGGGGCTAGATTTCACCTGTGGACAACAGCCGGCGCCGCGGCCGCCCGGGGCATGATCAGGGTGCGGTGCTGGCCGCCGCGGTCCGGCTCTTCAACACTCACGGCTACGACGCGACGAGCATGTTCGACATCGCCGAGTCGCTCGGCATCACCAAGTCGACGCTCTACCACCACGTCAGCAGCAAGGAGCAGTTGCTGACGATGGCGGTGGACCGGGCGCTCGGCGCACTGGAGGAGGCCGCACAGGCGGCGATCAAGAGCGACGAGCCTGCTGTCGTACGACTGCGGAATTTGATCCGTCGCAGTGTCCTCGTCCTGGCCGACCGTCTGGAGTTCGTCACCCTGCTCCTGCGGGTGCGCGGCAACACCGTGGCCGAGCAGCAGGCCGTGGCGCGCCGCCGGACCTTCGACCGGATCGTCACCGACCTGGTGCGGCAGGCGCAGGCCGAGGGCGGCCTGCGTGCCGACGTGGACCCGGCGACCGCGGCCCGCCTGATCTTCGGAATGGTCAATTCACTCGTCGGGTGGTATCGCCCGGATAAGGGATCCCCGGATTCCATTGCCGACGCGGTGGCCGATCTAGCTTTCGGCGGCCTGCAGAGAAGGTGATACGCACCATCTGCCAACAACCGCGTCGGGATCTGTCAACAAGCTGTCTTCACCGGGGTGCGCCGCTGCCTATGGTGGCCGCTGAGAGTTATTCGGCCCACCATGAAAAAGGGGACAATAATGCCTCGTCTCGGACATGGCCGCCCCGTTTCCGATCACGACATCGACAAGGCGAAAAAGGATCTCGCCGAATACACGGCTGGCGCCCCGCTGGCGTTCGCCCTCGCGCCACCGGTCAGCACCCAGCCGTTCGATCTGCTCTTCCCGACGTTGCAGGACGACGAAGCGAACCTGCTGCCACGGTTACCGGACACGCCGGCGAAACTGAAGCGGCTCGGTGCGGCGATGACCGACAACGAACAGGGCGACGACGCCGGCAAGGACGGCCCGATCCCTGCGGCCTACACCTATCTCGGTCAGTTCATCGACCACGACGTCACCCTGGAGATCCAGGATTCGACGCTGGGGTCCGGCGGGCCGAAGGTGCTTCTCGATCCGGCGATGGCCCCGCTGAGTCTGGCGGACATCCGGCGGGTGATGCGTAATCAGCGCACCGCGACCCTGGACCTGGACAGCGTTTACGGAACGCCGGCTCCGCGTGATCCGAAGAACGAGGACCGGCTCAAACTGGGCGTGGTCCAGAAACTCGGCCAGACTGATCCTCCTTTTGTCCGCCCGAAGGGCAAAGGCGACGACAACGACCTGCCGCGCAAACCGCGGAACAGTGATCCGGACATCGACCGTGAGGCTCTGATCGGTGATCCGCGCAATGACGAGAACACCATCATCTCCCAGTTGCACGTGGCGTTCCTGAAAGCGCACAACGTGCTGATCGACCAGGGGCTGCCGTTCCGGGAGGCGCGCCGGGTGCTGCGCCAGCACTACCAGCACATCGTCGTGCACGATTTCCTGAAGCGGATCGCGGATCCGGCGATCGTCGACGACGTCGTGGTGCACGGCAACAAGTGGTACAACCCGCACGCCGAGCCGTTTTTCATGCCCCTCGAATTCGCGGTCGCCGCCTACCGTTTCGGGCACTCGATGGTGCGCGGCCTGTACGACTTCAACGTGAATTTCCGGGCCAGCCGCAATCCGGCGCCGGGCTCGCTGGATCTGCTGTTCACCTTCACCGCGCTGAGTGGGCAGCTCGGTGACTTCGACACGCTCCCGGAGAACTGGATCATCGAATGGGAGAACATCGTCGGTCCCGGCGCCGTCATGAAGGCCCGGAAGATCGACACCAATCTGGCCTCCACCGGTGGCGGGGCGCTGTTCGGGCTCAAGGACAAAGAAGGTAAGCCGGAGCAGCCCGCGCCGGACGCCGGGCGGCTGGCCGTCCGTAACCTGCTGCGTGGTTACCGGCTGCGTATTCCCACTGGTCAGGCGGTCGCCGATCTGCTCGGGACGCCGGTGCTCACCAAGGACCAGATCCTTGCCGCGGCCGGGAACGCCGACCAGCGGAACGCGCTGGAACAGAGCGAATTCCTGACTCGTACACCGCTCTGGTATTACATCCTGGCCGAGGCCAAGGCCCTGCACGACGGCGCGCACCTGGGCCCGGTGGGCAGCACGATCGTCGCCGAGGTGCTGGTCGGGCTGGTCCGCCGCAGTGAGGACTCGGTGCTCAAGCAGCCGGGCTGGAAGCCGACGCTGCCGGCGGAGAAGCCCGGCCGGTTCGAGCTGGCCGACCTGTTGCGCCTGGCCAAGGTGCTGCCGGGGCATCAGCAGCCGCTGACGTATCAGGTGCGCCAGGGCGACAGCCTCACCAAGATCGCGCGGGAACAGCTCGGTGGGGAGAACCGCTGGCCGCAGATCTTCGCGCTGAATCGCTCCACCATCACGAACCCGAATCGGATCTTCCCCGGTCAGGTGCTGTTCCTGCCGCCGAAACAGCCGGTCGGCCCGATCCCACGCCTTTACACCGTGAAAGCCGGCGACTCGCTGTCGAAAATCGCCCGCGAGAAACTCGGCGACGAGGACCGCTGGCGCGAGATCTTCAACCTGAACCGCGATTTCATCCCCGACTCGGACCGGATCTTCCCCGGCCAGGTAATCGTCATCCCGACCACATAGCGAACGGGCGGGCCGCGATCTCCTTGTGGCCCGCCCACCATGACGAGATCGCGAGGCGCTGTCTCATTCCCGCCTTCTCTCCCGCACCGAGGTCATCGGCAGCCTGTCGTCGATCCGGTCGGCCGCCCACTGGTCCCGCACCCAGTCGTGTGCCGGGTCGTCGCGGGCCTGCCAGCGCCGTTCGCCGGGGCCGGCCATCACGTTCAGGCGGTAGAGGTCGTAGCCGGGGGCAGCCATCGAGGGCCCGTGCCAGCCGTACGGGATCAGCACGACGTCCCCGGTGTGCACCTCGGCGCACACGTCGATCGGGCGGTCCTGGTACCCGTACACCCGCTGGTATCCGCAGCCGGGACCGCCCGCCGGCGAGACGGCGACCTCGTAGTAGCAGATCTCCTCCAGCTCGTCGTGTTCGTGCGGCGGGTAGGACGACCAGTTGCCACCCGGCGTGAGCACCTCGCACGCGATCAGCCGGTCGGTCTCGAACGAGCCGGGCGTGCAGAAGTTGTTGACCTGCCGGCTGGCCCGGCCGGATCCGCGGAGTTCGACCGGGACGTCCTCGGCGGCGCCGTAGCGGAACGGCAGGTAACGACCGGCGCGGGCGGCCGGGAGCGCGAAGCGGCCGCCGTTCGGGGCGCGCAGCGTGGCCGTGGTGCCGCGCGGCAGGTAGGCGAAGTCGGTGATCCGGGAGAAGACCGAGCGGCGGCCGGTCAGTGTCATCCGCTCGTCGTCGCAGGCCACGTCACAGCCGCCGATCAGGGGCAGGACCACCACTTCGTCGTCGCCGGTACGGAAGCGCACCCGCCCGCCGACGGAGAGCTGCACCACCCGCAGGCCGGTGTGCTGCCAGCCTGCGCTCTCCGGGGTGACGTGGACGTCGAACGGGCGCTCGGCGGAACTGCCCCGGGGCACCAGTGGGTCGACCCGCGCGTCGGTCATGGACCCGCGCCCCTTCCACCGGTGACAGCCTGTTTCAAGGTAATTACGGGCAGGTGGCCGCCGTCAAGAGCGACTTTAGTTGCGACCGCAAGTAAACCGGCGTACTGTCGGCTTCAAATAGTTGAAGCTTCAACGGAGGCCACCATGCGGATGCCCGCCCTCTTCCTCAGCCACGGCGCACCGCCCCTGGTCGACAGCCCGGTCTGGGTGGAGCAACTCAAGACCCTGGCCGCCGGCCTCCCGCGACCGAAAGCGATCCTGATGGCCTCGGCCCACTGGGAGTCGGCGCCGCTCATGCTCAGCTCCACCTCACCGGTGCCGCTGGTCTACGACTTCGGCGGATTCGCTCAGAAATATTACGAAGTCAAGTACCCGGCTCCCGGCGCTCCCGTGCTCGCCGCCCAGATCGCCGCGCTGATGCCCGACCACCAGACCGTCGCACAGACCAACCGCGGCCTCGACCACGGCGCGTATGTTCCGCTGACCGTCATGTACCCGGACGCCGACATCCCGGTCCTGCAGATGTCCCTGCCCACCCTGGAACCCGACGCACTGCTCGACCTGGGCCGGCGGCTGGCTCCGCTGCGCGACGAGGGGGTGCTGATCGTCGGCTCCGGGTTCACCACGCACGGGCTGCCGTTCCTGCGCGACTGGAGCCCCGAGGCCGCCGCGCCCGGCTGGTCCCGCGAGTTCGACGCGTGGGCGGCCGAGACCCTCGCCCGCGGTGCCGTCGACGAACTGGCCGACTTCCGCGACCGCGCTCCCGGCATGCCGTACGCGCACCCGACCATCGAGCACTTCGCGCCGATGTTCCTCACACTCGGCGCCTCGGAGAACCCGTCGAAAGCGCCCGAACAGCCGATCGACGGCTTCTGGATGGGACTGGCGAAGAGGTCGTTCGTCGCGGCTTGATTCGCGTTTCCCAGCATGTTTGCAGAATCTTTGGAGATCCTGTGAAGCATGCTAGAGGTCTCCGCGCTCGGGTGGATCGTGACCATCGGGGTCATCGTCGCCCTGCTCGCCCTCGATTTGACTCTCGGGGTGCTCCGTCCACACGTCGTCGGCTTCCGCGAAGCCGCCGGCTGGTCAATCTTCTACATCGCCGTCGCGATCGTCTTCGGTGTGGTCTTCGCGAACTTCGCCGGTTGGGATTACGGCACCGAGTACTTCGCCGGGTACATCGTCGAGAAGAGCCTGTCCGTCGACAATCTCTTCGTGTTCGTCATCATCATGACGACCTTCGCCGTGCCCGAGAAGTACCAGCAGGAAGTCCTCACCTTCGGCATCATCATCGCGCTGGTGCTGCGGGTGATCTTCATCGCGCTCGGTGCCGCCCTGCTCAACGCCTTCTCGTTCATGTTCCTGATCTTCGGCCTGATCCTGCTCTACACCGCGGTGCAGTTGTTCCGGCACCGCGACGAGGATCCCGACGTCGACGAGAACGCGCTCGTCAAGACGGCCCGCCGCTTCCTGCCCGTCACCGACGACTTCGTCGACGGCAAAATGATCACCAGGGTCGACGGCAAGCGCATGGTCACGCCGCTGTTCCTGACCTTGCTGGCGATCGGCGGCACCGACCTGCTCTTCGCGCTCGACTCGATCCCCGCGGTCTTCGGCGTCACCGACCAGGCATACATCGTCTTCGTCGCCAACGCCTTCGCGCTACTCGGCCTACGCGCCCTGTTCTTCCTGGTCAAGGGCCTACTCGACCGCTTGGTCTACCTGTCGACGGGCCTGTCGATCATCCTGGCCTTCATCGGTGTGAAGCTCGTCCTGCACTGGGCCCACAAGGACATCAACGAGGCGGTTCCCGAGGTCTCCACCCCGATCTCCCTGGGCGTCATCATCGGCATCCTGATCATCACCACGGTCGCCAGCCTGATGAAATCCAGCAAGGACCCATCCCTCAAGGCCCACCCCGGCAGCCTCCGGGCCTCCCCCGGCTCCGACAAACCCGCCAAGAAATAGCCCACCGCCACACGAGGGGGTCGCCACCCGGCGGCCCCCTACGCCCTTCCCCCAGCGGTACGAGTAATCAGCCCCGCCCGCTCAGCCGGTAGCTCTCCGGATCTGTCGGTCAGCGGGAGTCGTCGGGAGTGTCGGACTCCGTGGCCGGTGTCTGTTCCGGGGCGCGCGGCGCCCTTGGACGAGGCGTCCGACGCTGGACACCAGGCGTACCCGGACCCGCCGAACCACTCCCGACCTGCCCGTTGTCGTCCGCTGCCGGCCTCGACCGTGGAACCCGAGGCGCAGTGCCCGGCGTCCCGTTCTCCGAGGCCGTCTTCCGTGGCCGTGGGGTTCGGGGCCGTGGAGACGGCTTGGGCTTGACCCGTTCTCCGGGCGCGATCCCGCCCTCGGCCACCGGATTCTCGATCCGGTTGTCGACCACCGAAGCCGTGCCGGCTCGCCGCTCGCTCGGCGCCCTCTCCCCGACGCCCAGCCCTGCCTCGGTGCTCTGACCAGGTTCGGCGTTCTGCTCTTCAGACTTCCTCACGGTCTCCGCGGCTTCCGTGGTCGGGTCACCTTCCTCGCGCGTGGAATGAAACGGTGCGGTGTCGATCACTGTGGGCGGGGCGGATTCCCCCCGGGCGAGGGGCGGATGACCGGTACCGATCACCGCGTACACCTCCGGCTTCTCGGTCCGCAGTTTTTTGCCCCAGACGATGCCGAGGATCAGGACCAGCAGGAAGGACAGGGTCGGCGACCACACCTTGGCCAGGTTGTCGCTGCCCAGCAGATCGCCGAAGAACGCCACCGTGATCAGCAGCACGATCCAGAGGAAGACGGTGGAGATCCACGGGGCGATCGAACGCCGCCAGCGGATCTCCGAACTGGGGGTCCGGCGGAAGAACCGGACCACCGCGACCGAGGCGATCGTCATCAGGATCAGGACGCCGAGGCCGCCGGAGACGGTACCGAAGAAGAACAGGTCGGTGGTCGGGTTCCACGCCCCGATCGCGAAGATCAACAGCGCTACCAGGGCCAGCGCGGACTGGGCGAGGGAGGCCGCCACCGGCACGCCCTGCCGGGTGACCGCCAGCGCCGGGGGGAGCACACCCTCACGCGCGACGGTCAGCACGTACCGCGCGACGGTGTGGTGGAAGGCCAGCATCGCGGCGAACAGGCTGGTGGCGAAGAAGATCCGGCCCAGATCGATGATCACCGACGGCAGGTAGGGCTCGGGCAGGAAGAAGAACAGGTCGTTGAGGTGGTTTCCGGCGATCGCGACGATCTGGTCGGGCCCGGCGACGACCGACATCGCCCACGCGGTGCCACCGTAGAGGAACGCCGCCACGATCAGGGTGAACCCGATGGCCCGGGCGATGGTCCGGCGTGGATCGCGAGCTTCGGCGGCATACACCAGGGGCGCCTCGAATCCCACCATGCCCGCAATCGCGGCGACCAGCAGCGACACACCGCCCGCGCTGGCGATCAGTGCGGGGTTGAGGGTGTCGAACGTGACCGTCCCCCCGGCCGGGTTACCGATCATGACCGCGTCGAAGATCAGCACGATCAGCACTTCCGCGCAGACCAGAACGGTCAGGATGCGTGCATTGAGATCAATGTCGATTCGTCCGAGAACCGCGATGACCGCCCACCCGATCAGCGCCAGGATGATCCACGAGATCTCGATCCCGAAGATCGCCAAAGCGTGATGTGCGGCCACACCGAAGGCCCCGTAGAGACCGATCTGCATGGCGTTGTAGGCGAGCAGCGCGACGAAAGCGGTGCCGACCCCGAGAGGCCGGGAAATTCCGATTGCCGCGTACGCGTAGAAAGCGCCACTGTTGGGCACATGCCGGGCCATCGCGGCAAGTCCCACCGCGAAGATCCCGAGAACGGCGGCGACCAGCATGTACGCCACCGGAATGCCTTTCTCACCCACCTGTCCGTACCCCAGCGGCAGGGCTCCGGCCACGACGGTTAGTGGGGTCATGGCTGAAACCGCGATGACGAAGATCGGCCACGTGCCGAGCTTCCGCTCCGGCTGGGGCATGGCGCCTCCCGTGAAATCCAGCAGAGAATCGAAGACCGACTCCATAATGACCTTTAAATCGAATGATCGACATAGAGAAAAGTCGATCTTGATTCGTCTTTCCCTCCGGCTTCAACTACGCCCGCCCCGGCCGCTCGGTTCAGCACTGCCGGATCCCAAAGTTTCACCCGGTCAGGGGTGGGGTACTTTGCCCGGATGCCACTCGGACCCCAGCCGCAAGGCCGCCGCGGCACAGTCGAGGAGCCGTACAGCCCTCTCAACCTTCGACTGGCTCTGGCCGCGTTCGGCTTGGTGGTGTGCACGGTCCTGTCAGCGCTGTTGTTCCGCGCCGGCTGGACCGTCGCCGGTTGGCTGCTGGCAGCGTGGGCGGTCGCCGCCCTGGTCGACATCGTGGTGATCCAACTCCGCCGCCGGGCCCGAGCCCGCACCTCAGCCGACCGCAACCACTCCCTCTTCGAGTAGCCCCGGCGGTCGCGGGTCAGACCAAAGTTTGCGGGCCCCGACCAACGGCCGAAGCGACGACCGCCCGGCGGCACGCACGCTGGGCCGCATGATTACGGTCGACCACCTCACCAAGACGTACGGTGCCCACCGCGCCGTCGATGATGTGTCGTTCACCTGCGAGCCGGGCACGGTCACCGGATTCCTCGGTCCCAACGGCGCCGGCAAATCCACCACGATGCGAATGATCTGTGGTCTCACCCCGCCGACGTCCGGCCGGGCGACCGTGGGCGGCGTGCCGTACCAGCGGCTCGGCAATCCGGGACGGCACATCGGCGTGCTGCTCGACGCGTCCGCCCAGCACGCCGGGCGCACCGGCCGGGAGGTGCTGGCCCTGGCCGCGATGACGATGGGGCTGGACACGGCCCGGGTGACCGGGCGGCTGGCCCGGGTCGGGCTGACCGGAGCCGCCCCGAAACGACGGGTGCGGGCGTACTCGCTGGGCATGCGACAACGACTCGGCCTGGCGTACGCGATGATCGGCGACCCTGCCGTCCTGATCCTGGACGAACCGGCAAACGGTCTGGACCCGGAAGGTATCCACTGGATGCGCGGACTGCTGCGGGATTTCGCGGACCGGGGCGGCACGGTCCTGCTCTCCTCCCACCTGTTGCGCGAGGTCGAGGTGATCGCTGATCGGCTGGTCGTGATCGGCAACGGCCGGATCCTCACCCAGGGCGACAAGGAGAAGCTGCTGAACGCCGCCGGAACGCTGGTCCGCACCGCTGATCCGGCCGCTATCCAGGCTCTGTTGCAGCGCATGGGCCTCACCGGAACCCCCTCGACCGACGGCAGCGTTCTGGTGCCGGCGGACCCGCGGGCCGTCGGCCGGGCCGCCGCGGCCTCCGGAGTAGCGCTGCTGGAGCTGCGACCGGCCGGCGCCGGTGGCCTCGAAGAGATGTTTCTTCGCCTGACCGCCGGTTCCGACCTCGAGGGAGTCTCCCGATGACCACGACCACCTCCGCTTCCGGCCGGCCCCCCGCGACCCCCGGTTCCGACCTGTCCGCCGGTGTGCCCTCAGCCGCCGCCGCGCCAGTCCCCCTGACCCGGCTGACCCTCGTCGAACTGCGCAAACTCGCCGACACACGGGCCGGCATGTGGCTGTTGATCGTGATCGGCCTGGCCACCGCGGCGACGTCGGCGATCCAGTTGGGCTGGGCCGAGAGCAACGAGCAGAACTTCAGCGCTCTGTACGATTTCGGTCTGCTCCCGTCCGCGGTGCTCCTGCCGGTCCTCGGCATCCTGTCGGTGACGAGCGAGTGGTCGCAACGAACCGCGCTGGCGACCTTCACCCTGGTGCCGGCTCGGGGCCGGGTGCTGGCGGCGAAGGTCGTGGCGGGGGTCCTGATCGCGATCGGCTCCGCGGCCGTGACCGTGGCCTGGGCCGCCGGCGCCAACCTGCTGGCCGTCACGATCGGTGGTGACGGAGCTTGGACCATGGACTCGTCGCTGATCTGGCAGAGCCAGCTGGCCCAGGTGATCTCGGTACTGATGGGCATCGGGCTCGGTGCCCTGCTGCTGAACACACCGCTGGCAATCGTCATCTTCTTCGCTCTCCCCACGGTCTGGGCGATTCTCGGCGCGGCCATCAGCGGCCTGCTTGACGTAGCCGCATGGCTGGATATCAACGTGACCTCGCGGGCACTCAGCCAGCCGGACATGACGTCGGGTGAGTGGGCGCGGCTGGCGGTGTCCGTCGGCGTCTGGATGGTGCTCCCGCTGATCCTCGGGACGGTTCGTGTGCTCCGCCGGGAGGTTTCCTGATCCTCAACGGCTGGTGTTGGCGTCACGATCCAGCGATCAGCGGTAGCGTCCCGAGACGTGACGCGTACCCTATTTGCCAGCTTCGCGGCAATTACCGCTTCTATCCCATTGTTCGCTGGCCCGGCGTCGGCCGCGCCACCGACCGTTCCCCTCCCGCTTCCCTCTGCTTCCGACGCGTCGTCCGAGGGCGCGTGGCCGTACGAGGCACAACACCCTGATCGGGACCTGGATCGGCTCACCCTGGACGGTGGGCCGCTTCCCTTTGCCGATCCCACACCTCAGCCGCAAGGACGCAGCGCGGTCCAGACCCCCGAACTCGGCACCGTCCGTAGTTGGGTCGGCCTCAACATGATCGACGACGACGTGTACCGGAAGGACTACACGCTTCGCGGAATCGGCGAACACATCGAGGTCTGGGTCGCGAAGGACGTCGCCTTCCCGGAGAACGACTGCCGCGGCAAGGCCTCCACCGAGATCACCGACGCCCAGGTCGCCGCGCTGGTCCACGAATTCGACAAGACCATCTACCCCAAGGAGACCAAGGCTTTCAGTACGCCGCCGAACCGTGACGGCACCAACGCCGGACTGCCGGGCGAGTTCACCGGGGCGGGGGACCGCACCGTCACTCTCGTCGACAACGTCCGTGACGAGAACTACTTCGACTTCCCGAAGCGGCAGACCTACATCTCCGGCTTCTTCTCCGAGCAGCTCAACGAACTGTTCGACCGCAACGTGATCACGATCGACGCCTTCGACTGGGCGCATCGCACCGGAACGAATCCCGCGCACGAACCGGCCGAGGACCCGTGCACGAGCCGGCCGTCCCGGCCCCGCATGTACGAGTCGACCTTCGCCCACGAGTGGCAGCACCTGCTCGCCTACTACACCGACCCGGACGAGGAGGTGTGGCTCAGCGAAGGGCTCGCGGACTACGCCCAGACGCTCACCGGCTATGTGGACGCGGCCATCGGCGTACATCACCAGGGGTTTGACAACCACATCGTCTGCTACCAGGGCTTCGGCATCGTACGGACCACTTTCAACCCGAACCCGCGCGACTGCGGCGGCCCGTCGAACTCGCTCAACCTCTGGTCCGAAGGGGAGCCGGACGAGGTCCTCGCCGATTACGGCATCGCCTACGGATTCATGCTCTACCTGCAGGACCGATTCGGTACGAAGATCCTCACCGCCCTGCACCAGGACAAGAAGAACCACGGCCTCGCGGCGATCACGGCAGCGCTGCCGAAGAGTGTGAAGGCGCACGACGTCCTGCACGATTTCCAGATCCTGACCCTGGTCGACAAGATCGCCGGTGTGCCCGGCGGAGTCGTGAAGGGTGCCCCCCGCGAACGGGTGACCACCGCGAGTCTGCACACCACGGTGAACCTGAACAACCCGTCGTCCTATGGCAGGGACGGCGTGGCCCCGAACGGCGCTGACTACATCCGACTGCCGAAGGAGTGGCGAACCGTCCGTTTCGACGGTGCCAAAACCCTGCCGGCGACGCCACTGGCGTGGACCATCGACTCCGGAATGCTCTTCTCCGGCAACACCCCGGACACCGACACGACGGCGGCACGGCAGGTCACCGTACCGGCCGCCGATCCCGTCCTTCGTTTCAAGACGACCTATGGGCTGGAGGAGAAGTTCGACTACGGGTACGTCACCGTGTCCAGCGACGGCGGCAAGACCTGGAAGATGCTGAAGGGCGACCGCACCGTCGAGGGCCCGCTCGGTCCGGCGATCACCGGCAAGGCAGCCGATGTCACCCTCAGCTTCGATCTCAAGGCCTACGCCAAGAAGCGCATCCTGATCGGCTTCCGTTACGTCAGTGACGGCGCCGTGAGCATCGGCGGCTGGCACCTCTCCGACGTCAAGATCGGCTCCACCGCGGTCGGCGGCAACACCCTGGACGGATGGAAGTCGCCAACCCAGATCCGCCCGATCCCCGTCGACAACTGGCATGTCACTCTGGTCGGCCTGGCACGTAAGCGGGCCAAAATCGTCCCGCTGACCGATTTCGCCAAGGTCAGCCACTATCCGAAGGTCGTCGCGATCATCGCTTATGACGATCCGACAGGCACGGTGACTCAATTCGCCCCCTACACCTTGAAGATCGACGGCAAGCCGTTCCCGGCCCCTGCCACGAAGCCGAAGTCGTAACCAGCACTCAGGTTCTGTCTCGCGGGCTACGGGCTACGGGCTACGGGCTACGGGCTACGAGCGACGGGTGATACTCCCGGCGCTTGGCGCAAGCCACCGTTTGGACCTCGCCTCACTCCCCCGCAATCCGCGAGACAGAACCGAACTTCTGGAAAGCCGGTGGCCTCCCGGCCTCAGGATCCGCAAGAACACCCGTCCACCGGACAGTCCCAGTCCACCCGGCACTCCTGACCAGGTCATGGTCACCTCGGCGACCGCCACCGCCCGCCGGAGGCCCGGACGGCTCCCTGCCGCTCCCGGCCGCTTCCTGCCAGTGGGCGACCTGCAGAATCAGTCAACCTGGTGGCAGCACTCCGTAGATCAGGGCGGTCGAGCCGGAGCCGGCTCTGTTGATCTGTCCACCACAGAGCACCCAAGCTCCCGTAGCCGGCAGATCCGCAAGGTTGGTGAGAACTTCCAGACTGATCCGCCGCTGGCGGTAGACGAGCCGGGACACCGTGAAACCGGTGTCGGAACTGACGTCGGGGCTGAACGCGTCGGTCCCGGTGCCACCGCGCTCCCCCAGCCGGCCGGTGTCGACCAGCCATCGCACGGCCTCCGGAGCGAAACCCGGGTGTGGGAGAAACCGCTCGGTGCCGAACCGCTCCGCCCACCCGGTCCAGATCACGACCACCGACTCGCCGGGGATACGCCCGTGCACCCGCTCCCACTGCTCCAGGTCGGCCACAGTCACCGCATAGCCCGGGTCGCCGGCGCACTCCGCCCGGACGTCGACCCTAACGACCGGCCGGAACAGATCCTCCGGGGTCATCTCGTCAGCGAGCAGTCCGCCTGGAGTGAAGTGGCCCGGGGCACCCCAGTGGGTGCCGGTGTGCTCACTGGCGAACACCGCTTGTAGATAGAAGCCCTCGTCTTCCAGGGTCGCGACCGTCTCCAGGCGCGGCGGTGGATCGCCCGGATAGACGCTCACCCGGGCCGGGTCGTTGATATGCGACAGGCTGACCAGCCGCAATCTCGCCAGCACGGCGTCATCAGTGATGGCAATTCCACTCATCAGCACACCCACCTGTCGTCAGCACTCGCCTGCCCGCACGGGCGCTCGGCCCACCGAGAACCCGGATCACCCGAAACCCGCACTCCAGGTCTCGGCCATCCAGGTCTCGGCCATCCAAGACTCAGCTCTCCAGAACTCGCCCGAAGCGGCCGGCGATCCATCTGGCCACCATACCGCCATTGACAGTGTCAGAGTGACAGTGTCATTCTCTGGGCATGTGGACGATGGAGCAGTTGGTCGAGAGGGTCAGCGTGGCCCTGGCCGCGGAGTACCCAGGCGCACCCAACGGCCGCGTCCGGGAGGTGCCCGATCGCAGATCGATCCGGTGGTATACGACGATCGGCCTGGTCGACCGGCCGCTCGGCACTCGCGGGCGCACCGTCTTCTACGGGCCGCGTCATCTTCTGCAACTCGTCGCGATCAAGCGGCGGCAGGCCGCTGGCCTCACACTCGCCGAGATCCAGACCGAACTGGCCGGGGCCTCGGAGGACACCCTGACCGAGGTCGCCCGTGTTCCGGGCGGCTTGCTCGCCACTGAGGCGCCGCATGGCGACTCCACGGCACGGCCGCTGTTCTGGAAGGCCACGCCCGCCACACCCGCAGAGACCGGACTCCCCGTCCCGCCGACCCTCGCCGACGATCACCACCTCAACGACGCCGGCCCGCCCGGCAATACCCGCCAGGCGCTGGCAGCCGCACTCGCGGAGGTCGACGAGCAGTCGGCCCCGCTCCCCGGACTGATCACCGGCATTCCGCTCGGCAGCGGTGTGATCCTGCTACTGCCCCGGCACGCCACCGACATCGACCGTGACGACATCACCGCAGCCGCCCGGCCCCTGCTAGACCTGCTCGCTTCCCGCGGGCTCACCGATGGGAGAGATTCATGATCATTTCTGTGAACCCGATGGGACCGGCCGAACTGGAACGCCAACGGCCCATGGACGACGCCGGCCTCGGCGCGCTGCTTACTGACCGCGGCAACCTGCCACTCGACCGTCTCGACGTCCGCGTCTCCATCAGTGGTCTGCTGGTGCGGACCGAGCTGACCACCGAATTCGTCAACGCCCACGACACCGCGCTCGAGGCGACCTACGTCTTCCCACTGCCCGATCGCGCCGCCGTCACCGGCATGACGATGACCGCCGACGACCGTGTCGTCACCGCCGAGCTACACGAGCGCGGAGCTGCCCGGGAGCAGTATGACCAGGCGATCGCCGCGGGCCAGCGGGCCTCCATCGCCGAGGAGGAGCGGCCGGACGTCTTCACCATGCGAGTCGGCAACATCCCGCCGGGTGAGCGTGTCGTCGTACGCCTGCGGCTCGTCGGCCCGCTGGCATACGAGGACGGTGCCGCGACCTTCCGTTTCCCGCTGGTGGTCGCACCGCGATACGTCCCCGGCATCCCGCTCGGTGGACCGCAGGCCGGTGACGGTCAGGAGCCCGACACCGATGCCGTTCCGGACGCGTCACGCATCTCGCCACCGGTTCTGCTGCCCGGTTTCCCCAACCCGCTTCGGCTGTCCATCGGCGTCGACATCGACCCGGCCGGCCTGGAGCTGGGCGACGTGCGTTCCAGCCTGCACACGGTCACCGAGCAGGGCGGGACCCTGCGGATCGCGCCGGGTGAGCGGGCCGACCGTGACTTCGTGCTCCGGCTGGCCTACTCCCCCGGTTCGGAGTCCGCCATCACCGTCGCCGACGAGGACGGCGAGCAGGGCACGTACCAGCTCGTGGTCCTTCCGCCGGAGGCCACCGCGGCGCCGCGCCCGAAGGATGTGGTGCTGCTTCTGGACCGTTCCGGCAGCATGGGCGGATGGAAGATGGTGGCCGCCCGGCGGGCTGCCGCTCGCGTGATCGACACGTTGACCGCAGTCGACCGGTTCTCGGTAATCACTTTCGACCACACCGTCGAGTGGCCGGAGCGTCTGGGCAACGGTCTCGTCGAAGCCACCGACCGCAACCGCTACCGGGCCGTCGAGCACCTGGCCCGTGCTGACGCCCGTGGCGGCACCGAGATGCTCAGCCCTCTCACCACCGCCCTCGCCATGCTGTCGGACAACCCCGGCCGCGACCGGGTGCTGGTGCTGGTCACCGACGGCCAGGTCGGCAACGAGGACCAGATCGTGAAACAGGTCAGCCCGCTGATCGGCGGGATCCGGGTGCACACCGTCGGTATCGACCGGGCGGTCAATGCCGGCTTCCTGGGCCGGCTCGCCGCGATCGGCGCCGGACGTGCGGAGCTGGTGGAGAGCGAAGACCGCCTGGACGAAGCGATGGAACAGATCCACCGGCGGATCGGCGCGCCCGTCGTCACGGGCCTCACCGTGGCCGGCGAGGGTTTCACACCGATCGACGGCACGCGCACCCCGGTTCGGCTGCCGGGCCTCTACCCGGGCGTGCCGCTAGTGATCACCGGGCGCTATTCGGGCACGGCCGAAGGCTCGCTCGCGGTGACCGGGCGAACTCGCGACGACCAGGAGTTCCGGACCACTGTCCCGGTTCAGAGCCGGTCCGAGTCGGCAGTCACCTCACTGTGGGCACGTGCAAGGCTGCGGGACCTGGAGGATGCGTACGCCTCAGGGGACCACTCGCTGGAGACGGAGATCGTCGGCACATCGCTGCGATTCGGGGTGCTGTGCCGCTTCACCGCTTTCGTGGCCGTGGACCAGCGGGTCGTGAACGAGGGCGGCCAGACCCGGCGTGTCACTCAACCTGTCGAACTGCCGTCCGGGTGGGAGACGCCAGCCCCGGTCGCGCCGGCGTTCCACATGGTCGCGGCTTCGTCGCCGTTCCCCGGAGCGGCCGCCCCGATGGCGGCACCGCTGGCCATGCCGCCGCGCCCGGTCTCCCCAGGTGCTCCGGCGCCGGGCCGGCCCGGAGGCACACCGACGTGGGCCGGCCGTCCGGGAGGCGCGCCCATGCGGGCAGGAAGTTCCTACGCCGCGAAGTCCGGCCCGACCGCTGTTCCCCCGGCCCCGCCCGCCTCAAGCGCACCGCCCGCCTCAAGCGCACCGGCTGGCTCGAGCACACCGGCTGGCTGGGCCGATACCCAGGCGCACGCCGACTCGGGTCCGGCGGGTGGCCGGGCCGCTGACGAGGCCTCGGCCGACAGCAGTTCCTTCGGCGCGGCCCCCACGGTCGGCGGGGCAACTCCAGGGGCTAGCGGGGCGGCTCCCGCGGTCGGCGGTGTGCAGCCGGAAGCCGACGCTGGTGCTGTTCCTCGCGGCGTCGCACCGGCTGGCCCAGGCCCAGTGGGTTTCACCGGCCCGGTGAGCCGTTCCCGGCCTGCAGGTGTTCTGGGACGGCGGGCCCGCGGTTCCGCACCGGGCGACAGCGGTCTGGCTGTCGACGAGTTGCGCGAGCTGGCTGCCATTGAGGTGACCCGGCTACGTGAGGCCGCGCAGCAGCCGGTGCTCGACCGGCGTGACCTGCTCGACGACCTCACCAGCCGCTTGTCGGTGCTGCTGGAGCCGGTCGCGGACGCGGACGCCGATCCCGTCCGCGAGCTGGTGAAACTCCTCAGGGGAGACGCCAGCCTCGAGGAGAGGTGGGCGACCGCGATCCGGGTGCTGGAGGCGTTCGCCGCTGGCAAGGCCGTCAAGAAGCGTCCCTTCTGGAAGGCCTGACCCACACCGGAGTCTCGGGTCCCACGGCAGGAGCCATCCAGCCGATGCCGTGGGACCCGAGAACCCGGCACTTCCACCGTCAAAGACGCGGCTGTAGCCGCATTCCCGGCGCCCCTGAGTTCGGCTCCTGAACAGCCCGGGCGACCGGATCCGGAGGGGATCGAGAAGTGACGGATATCAGCCGACCTCGGCCTCACGTTGGTGGGCGGGTGCCGGTAAGTTGGGGCACCGACGACGGACCTGGGGATGGGAACGCCAAGTGGGTGACGAACTAGGCGACGATCGCGATCCGCTACTGGTGCGGCCGTTCGTCTTGCCGGACGGTGCTCGGCATGAGCCAATGCCGTCCACATCCACCTGGCCGGCTCAGCCGAACTCCGGCGACCAACAGACACAGCTACTTCCCGCTGTTTCAGCGGTGCCGTCTGTGCTGCATGAACCGGCCGGTTCGCAGCGGTGGCGGCCTCTGATCCTGATCGGGGCGGGGGTCGCGGCGGTGGCCAGCATCGCCGGCTATGCGCTGCTACGGCCGGCGACCAATACCGGCGAGTGGGTCTCGCAGCCGGGCCTGTCGTTGCCTGCGGCGGTCGGACCGAGCATCGCGGGCAGCGACACCGAGAATGCCGCGCCCACTCAGGGCCAGCCCGGCGACTTTGCCGGCGGCACCGACGGCGATTCCGGCTCCTCGACAGTGACTCGAACCAACTCACCCAAGCCCGCGGCCGGCGGCGGGACGGCGAGTCAGTCGGTTGCGGCATCCCCTGCGGTCAGTGGCAGTCCCGCGTCATCGGTGACTTCAGGGCCGCCGATCAGTCTTCTGCCGAGTGCGATCCCTACCGGGCAAGGCATGCTGGCCAACGGCAGCGGGCTCTGTCTGGACCTTCGCGGTGGCCGCGCCGCCGAGGGCCGGGACGTGCATGTCGACACCTGTAACGGGACCAGCCCGCAGCGCTGGAAACTGAACTCGGATCGGACTCTCGAGGTGCTGAACATGTGCGCCTACCTGGTGGGCGACGGAACCGCCGAACTGACCCGCTGCGACGGGCGGACCACCGCACAGTGGCAGTTGTTCGCCAACGGAACGCTGATCAACATGTCAAACGGGCTGTGCCTCACCGACCCGAACTCCGGCACCCGAACATCCACCGCCGTCACCGTAACCGTCTGCACGGGCAGCAAAAACCAGTCCTGGACCTTCACCTGAGCCTCGTCGCAGCGACACACCGAGCACGCGTTTCGCGGTGCAGGCAGATCCAGGCCCAGGATAGGAATCGGAGCCAAGGCTGGCGCCGGGCAAGCGTGACGCGAAGCGGCGCCGAAGCAGCGCGACGCCGGGCTCGATCTGGGGAACGGACCGGGTCCGGGCTGACCGAAGCACCATGCGGCCTGTGGGTGGCACGGATTCGGCGTGGGGGCCCGGGCAGGGCAGGCCCGGCCAGAGCGGCAGCGATGGAGTCCGGATCGCGGACGACACCCACCTGACGACCGCCGGCAGGACAGGGCAGAGCCGAACAGGGCAGAGAACGGCAGGGAACGGCGAAGGCTTCGCTGGACGCACCGGAGCGGTGCGGGGCGCGGCATGACCGGCATGACCGGCATGAACGGAAGCGAAAGGGCCGGGCTGAGCGGTAGGTGGGCTGGCCCGTTCGGGAGCGGCTTGAGGGCTGGGGCTTGCTGTTTTTGCGGCTGGCTGGGAAGTCGGGGAACCGAACGAACGCTAAAGTGATCGAATCGTAGGGTTAACAGTGGTGTTTGAGGCGACGCCTGCTTCTAGGGTCGTCTGGTGATCTCCGTGCCTCTCCGTATCGCCCTGTTGTCGTATCGCAGCAAGCCGCACAGCGGGGGCCAGGGGATCTATGTACGGCACCTCTCCCGGGAACTGGTAGGGCTCGGGCACCAGGTAGAGGTCTTCTCCGGGCCGCCGTTGCCGGAGTTGGACGAAGGTGTCGGGCTGACCGTTCTGCCGAGTCTCGATCTTTATCGGGACTCTGATCCGTTTCGGACGCCTCGGCGCGAGGAATTCACGTCGGCCGTTGATGTGCTCGAGTTCGCGGCCATGTGTACGGGGGCGTTTCCGGAACCGTTGACGTTTTCGCTTCGGGCCTGGCTGCATCTGAAGGAGCGGTTGGGCGAGTTCGACATCGTTCACGACAATCAGTGCCTGGGGTACGGGCTGTTGCCGCTCGGGCGGCTGGGAACGCCACTGGTGGCGACCATTCATCATCCGATCACCGTGGACCGGGATCTGGAACTGGCGGCCGCGCCGGACTGGAAGCGGCGGATGTCGCTGCGGCGGTGGTACGCGTTCACCCGGATGCAGGGGCGGGTAGCGAAGCGTCTGCCCTGGTTGACCACGGTTTCGAATGCGGCCCGGGACGAGATCGTCGAGGCGTTCGGGGTTTCTCCGGAGCAGCTGAGTGTCATCGGGGTCGGCGTCGACACCGACACGTTCAAGCCGGCGGGACAAGAGCAGCCGAGGAGGATCCCAGCGGGAGACCCGGCCGGTGAGAGCGCCGGAGGAAGCACGGCCGGTGAGGACACGCCTAGGAGCACGGCGGCTGAGGACACGGGTGGGAGCCCGGCGAGCGAGGACACAGTTGGAGACGGGGCCGGTGAAGGCACGGCCGAAAGCACGATCAGCGCGAGCACGACCGACGCCAGCCCGGCCAGTGAGGGCACGACCGTCGGTGAGAGCACTGCCACTGGTGAGAGCACTGCCGGAGGCATGGCGGGCGAGCACACGGCCGGGCGCGTGGTCGGGGGCGCTGCCGGGAAAGGCTCTGGGGAACGAGGGCGGATTGTTTCGGTGGCTAGTGCCGACGTGCCGCTCAAAGGGCTTCCGGAGCTGATCGAAGCGGTGGCCAAGCTTCGGGCTGAACGCGACGTCGAACTTGTCGTGGTCGGCACGGCGCGGCCGGATGGTCCCGCTGCCCAGGCGATCGGACGGTTGGGGCTGGGGGAATCGGTTCGGTTCGTCTCCGGGATCACTGACGAGGAACTTGCTGATCTTTTCCGGTCGGCGACGGTCGCTGCGGTGCCGTCTCGGTACGAGGGGTTCTCGCTGCCTGCGGTTGAGGCGATGGCGTGTGGGATTCCGCTGGTCGTCACCACCGCCGGGGCGCTGCCGGAGGTGGCCGGGCCGGACGGGCTGGCGTCTCTGCATGTGCCGCCGGGTGATGCCGGGGCATTGGCCGCGGCGATCGGGCGGCTGCTCGACGATGGGGATCTGCGCCGCCGGCTCGGTGCGGAGGGTCGCAAGCGGGTGGTTGAACATTTCACTTGGCGGCGGACCGCGATCCGGACCGCCGAGTGGTACTCCGAGGCGATCGCGGCGAAAATCCAGGCCCGAGAGTCCGCGAAGCCGCGAGCGGCCGCGAAGCCCCGATAGTCCGGGGACTGGGAAGACCCCGGAAAAGCCGAAAGCCGCAAAACCCGGTACCACCGAAATGACACGACAACCCGAGAAGCCGAAATCCGGGCAGCCGGGAGATCAGGAACGCGGGAACGCGGGAGACCGAGCGGCCGGGATAGACCGGGGAGCCGGGCAGTACGGGAACGACAAGCGCCGAAGAAAGGTACAACGACATGCTGACCGTCGACTATGACCGGCTGGACGTGCGGCCGGGGATGCGGGTCCTGGACCTGGGATGCGGCGAGGGCCGGCACACGTTCGAGGCGTACCGGCGGGGGGCCGACGTCGTGGCTCTCGACCTGAACGTCACGGATCTCGCCACTACTCGCCAGTGGTGTGCGGCGATGGCTTTGGAAGGTGAGGCGCCGGCTACGGCGAGCGCGACCACCGTACAAGGCAATCTGTTGTCCTTGCCTTTTCCGGATGCCAGTTTTGATCGGGTGATCGCGTCTGAGGTGCTGGAGCACATTCCGGATGACGTGACGGCTATCGCCGAGTTGACGCGGGTGCTGCGGCCGGGTGGGCTGGCGGCGGTGACGGTGCCGCGGTGGCTGCCGGAGCGGGTGTGCTGGGCGCTGTCCGATGAGTACCACGCCAACGAAGGTGGGCACATCCGCATCTACAAAGAGGATGAGCTGGCCGGACGGCTGCGGGACGCGGGGCTGACGGTGACCGGTAACGGGTTCGCGCATGCGCTGCACAGTCCGTACTGGTGGCTGAAATGTGCCATCGGGGATTCGGCACCGACTCGGGCGTACCACCGCCTTCTGGTGTGGGACATCGTCGACAAACCGGTCTTCACTCGGGTGCTGGAGCAGGCGCTGAACCCGTTGATCGGTAAGAGTGTGGTCATCTACCTGCAGAAGGAGGAGGTGCTCGCGGGTGTCGGTGCCTGACCTGCCGGGCGTGCTGAGCGCCGACGACATCCGGGCCACCGTCGCGAGTATCGCCGCTGTTCAGGAGCCGGACGGCCTGATTCCGTGGGAACCGGGGCAACAGGCCGACCCGTGGGATCACGTGGAGGCCGCGATGGCTCTGGACGTCGGCGGGGAGACCGCGCGGGCGGTGGCCGCCTATGACTGGCTGCGGCGCAATCAGCGGACGGACGGATCCTGGGCTTCCCGGTACCAGCATGACGGTGCCGTCGCGGACTCCACTGCGGAGACGAATCATGCCGCCTATCTCGCGGTGGGCTGCTGGCATCACTGGCTGTGTACCGGGGACGACGGTTTCCTGGAGCGGATGTGGCCGGCGATCCGGGCCGGGCTCGACTTCGTGACCGGGTGTCAGGCTCCGGACGGCGAGGTCTGGTGGGCGTTCGGCGACCAGGTCGCGCTGCTCACCGGCTCGTCCAGCGTGCACCAGGCACTGCGCTGCGGGGTGGCGATCGCCGACCGGGTGGGTGAGCCGCAGCCCGACTGGGAACTCGCCGCCGACCTGCTCGGCACCGCGATCCGGGAACGTCCGGGCGCGTTCGCCGACAAGGGCCGCTACTCGATGGACTGGTACTACCCGGTCCTGGGCGGGGCGATCCGAGGACCCGCCGGGCGACAGCGCATCCAGGACCGGTGGGACGAGTTCGTGGTACCCGGCCGGGGTGCCCGCTGTGTCGCCGACCGGCCGTGGGTCACCGGCGCGGAGACCTGTGAGCTGGCCCTGGCCCTGGATACGGTCGGGGAACGGTCCGCCGCCGAACAGATGGTCGCGGCGATGCAGCACCTGCGGGCGGAGGACGGTTCCTACTGGACCGGTCTGGTGCTCGACGACGGCGTGCGATGGCCGGTGGAACGCACCACCTGGACCGCCGCCGCAGTGGTGCTGGCGGTCGACGCGCTGCACGCCGCGCACCCCCGATCAGGCGTCTTCCGGGGCGAAGCGGTCCCGGCGGAGCAGCCGCAGTGAGCCCTGACCAGGGATTTCAGTGAACTCGCCGGTGTCGAGAGCCTGGCGATAGATGCGGTAGGGCGCCTGCCCACCGTCGGCGGGGTCGGGGAAGACGTCGTGGATGGCGAGGATCCCGCCGACGGCCAGGTGCGGCGCCCACGATCCTAGGTCTCGCTGAGCCGACTCGTCGGTGTGGCTGCCGTCCAGAAAGAGGAACGCGAGCGGCGCCGACCACAGCGCCGCGAACTCCTCGGCCCGCGCGACGACCGCGACGACCACGTCCTCGGCGCGAGCGGCGGCGATGGTGCGCCGGAACCCCGGCAGCGTGTCGATCAGTCCGACCGCCGGATCCACCAGTCCCGGCTCGTGGTACTCCCATCCCACCTGATGCTCCTCGGACCCGCGGTGATGATCCACGGTGACGACCTTGCCGCCCCGTGCCCGCGCGGCCGCCGCCAGGTAGAGCGTGGACTTCCCCAGGTAGCTGCCCACCTCCAGGATCGGCCCGTCCGGCGCGTCGAGCGCGGCCCGAGCCAGCGCCCGCCCTTCGTCCTCCGGCATGAAACCTTCAGCCGCAACAGCCGCGGACAACAAATCAAGATCCATTTCAACATCCTATTTCGGTACGGGTAACGCCGGCTCTCGTGGCCACCCCGCAAGGCAGGCGCGACACCGGACCGACCAGCGGCCGCCGGGCCGAATGCGGTGGTCACCGGACAACACCGTCACGTCGAGCCCAGGCAGCATAGTCAACTTCTTTACTATGCACTTGTTTGCTCATATGCTCCGGGCGTGACTTCTTATCCGCACCTGCTGAGCCCGCTTGCACTGGGGCATACGACGCTGCGTAATCGGGTTGTCATGGGGTCGATGCATACCAAGCTTGAGGATCGGCTCAGTGACCTGCCGAAACTTGCCGCGTTCTTCGCCGAGCGGGCCCGTGGCGGCGTGGGGCTTATGGTCACCGGGGGTTATGCGCCGACGTGGCGGGGGTGGCTGGCGCCGTTCGGTAGTCAGATGACCCGGGAAGGGCACGCTCTGCAGCACCGGATCGTCACGGACGCGGTGCATGAGCATGACGGCAAGATTCTGATGCAGGTGCTGCATGCGGGGCGGTACTCGTACCACCCGTTCAGTCTCGGGGCCTCAGCCAAGAAGTCGCCGATCACGCCGTTCGCGCCGCGGGCCATGAGCACCAGGCAGGTGGATCGGACTGCTTCCGCGTTCGCGCGGGCATCGTTGCTGGCTCGGCGGGCCGGATATGACGGGGTGGAGATCATGGGGTCGGAGGGGTATCTGATCAATCAGTTCCTCGCCGCCCGTACCAACGATCGGTCTGATGTGTGGGGTGGCTCTGCCACGAAGCGGATGCGGTTTCCGCTGGAGATCGTGCGGCGGGTGCGGGAGTTGTGCGGGGACGACTTCATCGTGCAGTACCGGATCAGCCTGCTCGACCTCGTCGACGACGGTCAGTCCTGGGAGGAGACCGTCGACCTGGCGAAACAACTCGCCGAGGCGGGCGTCTCGATCTTCAACACCGGGATCGGCTGGCACGAGGCACGAGTGCCGACGATCGTCACGTCGGTGCCGCCGGGCGCGTTCGCCTGGGTCACCGGCAAGCTCCGGCGTGAGGTGACCGTGCCGGTCGTCGCGTCGAACCGGATCAACCGGCCGGAAGCCGCCGAGCAGATCCTCGCCGCCGGTGAGGCCGATCTGGTGTCGATGGCCCGGCCGCTGCTCGCCGACGCGGACTGGGTGACGAAGGCCGTCGAGGGGCGCGAGCGGGAGATCATCACCTGTATCGCCTGCAACCAAGCCTGCCTGGATCACACGTTCAAGAACCAGCGGGCCACGTGCATGCTGAACCCCCGGGCCGGGTTCGAGACCGAACTGGTGCTGCTGCCGACCCGTACCAGAAAAAGGATCGCGGTTGTCGGGGCCGGACCGGCGGGACTGGCCGCGGCTGTCGAACTCGCCGGGCGCGGGCATCAGGTCGACCTGTTCGAAGGGGCCGAGGAGATCGGCGGGCAGTTCCGGCTGGCCGCGCGGGTTCCGGGCAAGGAGGAGTTCGCGCGAACACTCGACTACTACCGGCACATGATCGAGATCCGCGGTGTGGCGCTGCACCTGAAGACCCAGGCCGGGGTGGACGAGCTGACCGGTTTCGACCATGTGGTGATCGCGACCGGGGTAGAGCCGCGGATCCCGGCGATTCCCGGAGTGGAGCATCCGAGTGTGCTCACCTATCAGCAGCTGATCAGCGGGGAAGGGGAAGCCGGGCAGCGGGTGGCGATCATCGGGGCCGGCGGGATCGGGTTCGACGCCGGGGAGTTCCTGCTGTTCTCGCCGGACGAGCCGCTCGACGACTGGATGCGGCGATGGGGTGTCGCCGATCCGGCCGAACAGCGCGGCGGACTGGGCACCAAGGTCAAGGCTCCGGCCCGGCGCGAGGTGCATCTGCTGCAGCGCAAGGAGACGGCGCTCGGCAAGGGGCTGGGCAAGACGACGGGCTGGGTGCACCGGGCGGCGCTGCAGGACTCCGGGGTGACGATGCTGCGGGGTGTCGAGTACGTGCGCATCGACGATGACGGGCTGCACATCACGGTCGCCGGGACGCCGCGGACTCTGGCCGTGGACACGGTGGTGCTGTGTGCGGGACAGACGTCGGTGCGGGACCTGGTCGAGCCGTTGACCGCGCGAGGTGTGACGGTGCACGTCATCGGGGGTGCCGACGTTGCTGCCGAGCTGGATGCGAAGCGGGCCATCAAACAGGCGACCGAGCTGGCCGCGAGCCTCTGAAGAAGCGGATGAACCATGAAGTTCTTGACAATGTCGGTGACGGACGCCGGCGTCGCGCATGTTCAGCTGAACCGGCCGGACAAGCTGAACGCCCTCGCGCTCGACACCCTCGACGAACTCGTCCGCACCGCTCGCACCCTGAAGAAGGACCGCAACCTCCGGGGCGTGATCATTTCCGGTACGGGTGACTCGTTCTGCTCCGGCCTCGACATCGCCGCCGCGATGCGCACGCCCGCCCGGATCGCGAAAGCGTTCGTGCCGCTGCCGTGGCGTGGCACCAACCTGTTCCAGGAGGCGTGCTGGGCCTGGCGCCGGCTGCCGGTTCCGGTGATCGCCGCGGTGCACGGCCACTGTTTCGGCGGCGGCCTGCAGATCGCGCTGGCCGCTGACTTCCGGTTCGCCACACCGGACTCGCGCTGGTCGGTGCTGGAAGGCAAGTGGGGCATCATCCCCGACATGACCGGCATGCGGACACTGACCGAACTGCTCGGCGCTGACGTGGCCAAGAAGCTGACCATGACGGCTGAGCAGTTCGACGGCACCGAGGCGCAGCGTCTGGGCCTGGTCACCGAGCTGCACGACGAACCGCTGAAAGCGGCGACCGAGTTCGCGCTCACGCTCGCCGAGAAGTCCCCCGACGCGCTGGCCGCCGCGAAACGCCTGATCAACGGTGCGGTCACCGGCAGTGCCCGGCGGACGTTCGCCCGGGAACGCCGCGCCCAGCTCCGGCTGCTGGCCCTGCCGAACACCGCGATCCTCCGCAAAGCGGTCATGAAACGCGACACACCGGAATTCCGGCCGCGTGCGCGTCCGTAGGATCAGATCGTGGCACTGAGGAACGCGTTGCTGGCGGCTCTGGTCGATCGGGAGTCGTCCGGTTACGACCTGGCCAAACAGTTCCGTAGCTCGGTGGCCAACTTCTGGACCTGCACGCCGCAGCAGCTGTACCGCGAACTGGAGAAGATGGAAACCGAGGGCCTGCTCTCGGCCCGGCTCGTCAAACAGGACAAACGCCCCGACAAGCGGATCTTCTCGGTGACCGAGGCGGGCCGCGACGCTCTGCACGCGTTCTCGCTGCGCTCCCCCAAGCCCACCACGGTCCGGGACGAACTGTTGATCCAGGTCGAGTCGCTGTCGCACGGTGACGTGCCGAGCATCCGGGAGTCGATCCGCACGCATCTGGCGGCCAGCCGGTCCCGTCTGGACGGTTACGAGCAGCGGCTGTCCGACATCCTCGGCACCCGTTCGGACAGCGAGTTCCTGGCCACCGGCACCCGGATCGGCCCGTACCTGACACTGCACCGGGGTATCAGTTTCGAACGCGAGAACATCACCTGGGCTGAACTGGCGCTGGACGTTCTCGGACGCCGGTTCCCTTGACCACCGCATTCGGCCCGGCGGACGCGGGTCGGCCCGGTGTTCCGCCTACGTCGCGTGGCGAGGCGGGAGATGACGACTGTGACGGTGGGTACCGGGCGTACAAAATCGGGGGTGTTCTGCGGTGAATCCTCTTCTTCTGCCGGTTGTCGCAGCTCAGGGGCTGTGGCTGAAGTCGACGATCAAGCCCTTGCCGGCGCCGGGTGGGGTCTCGGGCGGGACGGTCACCGGGAGTGACGTCGCGAGACTACGGCTCGCCGTCGTCGGGGAGTCGACGGCCGCCGGGTGCGGGGTGGCGCGGCACGAGGACGGGTTCGCGGGCGCTTTCGCCGGTGAGGTCGCCGCACGCACCGGGCAGACGGTGGAGTGGGCGGCGACCGGGCGTTATGGGGCCACCGCACGGCTGATCCGGGAGCGGCTGCTGCCGTCGATCGGTGACGATCTCAACCTGGTCGTGGTGCTGGCCGGGGTCAACGACGTGCTCACCGGGCGTAGTGCTCGGCAGTGGCGCGCCGATCTGACCGGCATCATCGGGGATCTCGCCGGGCGGACCCGGAAGATCGTCGTCACCGGGGTGCCGCCGTTCACGCTGTTCCCGGCGTTGCCGGCGGTTCTCGCCCGCTATCTGGCCGAGCGGGCGTCCGTTCTGGATCAGGTTTCCGAACAGGTCTGCGGGCGGGACGCCGTCTTCGTGCGGTCGGATTTCGATACGGTGCCGCCCGGGTTCTTCGCCGCCGACCGGTTCCACCCGTCGGCGGCCGGATATCGCCAGTGGGCGGCCATGGTCGCGGAGAGGGTCGCACAGTGAGGCTTTTCGGTACGGTCGCCGGCCTGTACGACTCGGCCCGGCCCGGATATCCGGCGTGGATCGGCGAGTCGATCGTGAGCTTTCACGGTCGTGCGCCGTCGTCGGTGGTGGAGATCGGGGCCGGAACCGGAAAGGGGACGGCGGTGCTGGCCGGGCTCGGGGCGCCGCTGACCTGCATCGAACCGGATCCGCGGATGGCGGCGGTGCTCGCCGGACGGTTCCCGGCGGCGGTCGTTCACGCCACGACGTTCGAGGACTGGACACCGCCGGACGGTGGTGCCGACGTGCTCGCGTGCGCGATGGCCTGGCACTGGCTCGACCCGGCGACCCGCAACCGGCTGGCGTTCGACGCGCTGGCGCCGGGCGGGACTCTGGCGATCTTCGGGCATCGGTACGGGTACGCCGACCCGGATCAGGGCGAGGCGGTGCGGGCCACCCTGTCACGCCTGAACCGGACCGGATCCGATCGCCCGCTCGACTGGTTCCACCAGGACGTGCTCGATCACGGGTGCTTCACCGGCGTACGCAAAGAGGTCCGTCGGACACCGCTCCCCCTGGACCGGACCGGCTACCTGAACCTGATGGCGACGTTCGGCCCCGGCCTGAAACAGTCGCCGGAGAGGCAGCGGCAGGTCCAGGAAGCGCTCGGCCGGCTGGTCGACGACTTCGGCGGAAACGTGGTGCTGGACCTGCGGACGACGCTGGTTCTGGGCTCACGTTGAAACCGCCGGTCACCATGGACGCATGACCGACTTCCCCCGGCCTCCCCGGCGACGGCTCGATCGACGGTTCGTACTGTGGCGGACGTTGCAGACCGTGTTCTGGAGTGCCGGGGTGCTGGGGGTGCTGGGCGCGGTCTGGTTCTTCGCCGAGGTGACCCGGCCGTGGGTGGGGCCGGTGCTGGTGGTCCTCGGGGTGATCTACCTGGTGAACATCGCGATCATGCCGAGCTGGCGCTACCGGGTGCACCGCTGGGAGACGACCGACGACGCGGTGTACGCGCTGACCGGTTGGCTGACCCACAAATGGCAGATCGTGCCGATCTCCCGGATCCAGAGCATCGACACCGAGATCGGGCCGTTGCAGCGGGCCCTGGGGCTGGCCACGATCACCGTCACCACGGCGTCGTCGGAGGGGAACATCGCGATCGAAGGGGTCGCCGTGGCCGACGCCGAGGAGACCGTCGACCGGCTACGCGAGGTCACCGCCGCGACCGTTGGTGACGCCACGTGACCGAGGAATCCTGGCGGCGGCTCAGTGTCCGGGTCGTCTATCTCGGGCTGATCCGGCTGGCGATCTCGCTGGTCACCGGCTATTTCGGGATCGCGTGGCGAGACGATCCGGTGTGGCCGCTGCTGCTCGGGGCGGCCGGTGGGCTGCTCGGGGCGATCGTTGATCTGAAACGGTGGCAGACGACCCGGTTCCGGATCACGCCGGAACGGGTGGAGATGCGGACCGGGTGGATCTCGCGCAAGCATCGGACTGTCGCGCGGGACCGGATTCGGTCAGTGGACAGTTCGGCGAAGTTCATTCCGCGGCTGCTGGGGTTGCGGACCGTGCGGATCGGTTCCGGTGAGGCTGAGTCGTCTTTCGAGTTGGACGCGCTGGACCGTTTCAACGCTGAACGGGTGCAGCAGGAGTTGAGGCCTGGCGGTCCCCTTCCGGAGACTTCCGAGATGTCGCCCGTGGACGAGATGGTCATCACCCGGCTGCGACGCGCCTGGATTCCGCTGAACGTGTTCAGCGTCGGAGCCGTCTTCGCCGTCGCCGCGCCACTGTTCGGACTGAACTGGATGCTGCGATCGATCGATGTTGACCTGCTCGGCTTCGGCCGGGAACTGTTCGGCTGGAACTCCCACAGCCTCCCCGTCAACATTCTGCTGGTCCTGCTCGTCGCCTACCCGCTGGGCTTCCTCGCCAAGGGTGCCGCGTTCGTGGTGGAGAACTGGAGATTCGAACTGGTCCGCACCCGCGGCGCTCTGATCACCCGCCGCGGCCTGTTCACCACCACGACGGTGCAGCGTTCCGACGACCGCACCCGCGGCATCGCCTTCGCCGAACCGCTGATGACCCGCTGGCTGCGGTTGACCCGCACGAAACTGCTGCTCACCGGCGCAGCGGCCGGCGAGGGTGGCGGCGGTGACATCCTGCCCGGCATCCGCCTCGGCGAGGCCCGCGACCTGGCCGCGCAGATCCTCCCCGACGGTGCCCGGCCGTTGGAGGCGCCACTGCGAACACACCCCCGGGGAGCGCTGGTACGCCGGGTCGGCTGGGCGATCCACACTCCGGCCCTGCTCGCCGGGGCGCTGCTGCTGTTCCCGTTGCCCGGCTGGGTGTGGCCGCTGCCGCTGCTGCTCATCCCGGTCACCGTGCCCCTCGCCGTGGTCGCCTACCGGTCGCTGGGTCACACCGTTCAGGACGACTACCTGGTCGTACGGGAGGGCGCTCTGACCCGGGACACGGTAGCCCTGCAGAACCGCGCCGTGCTCGGCTGGAGCCTCGAACAGTCGATCTTCCAGCGCTGGGCCGGCCGGATGACCGTCGGCATCGCCACCGCCGCCGGTTCCCGCCACTATCAGGCCCACGACGTGAGCGTCGACCAAGCCCTGACACTGATCACGGAGGCCACTCCGGCCCTGGCCGCCGCCATCCGCGACGACAGCGGCGACCCGGCTCGTGTCGTTCAGCCTCGCGGCCCGGAGAGTCCTCCCGGCCCGGCGATCAGTGCTTGCTGACCGCGGTCGGCCGCACCAGCAGCACCACCCGGTCCGGGGAGTCCGGCGGCGCATCGGTGCCGAACGGGGCGTTGTACCGTTTGGCCAGCTCGACGTAGAACGCCCCGGTCGGGTCCGAGTCGATCCGCTCGACCACGCCCCGAACCTCCAGATACCGGTACGGGTTCTCCGGATCGATGATCGAGATCGCGACGTTCGGGTTGGCCGTGATGTTCTTGAACTTGCGCCGGAAGTTGGTGTGCGTGAACTTGATGAACTCCCCGTCCCAGGCGTACCACATCGGATTCACCTGAGGCGACCCATCCTCCCGAACCGTGGCGAGGTCAGCGAAGAGCGGCCGCTCCAGCAGATCACGAAAGTCCTCAGGAATAGCCACGCCGGTCATGCGCTCTCCTACTCGATGCGTAGAGGTTCTACTTCCCTCAGCCTACGGAGAACCGGGCGAGCCACCTCAGGACGCACCGCCTCGGTGTCATTCCATGCGCGAGCTCGCCGCTCACCGGTACAGGTCGGCGGCATCGACCAAGTAGATCTGCGGGTCTGACTGTGCCTGGCGTCGTAGGTCGTCGGTGAATCCGCTGCCGCTGAACAGGATCAGCCGGCACTGGTCGGCCTGGATCGCCCCGCGGGCCCGGATCAGGTCACGGGTCTCCGACAGGCGCTGGAGATGCCCGAGTCCAACGATGTCTCCCCATTTCGCCTCGCCGATGGCCAGCAGCACCTCACGCCCGTCACCGTCGCGGCCGAACGCGGCGACGTCGACCTCTCTGCTGCTTCGCCGGGCCGGGTCGGCCACCGTCCCGGCAGCGACACGGTTCGGCACCCCGCCCAGCACGTCCGGAGACGCCTCCCAGCGTGTCCAGGACCTGCAGACCGATTCGAAATGCGGGCCCATCACCTTGCTGGTGAAGCTCTGCTGGATACGCGGCCAGACCCGCCGGGCCCGGCCGGGACGTTCGAGATCTCCCCAGACCGGCCGCATGACCGCGTGGTAGAAGGTCACCAGCGGTTCGGCCACCCGGTAGGCGCTGCGATTGGACCGGAAGGCGTCCTCTTCCCGAGCAACCATGCCGACGTCTTCGAGAACCCGCAGAGCGTGCCCGAGATCGGAGGCCTGCCTGCCCAGGTATCCGGCGATCGCCCCGCGCTGGGTGTGCCCTTCGGCGATCGCGGCGAGCACGGAATGATAGAGCGCCGGGTCCCGCAGATCGGGTTCCTCCGCCAGGATGTACCGGGCCTCACGGAACAGGGGCCGGGCCGGGTTGAGGACGGCACGGATCACCCAGGAGTCGAAGTCGTCCGGGCTCCCCGGCGTGTCCTCCTGAACGAATTCGTGTCGGTACGCGGGAGTCCCACCGACGATCGCGTTGACCCGCAGAGCCGTCTGCGGATCATCGATCTGCCAGAACCGGGCCGCCTGCCGGTAGTCGAGCGTGGGCACCACCAGTTCGAGACCGGCCCGCCCTCGCAACGGAGCGGTACCGGACAGCAGGCCGCCCATGAACGACAGCGCCGATCCGCACAACAGCAGTCGCACCGGGGTGTTCTGCCGCTGGGCGGCAGGATCCAGGGCTCGCTGGATTATCGAGGGCAACTGTGGACTTGACCGGGCAAGAAACGGGAACTCATCGATGACCACCGGCACCGGACCAGTCGCAGCCAGCGACATCGTCCAGGTGATCGCCTCGTCCCAGTTATCGAACCGTGGCGAGGTCGGAAGGTTCTGGTGGCGGCCGATGGCATCGCTGTACTGGCGTAGTGCGTCGCTCTCCGATGACTCGGTGGCGGTGAACATGAACCCGCCGGCAGCCCGAGTCAGGGCGTCCAGCAGATAAGTCTTTCCTTGACGTCGCCGACCGGAGACGACACCGAGGGTCGCCGCTTTGGTGGGGGCGGCCACGTAGCGGACGAGCTCTTCCCATTCCTCGTCACGGTCGAACACGTCCGCAGGCTTGTCCATCGTCATCTCCGAGGTAATCGTACTTACTATAACTACGATTACATCAAGATGGGCCGTGCAGCAACATCATCAGAAAACCGCCGGACAGCGATCAGCCCTGGTCCTGCTGGCTCTGCAGGCTGGACGAGTCCGGTGCGTGGTCATCGTGGCCACGCGGCGCCGGGAATCCGGACCGGCCAGGCCACGGACGGGGCGAGTTCGCCGTGGGTACCGCGGCACACCTCGCACAGCGGCCGGACGGCGTCCGGCGGTTGGATGGTGGACTCGCTGTAACGATGGGGTTCAGGGTCGGACTCGGACCACGGTTCGGCGACACACTCGCGGTTGTAAGTGACGGTGGGCCGGTCGAAGCAGTGGTGTGGGCGCCCGTACGGATAAAGCTCCCTGATGGCGGTAGCTCGGAGGGCAAGCGGTCCCGGTGGCGCGTCGGTGCAGTCGGCCTGATGGATCCAGGGCTGCGGCGGATAGTCACGAAGATCGCTCATTCCGCGCACTCCGGCCGCCGACCAGCCGGGTCAGGCACGGTCGCCCCCTGGTCGACGATGCGCTGGATCGCGGCCACGTACGCACCATGCTCTGTCTGGTGGACGGCGCGCTCAACGCCGCGCCAGGCATGAACAGCCCGCACACGGCGCCGCCAGAGCGGATATCGAATGATCTCGGCGACCATCACGCCTCCTGTGTCTCGCCTCCAAGGGGACGAACGTCGGATCCAGCCCACCAAGGGCCGAAAGGCATTCGCTGAAGGGACCCGCCGCTCAAGCAACGGCGGGCTCTCCGGTCACGCAGGGGCCGCTGTCGCAGACCTGATCGTGGCCGAGCGATCACGAGAGGTGAAGGTACGTCCTGGGCTAGTTGAGCTGGTGATCGTCCGTAACTGACCCGGCATGTACCAGTTACAGATGATCAGCGCCCACCAGCGCCGTCAACTGGGCGAGGTCTTCACCCATTGCCCGCCGCCTGGTCGCCGCGAGTTGGCCCACCAAATCCCCGGCAAGCCGCTGGTTCCGCAGCCACGTCGGCGCGGTCCGGCCCAGCCCGAGCAACACCTCACCGGCCGCCGAGTTGTCGGCAGCTGTGCCCTTCTGTAGGTGGGCTGACGCGACATCCAGCTGATGACGATGCCGACATGACGGAGTCGGCACCGTGCTCGGCTCGATCCGCGCCGCGATCTCCAGGGCTTTTCCGGGCTCGCCAGCCACGACGGCGGCTTCAGTGCGCATGTAACCCACCTTCGCCAGGCTGAAACCGCCCATCTCGACGTCGTCCCACTCGGGCATCGATAGCTGCCCCAGGCGCACCGCGCCGGCCTCGGCCGCATCCAGCTGCTCGCGAGCGTCATCCGGCCGGGCATCCCGAGCCGCTGCAGCCGAACCGTACAGGAGCAGCCACCCCCAGTTCGCCAAGGCGACCGGTGTGGCCCGGCTGAACCGCGGCTCGATCGCGTCGGCCGTGGCGATCGCCAGCTGGCTGGCATCGCCGAACCGGGCCTGCCTGGTGAGCAGCCAGAGCATGCTGCGGACCGCCATCGCACCCACACGACTCGGGTCGGACGAACGCTCGGCAGCGTCCAGACTCGCCGACAGAGCGATGTGTGCCAGGTCGAGGCGGCGCAGTTGCAGCAGAGTCTTACCCGCCATTCGGTACGCCCCGGACAACAGCCCGTACGCCACAGCCTGGTCGTCACCGGCAACGTCCCGGATGAGATGCCGAGCGTCGGTCAGCAGCTGCGGCAACGCTCGGAGGACGGCGGCGTACTCGTCATGGTGGTACAGCGCGTCGGCGTACCGGACCGCCCGAGTGACGGTGTCCACGGTGATCGGGCCAGCGAAGTCCTCGGCGATCACCAGGCCGCCGATGCCGCGAGCGGGTGTGAGGACTCGACGGAGTTCGATCAGGCCGAGTTCGTCATCGTCGCCAGCCTCGCGGCGTACGGTTGCCTCGGCGCTGTCGCCGTGCAGCGCGCTGGTCGGTACGCCCAGAGCCCGGGCCAGCTTGTTCATGGTCTCCACCCGGGCGGTGGTGCGGTCGTTACGTTCCAGTTTGCGGATCGTCTCGACACTGACTCCGGCCACCTCGGCAAGCTGTTCCTGTGTCAGGCCGCGAGGTCGCCGAAGACGGCCGATGCGATCTCCGAGGGTGCTGAGCTCCTGGTTCTGGGTCATCTTGTCGGCTCCCTGGTAGCGGTCAGGGTGCGGCGGCCGGCCGCTACAACCGGCCGCCATCTCGACGGTACGTCAACGCCCACAACGTTGACGTGCTCGTGGGCACGGTCCACCGTTAGGCCTGAACCAGTCGCAGATCACCCGTACGTGCTGGACCTGGCCGGACCCTCAAGCCGCCCAGCGGCACCGGCCGTCGGACACCGACGGCCGGTTGGGCAATCGATTCCGGCTGCAACACCCGCCACAGTGGATCGATGCAGCCCAGCCCAGCCGGCAAGAAGCCCGCGCCCGGAATCACCCTGCCGAACCTGGCGCTCGTCCTCTTCGGCGTCCTGGTGCTCTTCTGCTGCGGCGGAGGCATCGTCAGCACCTTCGCCGAAGATACGACCCCGAACCAGGCGGCCGAGTACGCCAGCCGCCAGGAGGCCCCCGCCACGCCGACCGCCGCCAGCCGCCGGAAGGCCCCCGCTACGGCGGCCACCACCAGCCCCGCCGCAGTCACAGCGGAAGCGGCCCCCTCGGCGACAGCGACGGCTCGAACGACAAATCCGTCGGTACGCCCGGCCACCCGCAAGCCGACACCGAAGCCGACCACGAAGAAGCCCCGGCCGAAGCCGACCACCGAGGAACCCGAACCCGAGCCCGAGGCGTACTACAAGAACTGCACGGCTGTCCGCGCCGCCGGTGCCGATCCCATCCGCAGCGGCGACCCCGGCTACGGCCGTCACCTGGACCGAGACGGCGACGGAGTCGGCTGCGAGTAGCCCGATCGTCAGCGCTTGGAGAGTCGCTGCTGGTCGATTCGCTGGCGGGCAGCCTCGGTGGCCAGCTCGGTGCGGTGGGCCGGGTTGGCCTGGTAGTGCCACACCGTGTGATGGACGGTCTCGGTTTCGACGGCCAGCCACATCCCTCGCAGGATCATCGACGGAAGACGCAAGCCGCGGTGCCCGCCGACGCGGGTGAACCAGGCGAAACTGACATCGACCGGGGCAGTCGCGGCCGGCAGGACGACGACGGCCGGGGCGTTGCCGATGATCGCGGGAAAGACGTCCACAACCGCGTGCCAAGGCAGACGGTGCACGAGGCCGAAACCGCGATGCTCCAGACCGTCCGGGGTGACGCGCAATCTGCCACGACCTCCGAGCCACAGGCGAAAATTCGTCAGGAGGAGCCAGGCTGCGGCGGTGAAGGCCACGATGGCGGCGACCACGCTGACCCGGTCTCCACCGCCGATGATGCCCACACCGAACAGGATCAGCAGAACCGCGGTCAACAGAAGGTTGGTCGAGGCCAGGGCATAGGTCCAGATCGAGAAGCGGAAGGTCAAGCCATCGTTCTCGACGACGACCGAGGATGGCCGCCGGGCTCTGCATGGCCGCCAGAAATGCGCGTCCCCGATCGCGGCGAGATGGCCGAAATACACGGCGACGGCCAAGCTGATCAGGGCACGCTCGGGGAGACGACCTCTTTCCCGCTTCCAGGCGGCACGGATCTCGCGGTAGCCGTCATAAACGAAACGTGGCGTGTCCTTGGCCCGGTCGTCGTACACGGTCGCCACCGATAGACCGAACTGTCCGAAGATCGACACGCCCCAGGCCCAGCGCGGGACGCCGTCGGCCCAGACCCGCACGATGCGGCGAACGAGAAGAACAGCAGGCCGGTGCGGGACCGAAGCACTCGGGGACGACTCATGCCGATGAATTGTCCGGGGCGGCTTCCGCTCCGACCACTGTGTACAACCGAAAGGCTGACGCTACCCCTGGCGGGGCTCAGCAACCACGAACGTACCCCTACCCACAACGGTTACGACCAGTCCGCGCTCTCGCAGCAACTGGATCGCCTTACGGGCGGTGCCCCGCGCGATGCCGTACTCCTGAACGAGTTGATTCTCGGAAGGGATCGGCCGGTCCGGCAGGAGTTCCCCAGCTTCGATTCGCGCCTGGATAGCGTCGGCTACCTGCACGTACAACGGGGTCGGACCCTCATGGTCGATCACATCATCACGATCTCACTTCGTGGTACCTCCTGACTCCCAAAGGGGAACCATGGTGAACCATGTACAAGCAGAGGCGGAAGGCCATACGATCGAAGCCCCCATCACCGCATCGCGTGCCATAGGCCTGACAGCACAGGCAGCCGGGACAAAGGGCTCCACGATGCTCCCGATCGGTCGTATTCCACCCATCCCGCAGGAGAGCGCAATGACACTCAAGAACAGCGACATGCTCCGCCGGACAGCCGAGCAGGTCGCCAACTGCCTCGCCGAGTCCGGTTACGCCTTCGTGGAGGAAGACAAGATCGACGGACTCGCCGCCACGCTGGAGACGTACCTGAACGTGGCCGGAATCCCCGTCAACACAGGCGGCACCGAAGAATCCACCGCGCTCGGCATCCTTCCCGAACCAAACCCGCGGTCAGAGATCTGCGTCGCGGGAGTGCCCTGACCCCAGATCGCGACTACCCATGATCGGATGCCGGGATCCGCCATGCGGTGGTCCCGGCATCCGAAATGCCGAAGGCGACCACCGAGGAACCCGAACCCGCCGCGTACTACCAGAACTGCACGGCCGTCCGGCAACGTCTCAGGCGGCGAGGATGACGTTCATCGTCTCGTGGGGGCGTTCGATGATCGGAAGGTGCCAGCGGGGGTCGCGAGCCGTGACGGTCCGGACGGTGAGATCGGGGAAGGCCCGCCGCCAATCGGCGAGCGAGGCATCGATCATGACCAGGGGATCCATGCCGGGGCCGGTTCCTCGTAGGTAGGTGGCCCGGGTCACCACGCCGACGAGTTCGTTGCCCCGCAGTGGCGGGAACCTGGCGATGAAATGGGCCTGGCTGGCGAGTGCGGGCGTGCCGATCCAGGCTCCCGCGTGCCGCGCCTCGGCCACCAGAGCGGGGTCAGCGTCCGTTTCCGGGGGCGGCTTCGGGCTGACGGCGCTGACGGCGGCCCATGTCGCTGTGCTGAGCGGGCCGCCGCCGTACCAGGAGGCGACACCGAACGCCCAGCCGGGCCGCCTGATCCGGGAGGCCGCGCTCGGCGCGCTGTCGAGGACCAGGCTCACCGCACCGAAGGGCGCCCCGTCCCACCGGTACCGCTCCAGGAAGTTCCGGGCGCACATACCGCCCATCGACGCCCCGTACAACTTGACCTCGCCCGGGCCGAGTCGCCGGAGCTCCGCCATGATCCGCTGGTAGATGTCGTCCATGTCGATGCCGCGCTCGGCGTACCGAACGACGATCAGCGCCTCGTCCTCCGGAAGGTACGGCGCGAACGCCTCGCTGAGCAGGTCGCCGGGCATTCCGTACCCGGGGAACACGACGAGCGCTTCACGTGTGGTGGCCGACCGAGCGCCGACGGTGACCAGGCCGGCAGTGTCGCCGGTCAGGTAGAAGGCACTCGCCAGGGCGTCGGCTCCCAGCAGGGTGACGACCAAGGAGAACGCGAGGCCGGACAGGCGCAACGCTCGCATCGATGCTCGACGAACCGGCCGAGGCTCGATTCCGCCGTTCGCTGCCACAGCTTGCTCCGCATCCTCGGCGAGGAGAAAACCGTACCGCCGTTCGGGCGCTCCGGCGAACCGGTCGGCCCACGACGACCACACCCTCGCCTGTGGACACTGACCCGGGGCCGCCGGATGATGACGCCCATGGATGGATGGACGAAACGCGCTGTGATCATCGGTTCGGCCGGCCTGATCGTGGCGATGATCGCCGTCTGGCTGCTGGCCGACCTCAACACCGCCGCCCAGGTGGCCAGCGTGATCGCGGGCGCCGCCGGTGTGGTCGTGCTGGTCTCCACGATCATCGCCGGTCCGGCCCCGAAACCGGAACGGCGGGCGACCGAGACGGGCCGAAGCGACACCGGGGCCGAAGGCCGGGCGAACACCGGTATCGCCTCGCGTGAACCGGGCGTCGCCGAGAAGACCGGTGACGCCACGAGCCGGGGCGGCAGGTCCAACACCGGCGTCGCTGATGATTTTTGAATGGCGGGCGAATGGAGGACGACCCGGCACACACACGCGGCACACACGGGCGACGCCGTCGCGGTCGGAGATCACTCGATCGCCAACACCGGCAACCTCGCCATCCACAAACACGTGCTGCCGGAGACCTGGGAGCAGAAGCTTGCGGCTGCGGCCAGGGCACTCGCGCGCGACGTCGGCACCCGCGGAAGAGAGCAGCTGGAGCAGCGGCAGCTGACGGACACGGAACCGATCGAGATCCGCTTCGGCCCCGCACCAGCTGACCTGATCGCCCGGTTGGCGAACATCCGCGGTACCCCGCACGGTGCGGTGCCGGAACCGTTGAAGCTGTCCGGCCGGTTCAGCGAGATCGCGGGCGTGTACCACAGTTGCCCCTCGCAGCGTCTGGTCATCCTCGGCGAACGCGGCTCCGGCAAATCGGTGCTGGCACTGAAGCTGGCCCTCGAACTCGTGCGTCCCCGGAACGACGACGATCCAGTACCGGTGATCTTCGGTATCCACTCGTGGGATCCGAACAAGAAGACTCTCCCCGAGTGGATGGCGGACTGCTTGCTCCGCGACTACAACCTGGCACAAGTCGGCATACCGAGGCCGGATCTGGCGGCCGAAATCGTCGGTACCGGGCAGATCCTGCCGATCCTGGACGGCTTCGACGAGATCGCCGACGGGCTGCGTGACGAGGCGCTGCGCATCTTGGACAAGACGTCGATACCGCTGGTGCTGACCAGCGTCACGGACACCTACGCAACAGCGGTCCGGCGGGCCCGCACGCTGAGCCGGGCGGCCGTCATCGTCCTGGAAGACCTCGGAGCGGAAGACCTGACCGACTTCCTTCCCCGTACGACACCGGCCGACCCGGTCACGAAATGGGAGCCGGTGCTCGGTGGCCTCGCGGGGACACCGGCGGGTGCCGCGCTGTCCAGCCCGCTGATGGTCGGTCTCGCTCGTAGAATCTACAGCGACGGGCCGGACGATCCAGTCGTTCTCACCACCGGCCGCTTCCCGGACGCCGAGGCGGTGAAGGCTCATCTGCTGTCCCGGTTCGTGACGGTCGCCTACGACGGCCCGGCACTCGTCCGCGCCGGGGAGAGGAAGAGCAGGTACCGGTGCGCGGAGAAGAACGCCCGGCGCTGGCTCGGCTACCTCGCCCGGCGGCCAGCCGATCCGGACATCGCTTGGTGGACGGTCGCGGACTCGGTTCCCCGTGGCCAGCGCGTCCCCGTACTCCTCGTGGCGGGCGCGGCCGTGGGCGCCACCGCCGGATGGCTGATCCTGGGGCTGCTCGGCCTGGTGGCCGGCGCTTCCGTTCTCGGCCTGCTCGGCGGGGTGGTCGGATGGACCAGAGCCTCCCAGCCCGTACGCATGGAGGTGCACTTCAGTGGCCGGATGCGGCACGTCCTGGCACAACTGGGGTCCGCGATCCTGGGCGGCCTCATCGTGGTGATCATCGGCTGGTACCTGGTGGGCTGGTTCGGCTGGCCCGCCCTGACCGTCGCGGGTGGCGTCGGCAACGCCATCGGCGGAGGGCTCTCCGGCTGGGGACGGCACAGCGACCCGGACGCCGACGCGTTACCCGGTTTGGCGGAGGTGGGGCGCGGGACGTGGAACGGGCTGAAAGGCGGATCCGCCGGAGGGTTCGTCGTCGGCATCCTCTGCCATCTGACGCACGTGCCGATGGGCGGCTTCGGCACCTGGCTCCAATTGGGCGTCGCCATCGGGATCGCCTTCGGCCTCGGCACGGCGGTCATCACCCCACCCGGCGAGGACACCGTCGTCACGCCGGAGAAGCTGCTTCGATCCAACCGCAACTACACGATCTTTCAAACCCTCACGGTCACCGGCGCGTACGGCTACATCATCGGAACACTTACCGAGCCCGCCTTCGGACTGATCCTCGGCCCGGTGATCGGTATGGCGTTCGGGGTGGCCGCCCATGCCTGGGGCCGCTGGATCATCCTGACCCGTTGCTGGCTGCCGCTGACCGGCCGGATGCCGTGGCGGCTGTGGTCGTTCCTCGGCGACGCCCACGGCCGTGAGGTCCTCCGCCAGTCCGGCGCCGTCTACGAGTTCCGGCACGCTCTGTTGCGCGACAACCTGGCCGCCCACCATCCGGAGCATTAGCGGCGGGCTCGCTGGATGGTGACGGCTACCAGGGTGGTGGCGGCTCCGGCGGTGGCTATCGCGGTGGCGGGGGTGGTCAGTTCGGCCAGGGCTCCGAAGAGCAGCGGGCCAACGCCCTGCAAGGCCATCATGCCGGTGGACAACAAGGCGAAGACCTGGCCGCGGCGGGTTTCGGGGGCCGCCTCCAGGAACTCCCGCTGCAGGCCCAGGCTGTAGGCGAAGCCGGTTCCGGCGAACACCAGCAGGGCCACCACCAGCGGTAACGGTGGCGACAACAACAGCAGAAGCAGCGGGGCGCCCAGGACCACCACCAGTGGGGCGGCCAGGCGTTCGCGGAGGCTGGGACGGAGGAAACGGCCCACCACGAACTCGCCGACCAACATGCCGACCGGGGCCGCTGCCATCAGGATCGCGCCGGTGCCGGTGGGGAAACCTCGGTGGGCGCCGTACGAGACGAGCAGGGCTTCGGCACCTACCGCGAACGCGGACGGCAACCATTGGGCCAGCAGCAGACGACGCAGTCTGCGGTCGGTCAGCAGCGTGACGGCGCCGGTCCAGCTGTCGCGGACGGCTCCGCCGGTTCTGGTCGTGGGTGGTGGGGTGGCGGGCAGTCCGAAACGGACCATCACCACGGTCAGCAGGTGGGCGGCCGCCGCGAAGAGTAGGGCGTGTTTCGCGCCGACGGCGGCTACCGCTACGCCGCCGACGGCCAGGCCGATTAGCTGGGCCGCGGAGGAGGACATGCCGGTCAGGGCGCGGCCCAGCACGTACGCGTCGCCGGTCAGCCGGTCGGCGATCGCCCGGGACGCCGCTCCGGAGAAGACCGGGGTGAAGCAGGCGACCGCGCCCACGAACAGCAGGTTCACCAGGACCGGCAGGTCGGCCAGGCCCAGGGTGGCGGCCAGGGCGGCTTCCAGAAGGTAGCCGCCGGCGATCAGCGGGCGAGCCGGCAGGCGGTCGGTGAGGGAGCCGAGCAGCAGGCCGCCGACGAACTGGGGCAGGAAGCCGGCGCCGAACGCGAGCGCGCTGAGCAACGGGGAGCCGGTGGTGCTGTAGACGAGCACCGACAGCGCGAAGATCTGCAGCGAGGTGGCGCTGATGGAGACGCCGCGGGCGACGAACAGGGTTCGGAACACCGGTTCGGCGAAGACTTCGCGGTAGGTGGCGGGGCGGTCGGTGACGGGCATGGCACGAGACTGCTTTTCGATCGTACGACCGGGCCAATGTTTCGCCGTCAGGCGTAAGGTCTTCAGGGTGTTGCGGTTCGTGGTGGGTGCCGAGGATCTGGTTCGGACCCGGTTCGCGCTCTCGCCCGTCTTCGAGCTGCTGAACCTGCTGCGGGCGCTGACCGGCCCGCATCGCCGTGGTGTCCCCGCGGAGTGGCTCGACCGGCTGCGGCCCGCTTTCGACCGGTTGCGTGCCGACCCGGCCATGGACGCGATCCTGGTTCTGCACGACGAGACCTCCGGGGCGAACTTCATCTGCCCGCCACCGCGGCGGCTCGGCCAGACGATCGAGGACGACTTGGTCGCGATCCGGCGGGCGCCGCCGGAGTCGGTGCGGGCGGAGATCGCGTTCTACGTGTCCCGGCGCGACAACGCCTTCCTCACCGAGCCGGATGTGCTGGACCGGCTGGCCGGCTTCCTGGCGGTGGCCTGGGCGGAACTGGTCGCCGCGGACTGGCCCCGGCTGCGGCTGCTCTGCGAACGCGACGTCGTGCACCGTTCGGCGGAACTGGGGCGGGCTGGCTGGCAGGCGGCGCTGGACGGCCTGCACCCGAAGGTCCGCTGGCGGGACGGCGGTATCGACCTGCTGGGCCGGTCCGGCGGGACGACCGATCTGGGTGGTGCCGGGCTGCTGCTGGTGCCGTCGGTGTTCATCTGGCCGGAGATCGCGGTCTTCGCCGACGAGCCGTGGCGGAAAGCGATCATCTATCCCGCTCGCGGGGTGGCGACCTTGCTGGAGCAGGGACCGCCGGAGACGCCGGAGCATCTGGCGGCGCTGATCGGCCGGTCGCGGGCGCTGATCCTGGTGATGCTGGCCGACCCGGCGAGCACCAGTCAGCTGGCCCGGGCGCTGGGACTGGCGGTCGGTGCGGTCGGCGACCACCTGGGCGTGTTGTTGCGGGCGGGCGCGGTGGAGCGGGCCCGGTCCGGCCGTTCGGTGCTGTACCGGCGAACCGCCCTGGGAGAGGCCTTGACCAGGCCGAACTGAAGCGCGGAATCGGTCGAGGTACCAGGGCGCTTTCCAGTGTGGTGACTTGGGGTGCGAATCGCACCCCAAGTCACCACACAAGGTTGAACGCGAGGCGGGGCTCGAACGGGTGAGGGTGCGATGGGGCGGAGGCCGCGACCCGGTAGCCTTCGCCGCGAACAGGCGGGAAGGCGAGTGTCGTGGCGCGGTTGGAACTGACGGAGCATGAGGCGGCGATCTGCCACGCGGTGGGGACCCGGGTGTTCCTCCGGGCTCGGAACCTGGTGGAGAACCACGAGATGTCCGACGCTTCCTGGGACTGGGCCACCGGACGGGTCTCGGCGCGGTTCGGCGACTCGCGGTCCGGCGACGGGTCGGGGCAGGTCCGGGCCACCGTGACTCTCGGGCCGGACGGCACCGTGAAGAGTGTCGCGGGCAGTTGTGACTGCGAGTGGGCGCCGGATTGCGGTCATGTCGTCGCGGCGGTGCTGGCCGCGGGCACCGACACGCCACCACCGCCGGCGATGCCGTGGGAGGCGGCTCTGGCGTCGCTGTTGGACGGCGGCGTCGCGGTCGCCGCGAAGAAGAAGGACCCGGAGCTGGGCCTGCAGTTCGAGGTGGACCCCGCCGAGTGGCGGATCGGGTTGCGGCCGGTGGTGCCGGGCCGCAGCGGCTGGATCCGGACCGGGGTCTCCTGGCGTTCGCTGGGCAACACCTACTCCCGGTCGGTGGTGACGCGGCGGCATCTGGCGCTGCTGCTGGAGTTGCGCACCCAGATCCAGAGTGCCGGCGACCATTACCGCTACTACTTCGACGACCGGGTGCTGTACCTGGATCAGTTCCCGAACCGGCGGGTGTGGGACGTGCTGCTGGAGGCCCAGCAGGACGGTCTGCCGCTGGTGGCGGCGGGTAAGGCCGCGGATCCGGTGACGGTGCGGACCGAGCCGGTGGGTTTCTCGGTGCGGGCCGACCGGGAGGGTGGCGCCCTGCGGTTGCGGCCGGTTCTCAGCGACGGTGACACCGCGCTCGACCCGGAGCGGCTGTCGCTGATCGGCGAGCCCGCGCACGGCGTCGCCTGGTGGGATCTGGCCAAGGACAAACCGCGGGCGCTGCGGCTCGCGCCCCTGGCCCGGCCGGTCGGCACGGAGGCGGCGCTGGCGCTGGCCGCACCGCCGATCGTGGTGCCGGTGGACGAGGAGCCGAAGTTCCTGCGGCAGTACTACCCGGGCCTGGCCCGGCAGTCGGCCGTCGTCGCGGTCGACGATTCGGTGGCTCTGCCCGATCTCGATCAGGCGACGCTGACTCTGACCGGGCGGCGGCTCGCGGGTCACCGGCTGGAGCTGGCGTGGGAGTGGGTGTCGGCGTTCGGGCATCGGGAGCCGGTCGGCGGCCCGGTGAGCGAGACGCGAGCGCGGACGTTGCGGCTGGTGACCGACCTGATCAAGGGCGATGGGTACGGGTTGACCGAGGCCGGGCCGGACGGTCCCCGGTTGCTGCCGGGCACCGTGGTCGCCGGTGACGTCATGCTCCGGGTGCTCCGTGACGTGCTCCCCCGGCTGGCGGAGACCGCCGGAGTGGCCGTGGAGCTGGACACCGACGAGGTCGGCTACGTCGAGACGACCGAGGCGCCGATCGTCACGTTCGCCGACCTGGAATCCGGCGAGCGCGACTGGTTCGACCTGATGGTCCGGGTGTCGGTGGACGGCACGGACGTCGAGTTCCAGAGCCTGTTCGTGGCGCTGGCCGCCGAGCAGGAGTTCCTGATCCTGCCGGACGGCCACTACCTGACGCTGGACCGGCCGGAGTTCCGGCAGTTGCGGGAGCTGATCGCCGAGTCGCGGGCCCTGCACGACTCGCCGGCCGGGGTGCTGCGGGTGGGCCGTCTGCAGCCGGGGGTCTGGCAGGAGTTGGCCGAGCTGGGTGAGGTCAGCGGTCAGGCCGCCGTCTGGCAGGACTCGGTGCGGGAGTTGTGCGAGGTCGGTCCCGGGAGCACCCCGCCGGTGCCGGCCAGCCTGAATGCCACGTTGCGCGGTTATCAGCAGGACGGGTTCGGGTGGCTCGCCACGCTCTACCGGCACGGCATCGGCGGGGTACTCGCCGACGACATGGGCCTGGGCAAGACACTGCAGACCCTGGCGTTGATCGTGCACGCGAAGGCGGACACCCCATTCCTGGTGGTGGCCCCGGCCAGTGTGGTCGGCAACTGGGCGGCGGAGAGTGCGCGGTTCGCACCGGGCCTGGTGGTGAGCACGGTCGGCCGGACCGGTTCACTGGCCACGGCGGTGGCGGGCGCGAACGTGGTGGTCACGTCGTACACACTGTTCCGGCTGGAGTACGACGAGTACGCCGCACTGCCGTGGGCGGGCCTGATCCTGGACGAGGCGCAGTTCGTCAAGAACGCCGCCTCGCAGGCGCACCGGTGCGCGCGCCAGTTGCCGGTCACCTTCAAGCTGGCGATCACCGGCACGCCGATGGAGAACAACCTGGCCGAGTTGTGGGCGCTGCTGGCCATCACGTCGCCGGGGCTGCTGAACCGGCTGGACCGGTTCACCGACTTCTACCGCCGGCCGATCGAACGGGACCAGGATCAGGAGCGGCTGGCCCTGTTGCGGCGGCGGCTCCGGCCGTTGATGCTGCGGCGGCGCAAGACCGAGGTGGTCGAGGAGCTTCCGGCGAAGCAGGAGCAGATCCTGGAGCTGGAACTCAACCCGAAGCAGCGGCGGATCTACCAGACGTATCTGCAGCGGGAACGGCAGAAGGTCCTCGGGCTGCTCGGTGACCTGAGTAAGAACCGGTTCGAGATCTTCCGGTCGCTGACGCTGCTGCGGCAGGCCGCCCTGGACGTGGGCCTGGTCGACCCGGAGCACGACGAGGTGGCGTCGACGAAGCTGGACGCCCTGGCCGAGCGGGTCGGTGACATCGTCGCCGAGGGCCACCGGATCCTGGTGTTCAGCCAGTTCACCCGGTTCCTGGGGGCGGCCCGGCAGCGGCTGGAGGACATCGGGGTGGAGTGCGCCTACCTGGACGGGAAGACCACCCGGCGGGCCGAGGTGATCGACGGGTTCAAGAACGGGACGGCGCCGGTCTTCCTGATCAGTTTGAAGTCGGGCGGGTTCGGGCTGAACCTGACCGAGGCCGACTACTGCATCATGCTCGACCCGTGGTGGAACCCGGCGACCGAGGCGCAGGCCGTCGACCGGGTCCACCGGATCGGGCAGACCCGCAAGGTGATGGTCTACCGGCTGGTCGCCAAGGACACCATCGAGGAGAAGGTGATGGCGTTGCAGGCGCGCAAGGCGGAACTGTTCGGCAGTGTGCTCGACGGTGGGGAGTTCTCGTCGGCGGAGCTGACCGCGGCGGACATCAAGGCGCTACTGGAGTGACTTGCGGTAGCCGGCGACCAGATCCGCGTACACGCCGGCGCTGGGTTTCGGGGTTCGTTCGAAGGTGCTGCGGTCCACCGTGAACAGGCCGAGCTGGTGGCCGTACCCGAAGATCCACTCGAAGTTGTCCATCAGGGTCCAGTGCAGGTAGCCGAGTACCGGGACGCCGTCGTCGATCGCCTCGTGCAGGGCGGTCAGCGACGGTTCCAGGAATCCGGCGCGCACCCGGTCGTCGTCGGTGGACATGCCGTGTTCGGTGATCAGGATCGGGCGGCCGGTGACCTCGTGCACCCAGCGGACCGCTCCGGCCAGGGACTCCGGCTCGACCGCGCTGCCCATCTGGTTGCACGCGACGCCCGGTGCCGGCGGGACCTGGCCGTCACCGTCGTAGTGCAGGCGCTCGTAGTTCTGCACACCGACGAAGTCGTCGTCCATGGCCAGGGTGAGCCAGCGCTCGTACACCTCGGCGCGTTTGCGGTCCCGCACCGACGGATCGTTTCCGGTCACCACATCGTCGGCCACCGCCAGTGACAGGCCTACCGGCAGGTCGGGGCGGCGGGTCTTGATCGCGGTCCGGGCGGCGCGGTGGCCGGCTTCCATCCCATCGGCGAGGGCATCCATCTCCTCGGGAACCATCACGTTCGCGACGCGGTAGCGGGGCACACCGGCGGCGGCGCTCGCGGCTTCCAGGGTCTTGCGTTCCATTTCTCGTACGATCGGCGGCAGCTTCATCCAGCTCAGCAGCCGGGCCAGGTTGGGTTCGTTCATGGTGACGGCCACCGCGATCCGGTCACCGAAACGGGACATCACCTTGTCGCAGAACGCGGCGAACACCGTGGGAGCCGACAGGTCGAGCCAGCCGCCGCGCGCCGCGAACCAGTGCGGTGACGTGAAGTGGTTGAACGTCACCACCGGGGCCAGGCCGTTCGCCAGGCACTCGTCGACGATCCGCTCGTAGTGGTCGAGGGCCGTTTCGTCGTACGTACCGGCAAGGGGTTCGATCCTGGCCCATTCCACCGAGAAACGGTAGGCGTTCAGGCCGAGCCCGGCGGCCAGTCCGATGTCCTCGCGCCAGCGTGTGTAACCGTCGCAGGCCGGGCCGGACGGTTCGCGGAAGACGGTCGGTGTGACGTTCTCCAGGAACCAGGTGTCGCTGTTGTCGTTGCCGCCTTCGACCTGATGACCGGCTCCGGCCACGCCCCACAGGAAGCTCATGCCGCGTCCAACTCTCGCAAGGTGTCCTCGATCCAGTCGGCGGTGTAGGCGCCGACGTGCGGCAGGTGGTCGAGACCGATGTGCTCGGTGCCGCCCTCCTCCGGGGTGAACAGGCGCAGGTCCTTCTTGGGCGCGTTGACCGCCTGGTCGAAGGACTGATGCGCGTACGACACGTCGATCTGCCGGTCGTTGGTCCCGTGGGTGATCAGGAACGGACAGGTGATCTTGTCGACGACACCGTTGAGGGTGATCCGCTCGGCGTCGGCGATGAAGGTGGCGATGTCCGGCGCACCCCACACCCAGAGCACGTGCTCCCAGTAGTGCGGGACCGGGTTCTCCCCCTCGCGGTCCAGGCGCTTCTTCTGGACCTCACCCCAGTTGTGGTTGGCGCCCCAGGCCACGGCCAAGGCGAGCCGTTTCTCGAAAGCGGCGGCGCGCGGTACGTAATACCCGCCCAGCGACCAGCCGACCAGCCCGATCCGGTCGGCGCGGACGTCGGGCCGGGCCGAGAGATAGTCCACGCAGGCTGCGGCCCAGTCCTCGGTCTCCACTCGCGCGGTGAGCCCCTGCAGCCGCAGCGCCTCCCCCGACCCGGGACAGTCGACCTGCAGCACCGAGATGCCCCGGGCGGCCATCTCAGCGGGCCAGCCCGAGGTGTACATGTGCTCTTTGGTGGAGTCGAGCCCGTTCCACATGATCATGACCGGTCGCGGGGTGCCGTCGGTGGACGCGTTGGTGAAGTACGCGGGCAGCGTCGTCCCCTCGAACGGCACCTCTACCCGGGTGGTCGATGGGTCGATCAGCTCGAACGACTTCTCCATCACCGACAACAGGTGCTGGTATGTGGGGATCCGGAGCGGCGACGAGTTCGACAGCATCCGCTCGGCCTGACACAGGTAGACCCCGGCCCGCAGATACTTCTGCCCCGCCGTACGCGAGTGTCCTGATTTCTCGGCTTCTGCCGCTTGGAGCGAAACCTGGTCGGCGACCCGGCGCCAGGACTGCATGAACTGCTCGGTGCCCACGTCGGAACCCTGCCGCGCGAGGTCGAGGATCGGCCGGCAGGCCCGGTCCACCTCGTCGATCGCGCCACCGGAGTTGAGGGTGGCGGTGACGCCGAAACTCCAGATGTAGTTGCCGGGGAAGTAGGTGAACATGATCGCCCCTCAGACCGGCGGAGCGACGAAGAGGCCGCGATCCGGAGTGTTGAAACTGTCCTTGGCGATGATCTCGCTCATCGGGTCGGCGGTCCCCCACTGGTCCTGGGTCTGCGGGTCGGCGATGTCGTAGAGCGTCGGATGCCACTGGTCGGTCTCGAGCCGTTCCAGCTCGGTGGTGTACTCCATGGTGTTGCCGCTGGGGTCGAGGAAATAGGTGAAGGTGTTGTTGCCGGCCAGGTGCCGGCCCGGTCCCCAGATCTTCTTGATGCCGGCGCGCATGACCCGGCCGGTGCCGCGCATGTATTCGTCGAGGCCGCGCATCTCGAACGACACGTGATGCACCGACGTGTGCGGGCCGCGGGCGATGGCGAGGCTGTGGTGCCAGTCGTTGCACCGCATGAAGTGCATCATCTCGCCCATGTGGGCGCTCCACAGCGTGTCGGAGAGTTTGAAGCCCAGGTACTTCTCGTACCAGTCCTTGGTCGCGGTGGGGTCGTTGGAGTTCATCACGGCGTGCGAGATGCGAACCGGGATGGCTTCCCCTTCCTCGACCGCGCGATGCTTGCGGGTCTCCACCCCGGAGGAGATCTCGATGGTACGGCCGTCGAGGTCGAAGAATCGGAACCCGTAACCACCCCCGGCTGTCTGCAGCGTGCCAGGCTGACCGACCAGTTGCACCCCCTCGGCGCCGAGTTTCGCGGCGAGCGCGTCGACGGCGGCCGGGTCGGTGGCGCCGAACGCGATCAGGTCGAGACGCTTCTCGTCGGCTTTGCGCAGCCGGACGATGTACTGCTCGGGCGAACCCTCGGCGGCCAGGAACGACAGGTCACCGTCGGTGCCGACCTCGGTGAGACCCCAGGTGTCGCGGTAGAAGGTGCGCTGGGTGGCGTAGTCGGGGACGGCGAGGTCGACGTGCCGCAGGTGGGTGATGCCGTGAACGTTGAGGTGGGACATGCCTTTCCTTTCGAGAATCAAGCGGGGCCTCAGCCGGCCACGATGGTTCGGACGTTGGTGAACTCGCGGACACCCTCGGCGGACAGCTCGCGGCCGTAGCCGCTACGGCCGGTGCCGCCGAACGGGAGCCGGGGGTCGGAGGCGACCGGGGCGTTGACGAACAAGGCCCCGGAACGGATGCGGCGGCCGACGGCCAGGGCGTGCTCCGGTTCGCCCCAGACCGAGGCCCCGAGGCCGAAGTCGGTGTCGTTGGCCAGTGCGATCGCGTGGTCGTCGTCGCGGGCGCGGATGATCGCGGCGACCGGGCCGAAGGTCTCCTCGGCGAAGGCGGTCATGCCGGGCGTGACGTGGTCCAGGATCGTGGGTTCCACAAAATACCCGGGCGTGCCGGTCCCGCCGCCCGCCAGCAGCTTTGCGCCTGCGGCTACGGTCTCCTCGATCTGCCGGATCACGGTGTCGCGTAGATCCGCGCGAGCCAACGGACCGATACTCACGGATTTTGTAGCTCCCAGTAGTGCGGCGACGAACGCATCGGCGACCGGCTCGACCACGATGAACCGCTTCGCGGAGACGCAGCTCTGGCCGGCGTTGCCGAAGCGGGAGCGGGCCGCGGCTTCGGCGGCACCGCCGAGATCGGCGTCGGCGAGGACCACGAACGGGTCGGAGCCGCCGAGTTCGAGCACCGCCTTCTTGAGCGCCGCACCGGCCGCCGCGGCGATGGCCAGGCCCGCCCGTTCGCTGCCGGTGAGCGTGACCGCGGCGATGCGCCGGTCAGCGACGATGCGAGCGCAAGTCTCCGGCACGCGCTCGGCGTCGATGACCAGGGCCCGGAAGATCCCCGGCTGGAGAGACTCGAACAGCTCCTCGATCGCCAGCGCACAGCCGGTGACGTCGGGACTGTGCTTGAGTACTGCGGCGTTCCCGGCGGCCAGCGCGGCACAGGCGAACCGGAGGACCTGCCAGAACGGGAAGTTCCACGGCATCACCGCGAATATCACGCCGAGCGGTTCGTAGCTGACCCACGACCGGGCCGCCCCCGAGTCGATCGGCCGGTCGGCGAGCCACTCCGGGGCCAGATCGGCGACTACCTCGCAGTTCCAGGCGCACTTGTCGATCTCGGCCAGCGACTCGGCGAGCGGTTTGCCCATCTCGGCGGTGATCAGCGCGGCGTACTGCGCCCGGCGTTCGGTGAGGATCTTCCCCACGGTGCGCAGCAGGGCGAGTCGTTCCGGCAGTGGCGTGGCCGCCCAGGCCACCGCGGTAGCCGCGGTCTCGGCCAGCGCCCGTTCGATCGCGTCGTCGTCGTGGGCCGGATAACGCCCCAGCTCGGCTCCGGTGGCCGGGTCGCGGGTGACGATCTGCACGGTCACACCTCCAACCGGGTGAGGCGGCGGGCCGGCACGATCGGCGGCACCACGTCGTCGCGGGCGACGATCCGGTTGCGGATGGTGCCGAGCCGTTCGATGGTCATCTCGACGACGTCGCCGACTCGCAGCGGCGGCGGGTTCAGTTCGCCGGTGCGGCCCCACGCTTCGGCCAGGGCGCCACCTCCGCACGTCCCCGAGGCGATGACCTCGCCTTTCTTGACCCACGAGGCCCGGGAGGCGTACGAGATCATCTGTTCGAAGGTCCATCCCATGTGCCCGGACCGGTCGCCGCCGGTGATCTCGCCGTTGACTTTGACGGTCATCCGCAGGTCGAGGAAGCCGTCGGCGTCGCGACGGTCGTCGAGTTCGTCGGCGGTGACCACCCACGGGCCGATGGTGGTGGCGAAGTCCTTGCCCTTGGACGGGCCGAGTCCGAGTTTCATCTCCCGGCCCTGTACGTCCCGGGCCGACCAGTCGTTCATCACGCAGTAGCCGCCGATCGCGGCGCGCGCCTGTTCGGTGGTCGCGTTGTGCACGTCGCGGCAGACGATCGCGGCCAGTTCCAGCTCGTAGTCGAAGCGTTCGGTGTCCGGGGCGATCGCCACGTCGTCGTAGCCGCCGGTGACCGCGTGCGGGGCCATGAACAGGAATGACGGGGCGGCGTACCACTCGTCGGGCACGAACTCGTGGCCCTGCATGCCTTTACCGACGCCGGCGACGTGCTGTTCGAAGGTGAGGAAGTCGCGCATCGCCACCGGGTAGACCGGGGGCAGCAGCCGGATCTGGTCGGGCCGGAGCCCGTCGCCGCGGGCGGCCGTGTCGGCGGCCGCCTCACGGTCGTCGCGGTCGGCGGCCAGCAGCTCGATCAGGTCGGTGCCCTCCGGGAAGGGGTGCACCCACCAGTTCGGGCCTTCGCCGACGACCAGTCCGGCCCGGCGCCCGGTGGCGGCGCCGGGCTGCTGGAAGGCTGCCAGTCGCATGGTCGTCAGCCGATCGTGGTGTAGAAGGCGCGCTCCCGCTGGGCGAGCACCGGGATGGCCTGGCCCAGCGCGTACTCCGCGAAGTGCTCGGAAGCCCCGTGGGCGGCGTAGGCGGCCTCGTCGTCGTAGATCTCGAAGAGCCGGAAGATCAGGGGCTCGGCCGGATCCTGGTACGCCTGGTAGAAGCGGTTGCCGGGTTCCTGCCGGGACGGCGGGGTCAGCTTCTCGATGGCGTCGAGGACGATCGCTTCCTGGCCGGGCTGGGCGGTCCAGGTGGCGCTGACGACGTAGGCCATGAAAGTCCTCCGGTGCGGTTTCGAGTTTGTGACGCTTTCACGCTAGGTGGCCGCCCCCGGACCGGAGAAAGTCCGGACGGCGATGCCTGCCATCACCGTGAGAGGGGTTCCCTCGCACAGCGGGCCGGTGTTCTCTGTGACCCAGCACACGTTTGTTAACAGCTGTCGCTCGAAGCCCCAGGAGTTGACATGTACCTGAAAAAATTCGCCCCTTTCATGGCCGGCACCATCCTCCTGAGCGCCTGCGGTTCCGGCGGCACCCAGCCCGCCGACGGCAGCGGCTCCTCCGCAGGCAAGACCGTCGTGTTCTCGGCCCTGGCGCTGAAGATCCCGGCGATGAAGAACCTGTCCGAGGGCGTGAAGGCCTACGGCGGCGGCAAGGGCTACGAGGTCCTGGTGCAGGACCCGAACCTGGACCCGCAGAAGCAGCTCACCGACCTGAAGAGCGTCATCGAGTCGGGCCGGGCCGGCGGCGCCTGGGTGATCGCGGTGCAGCCGGCCGCCCTGTCCGACCTGGTGAAGACGGCCCAGGAGAAGAAGGTGCCGCTGGTGCTCAACGGGGTGCCGGAGGATTACGGGCTGTCCGGCATGCAGCCCGGGATCACCTTCGCCAAGATCGATTACACGGCGCAGGGCACCGCGATCGGCGAATCACTCGGCAAGTGTGTCAACGAGAAGCTCGGTGGCAAGGCCAAGGTGATCCTGACCGTGTCCGCGGCCGGCACCGCCGGCAAGGCCGAGGTCGAGAAAGCACAGCTGGACGCCCTGAAGGCGACCGCCCCCGGCGCGGAGATCGTCACCGAGGTGACGGTCGGCGAACGGGCCAAGGCACAGACCGACATCGGCAACGCCCTGCAGGGCAACCCGGACGCCGACGCGGTGATCGGCAACAACGACGAGGGCGCCCTCGGAGCGGTCGGCGCGTTCGCCGCCGCCGGTAAACAACTGCCCTGCATCACCGAGACCGGCGGCAACGACGAGGTGCTGCAGGCCGTCAAGGCCGGCAAGATCTACGCCTCGGTGGCCCTGCAGTTCGAGGCCGACATGGTCCAGTCGTTCGACACGCTGACCGCGATGATGGCCGACCCGGCCGCCGAGGGACAGCAGCTGGCCACCCCGCAGAAGGTGATCACCGCGGGAAGTGGGCAGTGACCCGGACGGTCTCGGCACTGGTCTTCCTCCGGGACCGTGGCATCTTCATGCTCTGGGGCGTCGTCATCGTCGCGTTCTCGTTCTGGTGCGCGCCCTACTTCGCCACCCTCGACAACGCGCTGCTCATCGCGAACGCCGCCGCCCTGACCGCGATCTTCGCGGCCGGGGTCGGTTTCGGCGTGATGACCGGGGTGCTCGACCTGTCGCTGCCGGGCACCGCCGCGTTCTCCGCCTGCACCGCCGGCTGGCTGATCACCAACGGTCAGCCGGTGTGGCTGGCCCTGCTCACCGCCCTGGCCTGCGGCATCATGGTCGGGCTGGTCAACGGACTGATCGCGCTGCGCGGCTTCAACCCGATCATCGTCACCATCGGCACCCTGTCGGCACTCTCCGGCCTGGCGGCGGTGATCGCCGGCGGCTACACCTTCCCGGGCCTGACCGGGCTGACGTTCATGGGCACCGACCGCTATCTCGGGGTGCCCGCCCCGGTCTGGATCGTGGCGGCGCTGTTCATCGTGGGAACGGTGTTCCTGACCCGGACCCGGGAAGGCGTCCGGCTGATGGCCGTCGGCGGCAACGCTGAGGCGGTCCGCCGCTCCGGCATCCACAGCGACCGTTACAAGGTGCTCGGGTTCGTCATCTCCGGCCTGTGCGCGTCACTCGGTGGCCTGGTCACCGCGGCGATCACCACCGAGGCCACCCCGGAGGCCAGCCCCAGCATCATCTTCAACGCGCTGACCGCGGTCGCCCTGGCCGGGGTGGCGCTGACCGGCGGCCGGGGCAGCCTGCCGCGGGTCCTGGTCGGCGCGCTGATCCTGGCGACCATCTCCAACGGCCTGACCATCCGCGGGGTCCAGCCCTACTGGGCGACGGTGATCACCGGCCTGCTGCTGCTGGCCTCGCTGCTGCTGGAGCGGGTCGTGCAGACCGCCGTGTCGAACCGGCTGATGTCCTCCAACCTGTCCGTGCACAAGAAGCAGGTGTGACATGTCCACTTCCGCGCTGCGCCTGAGCGGCATCGACATGCACTACGGGTACGTCCGGGCCCTGGCCGGTATCGACTTCCACGTCGAACCGGGTGAGGTGGTCGGACTGCTCGGTGACAACGGCGCCGGCAAGTCGACGCTGCTCAAAGTGATGTCCGGCGCCCACCGGCCGAGCGGCGGCAGCATCGCCGTGCACGGCCGGGAGGTGGAGTTCCACTCCCCCAGCGACGCCTCCGACGCCGGGATCCAGATGGTGTACCAGGATCTGGCTCTGATCGACGCCCAGGACATCTCCACCAACCTCAACATCGGGCGGGAGATCCTCTACAAGGGCCCACTCGGCTGGCTCGGCTTCATCGACCGCAAGGCGATGCGCCGGCGGTCCGAGACCGAACTCGACCGGCTCGGGGTGCGCACCGCGCCGATGACCCGGCCGGTGGAGATGCTCTCCGGCGGACAACGGCAGGTGGTCGCTCTGGCCCGCAGCGCGATCCGGGTCAGCGGATCACTTTCCGAAACCGGCGACACCAACGGGGTCCTCCTTCTGGACGAACCCACCGCCGCTCTCGGGTATGAACAGACCAAGCAGGTCGAGGCCCTGATCCGCCGGATGGCCGGTCAGGGCGTGGCGATCGTTCTGGTCACCCACAATCTTCCGCTGTGTCACGAGGTGGCCGACCGGGTCGTCGTGCTGAATCGTGGCAGCAAGGTGGCCGACGTACCGATGGCCGGCACCGACCCGGACCACATCGTCGGCTGGATCACCGGCGCCCGCCCCTCCCAGACCTTTCAGGAGTACCCATGACCTCCCGAGTTCTCGTCATCGGCGGCGGCATCACCGGCGGTGTGCTGGCGCTGGGCCTGGCCCAGCGCGGCGTCCAGGTCGTGCTGCTCGAACTGCGCCACGCGCTGGGCGGTGTCGGCCACGGCATCACCCTGCAGGGCAACGCGCTGAAGGCGTTCCACGCCGTCGGCATCTACGACGAACTGGCCGGACACGGTTTCGCCTTCGACAAGCTGCGGATGTTCCGGGCCGACGGGGTGCAGATGATGGAGATGCCGGCACCGCCGATGGGTGGCGCGGCGGTGCCGCCGACGATGGGCGCGCTGCGCGCCGACCTGGCCGACATCCTGGCCCGGCGGGTCCGCGAGGCCGGCGTCGACGTGCGGCTGGGGGCCACCGCCACCGCCCTGGACGACCGCGGTGATCATGTGGTGGCGACCCTGTCGGACGGCAGCACCGAGACGTTCGACCTGGTCGTCGGCGCGGACGGCATCCGGTCGTCGACCCGGCGGATGATCGGGATCGAGGCGCAGCCGCACAAGGTCGGCATGGGCATCTGGCGGGTCGTCGCCGAACGCCCCGAGGCGATGGACTCGTCCGGGCTCTACTACGGCGGCCCCAAGTTCAAGGCCGGGTACACGCCGATCTCGGAGACGCTCTGCTACGCGTTCCTGCTGGAGGAGAACCTGGATCGGTCGCTGGTCGGCGAACACCCCAACGGCAAGATCATGAAAGAGCACGGGCGTGGGTACGGCGGGGTCTGGGGCCAGGTCCGCGACAGTCTCGCCGACGACGCGATCGTCAACTACCAGTACATCGAAGCGGTCCTGGTGGACGGCCCGTGGCACCGCGGACGGATCGTCATCATCGGCGACGCCGCGCACGCCTGCCCGCCGCTGATCGCCCAGGGCGCGGCCATGTGCGCCGAGGACGCGGTGGTGCTCGCCGAGATGCTCACCGCCGGTGACCCGGTCGAGCAGGTGCTGCCGGCGTTCCACACGCGCCGGTTCCCGCGGGTGAAGATGGTCCTGGACAACAGCCTGACCCTGGCCGAGTGGGAGATCCACCCGGAGACGCCGGGCGCCGACCCGGGCCGGATCATGGGCCAGACCCTGCACGCCCTGTGCGTGCCGGCCTGAGCGACTACGACTCGGCCTTTTACAACTCGGCGGCCAGCTCGTCGAAGCGGGCGAACAACCAGCGGTGAGCGGGGTCGGCGAGCCGGTCCCGCCCGTACCAGTAGCCCTCGGCCAGGACCACCTCGGCGAACGGCGGCTCGATCATCACGATCGGGCCGCCGCCGGTCAGGTGCAGGCGGGCCAGGCGTTCCGGGACGACCGCCACCATCTCGGTGCCCTCGATCACGAACGCGAGCGGCAGGAACCCGGGCACCTGCAGCACGATGCGGCGATCGATGCCGTGTTCGCCGAAGACCCGGTCGACCGGGGTGAGCACACCCGGCCCGAAAGTGGCCACCGCGTGCGGCAGTTCGGCCAGGTCGGCGAGGCTGAGCCCGGCGCCGCCGGTCAGGCGCGGGTGACGGCGGTCGGCGATCAGCACCATCCGGTCACGCCACAGCGGTTTACGTTCGCCCTGGAACCCGAACCCCATCGGGGCGACCAGGCTGTCGAATTCCAGCAGGGTACGTTCGGAGGTGCGAGCCTTCGGCCCGATACGTTCGATCGACAGCCGTACGCCCGGCGCCTTGGCCCGTAGATGACGTACCAACGGCTCGTGCAGGACCGCGATGGCGTAATCGCTCATCGCCAGGCGGAACACCCGCTCGCTGGTGGAGGCGTCGAAGTCGTCCTCCAGATCGAGGGCCCGCGCGATCAGACGGACCGCCCGCTGCGCCTCGGGCAGCAGATCCCGGGCGAACGGCGTCAGCTCGTAGTCGCGTCCCGACCGCACCAGCAGCTCGTCATCGAAGCGGCGCCGCAGTTTGGCCAGGGCCGCGCTCATCGCCGGCTGCCCGACCTCCAGGCGGGCGCCGGCCCGGGTCACGTTCCCCTCCTCCAGCAGAACCCGGAGAAAGAGCAGCAGGTTGAGGTCGGTCCCACCCAGGGTCATACCGGAGACTATGACGGTGAAGGAACGGCTGCGGGAAGTCGACGCCAATCTGTTGTTGTCGCTGCACGCTCTGCTGGAGGAGCGGAACCTGACCCATGCGGGCGAGCGGATGACGATGAGTCAGTCGGCGATGAGCAGCGCCCTGATCCGGTTGCGGCGGCATTTCTCCGACGAGTTACTCGTAAGATCGGGGCGCGGTTTTGATCTGAGCCCGCTCGCCGAACGTCTGCGGCCGGCCGTCGCCGAAGCGGTGGAGGCCGCGGAGGCCCTCCTGGGGACGCAGCGCGAGTTCGACGAGGCGTCCAGTACCCGGCGGTTCCGGGTGAGCATGTCGGAGTACGCGATGACCGTGCTCGCCGAGCCGTTGACCCGTCTGATCGCCGAGCAGGCGCCGGGGTGTTCGGTGGCTCTGGACGTGCTCGACGTGTTCGGGGCCCAGTTGGAGACGCAGCTGATGCGCCGGGACCTGATCGTCGGGCCGCTGGGTTTCGACTTTCCGGGGCAGACCCAGCCGGTGTTCACCGATCACCTGGTGTGTGTGGTGGCCCGGGACAATCCGCGGCTGTCCGGTGGGGCGCTGACCGTGGACGATCTGGCGGCGATGGCGCACGCGGTGGCCGAGTTCAGTGCCGCCGGCGAGCACAAACGCCCGTTGGAGAAGGCTCTGGAACGGCACGGGCTGGCCGACCGGACCGTGCTGGTGCAGGTGACGAGCCTGTTGACGTTGCCATTCGCGGTGGCCGGCACCGAGATGTGCGCGTTCATGCCGTCCCGGCTGGCCCGCCGATGCCTCACCTTTCTGGACTTGACCATTGCTCGTACGCCCCTCGAAACGGTCCACATCACCGAGGCGGCCCACTGGTACGGCGGCCGGGAACGCGATCCGGGCGTGGCGTGGTTACAGCGGCTGCTCTACGACGTGGCGGTGGCGGTCGAGGCCGAGTAGGCGTTTCTCGTATGCCAGCGATCGCTGGTGGCGATGCCTTCACTTCTTGTCACCGGTGCTGCCGTGGATGTCCCATGGTGTGACTGCCGACACGAAGGAGCATCCAGTGACCTGGGACGACGGCAACCCGTATGTGGATCGGCTGACCGAGGGTGTGCACGCCTACGTGCAGCCGGACGGCGGCTGGATGGTGAACAACTGTGGGGTGATCGCCGACGCCGCGGGCACGGCGATCCTGGTCGACACCACGTCGACCGAACGCCGGAACCGGGCGATGCTGGCGTCCCTGCACGCGGCGCCGCTGGCAGTGGTGAATACCCATCACCATCCGGATCACACGTACGGCAACGGGTTCCTGCCGGCGCAGACCCTGGTGATCGGGCACGAGAAGTGCCGGGACGAGGTGCTGGCCGCGGGGCTGGAGGCGACGAAGGTGATCACCGCCCCGGATTACGGGAACCTGGTGCTGCGCCCGCCGAACCTCACCTTCAACGACACGATGACGCTTCATCTGGCGGACTTCCCGGTCGCGTTGCAGCACGTCGGGCGGGCGCACACCAGCAACGACGTAGTGGTGTGGCTGCCGGAACAGCGGGTGCTGTTCGCCGGGGACCTGGCGTTCGCGGGCGGGCAGCCGTTCCTGCTGGAAGGGTCGGTGGCCGGGTTCCGTGCCGCCATCGCGCACATGCGGGCTCTCGCGCCCGAGGTGCTGGTGCCGGGGCACGGGCCGGTGTGCCGCGGCGACGAGGTCGGGAAGCTGCTGGACGGCCTGGACGCGTACGTCGCCTTCGTCGCGGACGTGGCCGCGTCGGCGTACCAGCAAGGGTTGTCGCCTTTGGAAGCCGCCGTGAAGCACCGCGACAATCCCTATCAGGGGTGGGCGGAGACCGAGAGGTTCGTCGGCAACCTGCACCGGGCGTATTCCGAGCTGGCCGGCAACCCGGCCGATCACCGGCTGACCGTGGCGTCGGTGTGGCCGGACATGGTCGCCTTCCACGGTGGGCCGATCGCATGTCACGCCTGACCCCGCCGCGCCGGGTCGTCACCGGCCACACGCCCGGCGGTGTGTCGGTGGTGCTGTCGGACGGGCCGGTGCCGGTCAGCCGGGAACTGCCCGCCGACGGGGTGGCCTTCCACGAGATCTGGAACACCACCGGCGCCCCGGCCCGGATCCTGGCCGCAGAGCCGTCCGAGCCGACCGAACAGTCTCTCGCCGTCCCGCCGCCGCCGTCCGGCACGAAGATCCGGATCAACGAGTTCCGGCCCGGTCACCTGGACGCCCGTGGCCTGCAGTCACCGGTGCACCGGACCGCGTCGATCGACTACGGCATCGTCCTGGAGGGCTCGATCACGCTGATCCTGGACGACTCGGAGGTGACGTTGCACGCCGGTGACGTGGTGGTGCAACGCGGAACCGACCACGCCTGGGCCAACCGTGGCGACGTGCCGGCGAAGGTGGTCTTCATCCTGGTCGACGGCGAGTTCGACGATTCGCTGGCGACCTCGTTGCCGGGCGGCCTGTCCGGCTTGATGCGGTCTTGACTTGCGGTCTTGACGCAATAAACAAGGGGGGCGCCGTCCCAGGCGGCACCCCCCTCATCCCCCCAAGAAGGTCTTACTTGCCGCGCCGCTTGTTCAGGATGTCGAAGGCGACGGCGACGATGAGCACCAGGCCCTTGATGACCATCTGCCACTCGGGCACGACGTTCGTGATCGACAGGCCCATGTTGAGCACGCCCATGATGAGCGCGCCGATGATGGCGCCGGTGACCTTGCCGACGCCACCGGTGACGGCGGTGCCACCGATGAAGGCGGCGGCGATGGCGTCCAGCTCGTAGTTCTGGCCGGCCGAGGCGACCGCGGAACCGGCGCGGGCGGTGGTGATGACCGCGGCGACACCGGCGAGCATGCCCATGTTGACGAACAGCAGGAAGTTGACCCGCTTGGTCTTCACCCCGGACAGCATGGCGGCGGGCAGGTTGCCACCCATCGCGTAGATGTGCCGACCGAAGATCGTGTTGTTCATGATGAACGAGTAGAGCAGGACCAGCACGCCCACGATGATCAGGACGATCGGCATACCGCCGGCGCTGTTGGCCAGCAGCCAGGTGAGGTAGCCGATGGCCGCGATACCGACGACCGCCTTGACGACGAACGCGATGAACGGCTCGGTGCGCAGGTCGTTGCGGACCAGCTCGCGACGGGTGCGGATCTGGCTGATCAGCAGGCCGAGCGCGGCGACCGCGCCGATCACGACAGAGACCGTGTCGAGGTTGCCGAGGAAACCGAGCCAGTTCGGCAGCGCGCCGTTGGCCAGGGCGTTGAAGTCGCTGGGCAGGCCACCGACGGTGGTGCCGACGAAGTAGATCGCCAGACCGCGGAACAGCAGCATGCCGCCGAGGGTGACGATGAACGCCGGGATGCCGACGTACGCGACCCAGAAGCCCTGCCACGCGCCGACGATGCCGCCGATGATGATCGCCAGCAGGACCGCGACCGGCCACGCCACGTCCCACTGCATGACCATCAGACCGGTGAGGCCGCCGACGAAGGCGACCACCGAACCGACCGACAGGTCGATGTGACCCGCCACGATGATCATGACCATGCCGATGGTCAGGATGAACACGTACGCGTTCTGCTGGATCAGCGACACGACGTTGTTCGGCAGCAGCATCAGTCCGTTGGTGTCGAACTGGAACCACAGGGTGATCACGACCAGCGCCGCGACCATCACGTACTGCTTCAGGTTGCCGCCGAGGTAGCCGGCGAGCGAGCCGCCCTCGGTCTTGGTCTTGGTGGCCGTGCTCACCGGGTTGCTCCGCTCTTCTCCATGGTCATGTAACGCATGAGGCTCTCCTGCGAGGCCTCGGCGCGGGGCAGCTGACCGGTGATGCGCCCCTGGCTCATCGCGTAGATCCGGTCGCAGATGCCGAGCAGCTCGGGCAGCTCGGACGAGATCACGATGACGGCTTTGCCGGAGTCGGCAAGCTTGTTGATGATCTCGTAGATCTCGTACTTGGCGCCGACGTCGATACCGCGCGTCGGCTCGTCGAGGATCAGCACCTCAGGCTCGGCGAACAGCCACCGGCTGAGCACCACCTTCTGCTGGTTACCGCCGGACAGCTTGCCCACCTGCACGTCGACGCTGGGCGTCTTGGTGCGCATGTCCTTGCGGTACTGCTCGGAGATGGTGATCTCCTTGGCGGCGTTCACCACGCCGAGACGGGCGATCTTCGTCAGCCGCGCCGCGGTGGTGTTGCGCTTGATGTCCTCGATCAGGTTCAAGCCGTAGTGCTTGCGGTCCTCGGTGGCGTAGGCGATGCCGTTCTCGATGGCCGCCGACACGGTCTTGATACTGACCGGCTTGCCGTGCAGGAACAGCTGGCCGGAGATCCCGGAGCCGTAGCTGTGGCCGAACACGCTCATCGCCAGCTCGGTCCGGCCGGCGCCCATCAGCCCGGCGATCCCGACGATCTCGCCGGCCCGCACGTTGAGCTGGGCGTTGTCCACCACGACCCGGCTCGGGTCGTTCGGGTGGTGCACTGTCCAGTTCTCGATCCGCAGGATCTCCTCGCCGATGGTCGGCGTGTGATCCGGGTAGCGGTTCTCCAGGTCCCGGCCGACCATCGTACGAATGATGCGGTCCTCGGAGACCGGCTCCACCCCGTGCATGTCGAGGGTCTCGATGCTCTGGCCGTCGCGGATGATCGTCGTGCTGTCGGCGATCGCGGCGATCTCGTTGAGCTTGTGCGAGATGATGATCGACGTGATGCCCTCGGCCTTGAGCTGGCGCAGCAGACCGAGCAGGTGAGCGCTGTCCTCGTCGTTCAGGGCCGCGGTCGGCTCGTCGAGGATGAGCAGCTTGACCTTCTTGGACAGGGCCTTGGCGATCTCGACGAGCTGCTGCTTACCGACACCGATGTCCATGATCTTGGTGTCCGGCTGCTCGTTCAGGCCGACGCGCTCCAGCAGGTCGGCAGCCTGCCGGTTCGTCTGCGCCCAGTTGATCACGCCGCCCGAGGCCCGCTCGTTGCCGAGGAAGATGTTCTCGGCGATCGACAGGTACGGGCTGAGCGCGAGCTCCTGGTGGATGATGACGATGCCGCGCTCCTCGGAGTCACGGGTCGTCTTGAACTTGCAGGTCTCGCCCTCGAAGACGATGTCGCCCTCGTAGGAGCCGTGCCCGTAGACGCCGCTGAGAACCTTCATCAGCGTCGACTTACCAGCGCCGTTCTCGCCACAAATGGCGTGGACCTCCCCGCGGGCCACGCTCAGCGTGACGTCCGAGAGCGCCTTGACGCCCGGGAAGGTCTTGGTGATCCCCCGCATCTCCAGGATCGGGGTCGTGTCGTTGGCCATCGTACGACTCGCTTGCTCTAGGTCCGACCGGAACGGCCGGGCCCCCTCGCGGGGACCCGGCCGGTTGCGACTTACAGGCCGAGCTTGTCGGCGGTGTAGAAGCCGGAGTCGACCAGCTTGGTCTTGATGTCGTCCTTGACGACGACCACCGGCGGGAGCAGGTACGACGGGACGACCTTGTTGCCGTTGTTGTAGGTCTTCTCGTCGTTGACCTCGACCGTGGTGCCCTTGACGATCGCGTCGATCATCTTGGCAACCTGGTCACCCAGGGTGCGGGTGTCCTTCCAGACCGTCATGGACTGCGTGTCGGCCTGGATGTTCTTGACGTTCGCCAGGTCGGCGTCCTGACCGGTCAGGATCGGGTAGTCAGCGCCCGGCTTGTAGCCCTTGGACGCCAGCGACTGCGCGATACCCAGCGCGAGGGAGTCGTTCGGGGAGAGAACGACGTTGACCTTCTTGCCACCGGTGTAGAACGAGTTGAGACGGTTGTCCATCTCCGCCTGCGCGGTCTCGGACTTCCAGCCGGTGATGGAGACGGTCTTCCAGTCCTCTTCGCCGGCGATCTTCTTGCCCGACGGGATGACCAGCTTGCCGCTCTCGACGTACGGCTTGAGAACGTCCCACGCGCCGTTGAAGAAGAACTTGGCGTTGTTGTCGTCCGACGAGCCGGCGAAGGGCTCGAGGTTGAACGGGCCCTTGCCGTCCTTGAGGCCCAGCTTCTCCTCGATGAACTGGCCCTGGAGCTTGCCGACCAGGTAGTTGTCGAAGGTGGCGTAGTAGTCCACGTTCGGCGTGCCGTTGATCAGGCGGTCGTACGCGATGACCTTGATCTTGGCGGTGGCGGCCTTCTCGAGCACCGGGCTGAGCGCGGTGCCGTCGATCGAGGCGACGACCAGAACCTTGGCGTTCTGGTTGATCATGTTCTCGATCTGGGTGATCTGCTGGTCCACCTTGTTGTCGGCGAACTGCAGCGAGGTCGTGTAACCGGCCTTCTTCAGCAGATCGTCGAGGTGCGCGCCGTCGTTGTTCCAGCGCTCCAGGCTGCGGGTCGGCATGGCGATGCCGACCAGGCCGCCACCGGAGCCCGACGAACCGGAGGTGGACTCCTCGGCGTCGCGGGTGCTGCTGCAAGCGGAAGTCGCGGCCAGAGTTGCAGCCATGGCGACCGACGCGAGGACCCGGAAGTTCTTGGACACCTCGGCGTCTCCTTTCAATCGGGCCCGGGGGGTTTCGGGCCGCATTCAGCTTCGATTTGTTGCTGGGCACAACATACGGCGCTTACGAGCAGGTTTCACGAAGGGGTCCGTAACGGCTGTGTAACACTCCCCGTGACCGAGGAGGCCATCAACCGAGGTACCCGGAGGCGAAAGCCCGCACAGCCCGTGATCAAACTCGGGGCATCCTATTTGTTGGCACCAGCGACTAATCCCGCCAGGGTCCCCCTTCGACAGACCGCTATCGTGGCGTCACTCACGCGAAGGAGGGACGATGCAGACCGGAACGGTCAATCCACGAGCCGCGCACCTGTCCCTGGCGCTGCGCCACGTCGCCGACGCCACCGACGGTATCTCCCGGGCCGGAATCGCCGCCCGCACCGGCCTCAACCGGTCCACCGCGTCCAGCCTCATCGACGAACTGATCACCGGCGGCCTCGTCAAGGAGACCGGCTTCCACAAGGGCGCCGCCAAAGCCGGCCGCCCCGCCACCGCCCTCGGCCTGCGCGACGACGGCCCCGCCGGCCTCGGCATCGACGTCAACGTCGACTACACCGCCGTCTGCGTCGTCGACCTGACCGGCGCCCTGCGCTACAAACACGTCCTCGCCGAAGACCAGCGCGGCCACACCACCCGCGAGATCCTCGACCGGATCGCCCGCCTGGCCCGCGGCGCCCAGCAGGCCGCCGACGCCGACGGCCTCACCCTGTGCGGCAGCGCCGTCGCCGTCCCCGGCATCGTCGACCGCGCCCACACCAAGGTCACCCTCGCCCCCAACCTCGGCTGGCGTGACCTGGACGTCACCGAAGTCCTGCCCGCCGACATCCACGACGGCCGCACCACACTCGACAACGAGGCCAACTACGCGGCGCTGTCCGAATCGGCCCTACTACGCCGCCACGCCAGCTACCTGTTCGTCAGCGGCCAGATCGGCGTCGGCGCCGGCATCGTCCTCGACGGCACCCTCTACCGCGGCGCCCACGGCTGGTCCGGCGAGATCGGCCACCTCACCGTCGACCGCGACGGCCCACCCTGCCCGTGCGGCCGCCGAGGTTGCCTGGAGCGATACGCCGGCCAGGAGGCCATCCTCCGAGCCGCCGGCATCGGATCCGACGCCGGCACCAGCTTCGGCGTCCGCCCCACCGTCGCCGTCCTGGCCGAACGAGCCCGAGCCGGCTGCCCCGCCACCGTGAAAGCCCTGACCCGAGCCGGCCACGTCCTCGGCGACACCCTCGCCGGCTGCCTCAACCTCCTGGACCTCACCCACGTGGTCCTGGGCGGCATATACCGCGAACTGGCCCCCTGGATGTCCCCACCGATCGAACACGAACTGTCCACCCAGTTCCTCGGCGCCCCCTGGGCCATCCCGACGGTCCAGGTCGCCACTTACGGCCCGGAAGCCCCCGCGATCGGCGCCGCCCGCTCAGTGATCCACGACGTCCTGACCAACCCACTGCGCTGGCTGACCCGCTGACCCACCCCCGGCCCGCGCCACTCACCGCTTCTACCGGGCCTCCCGGCAGTCGTCGTTTCTTCAACCCGGCGCCGGTACGTTCCAACCGCCCCGCCGAATCCAGACCGCCCCGCCTCGTCGCCGCGAGGCAGGCGTGTCCCCTCCCGGCCGACCCGCGACCGCCGGGCCGAATGCGACCCTCACCGAAATCTTCAGCCGGGAGAATCAGCCGCTAAAACCACGACCTCGATGTCGCCGTCACCCTGGTAGCCGCGTTCCGCCTTGAAGCGCTCCCGAAGCGCTTCGTGCCGGTCCGTATAGGTGTCGTTGCGAAGTATCCGACCGATCGTGCGCTCAAAGACGATTAAGTAATAATTCACCATCTCACCCCATCTCGTCGCAGTCGCACTGGCCGAGCAGCATCTGCAACCTGTCGCGCAGACCGCTCTCTACGGTACGGGCCCGCCGGTGAAGTTCTTTGATCTTGGGGTCCGGCGTCCGGATGGCCGCAGCCAGCTGCGAAATCTCGAGGCCGAGCTGCTCGAACCCATCGAGCCTGTCGCCCAGCGACTGCACCTCGGCCAGAAAAGCCGCCCGCGTCACATGCCCATCTCCTGACGTGACCGCAATCCTTTCGGGCTCCGCTACGCCATCGCCATGACGCAGGCCGCGCCCCCACCGATCGCCCAACTTCTCAATGACCTCCGCCCAACGGTGTTGGAGGTCGGTTCGGACCTGCACTTCAACGGGGAGGCGCTCGACGAAGAGGACGACGTGCACCGCGCGGTAGCCGAAACTCGGCTCCTTCCTGCGATCCAGGACCCGAGACTCCTTGTCTTGAGTCGCATGGTCGGTTCGAGGCCCACGGCACGAAGGCGATCGCGGACATCCGCTAAAGCGTCGTCGTAAGCGGCGGGTACGAGCTCCAACAACTCGGAGTCCACAGCCGTGATCTGTTCGGCATCCCGGAGCCGGACGCCGAGCTTGTCGAATTTCGTACCTGAGATTGGCAGCGGCACGGGCAGACGATAAGGGCTTGTCTCGGGTCTTCTCGACCGCTTAACACGATGGGGTGAACGAGCGGTTGGAAAGCAGGTGCTGTCTATTCGGAGGGACGAATGGCGAAACAGCCCGAGGTGACGCTGAGGATGCGTTTGAAGTGGCGGTTCAGGTGGGGCTGGACCTACGGCCAGCAAGTCCCCGCGATCGGCGCAGCCCGCTCGGTGGTCCACGACGTCCCGGTTCCCCTCCCGCGGCCCGCGCCGCTCACCGCTGCTACCGGGCCGCCCTGCTGTCCGGCCCGCGCCCACCACCCGGTGTCATGCCGGCCAGCGCTCTCCGGCCGGTGTCATCGCGGCTTCGGTACCGCCGTGGGCATTTCTCGGGTGGTTCGCAGCGGTGACAGCAGGGCGGGCAGGAACGCGGCGGTCATTCCGGCCGCGCCGATCCACAGCACGGCGGGTGCACCGAGCAGGCCCCCGAGCGCACCGCCGAGCAGACCGGCGAGCGGCATACCGCCCCACTGGACGAAACGGACGGTGGCGCTCATCCGGCCGAGCAGACGATCAGGGGTAGCGGTCTGCTGGAGGCCCACCTGAGCGATCAGCCGGACCACGCCGCCCATCGAGACCAGAGCCAGTCCGGCCATCGCGAGCCACAACGGCCATCCCGCCCGGGTCATCGGCATGAACATCGCGGCCGGGGCCGTGCACAGCGGCGCCAGGCAGACGGCCGGGCCCGGCCCGATCCGGGTGATCACCCGCCGTGCCACCAGCGCACCGGCCAGCCCACCGCCTGCCATCGCGGACAGCGTCAGACCGATACCGAACGACCCCAGGCCGACATGCCGGGACAGGAACACCAGCAGCATCGTCTGGTAGGTGACCAGGAACAGGCTGAACACCCCGTCCGTGAACAGCATCGGCCGCAACAGCGGGTGGCCGAGCACGAACCGCAGCCCCTCCCCGATCTCCCGCATCAACCGCCGGTCACCGGTCGCCTCCACAACCGGCTCGGGTTTACCGACACCCCACATCCCGAGAGCGGACAGCAGCAGGCCGGCCGAACTCGCCACAAGCGTCAACGGCGCCCCCAGCCAAGCGACCAACGGCCCGGCCGCTCCGGGGCCACCGACACTGACCGCGGAACGCGCCGCGGCAATCTTCGAGTTGCCCTCGACCAGGTGCTCCCGGCCGACCAGAGCCGGCAGGTAACTGGTGTAGCCGACATCGAACAGCACCGTTGCCAGTCCGTGCGCGAGCGCGACCCCGAACAGCAGCCAGATCGTCAGCGCATCCGCCCACCAGGCGACCGGGACGACCAGCAGGAGTACCGCACGCACCAGATCCGCACCGATCAGAACCGGCCGTTTGCGCCAGCGATCGACCCACGCCCCCGCCGGCAGCCCGATCAGCAGCGACCCGGCCGTGGTCATGGCGGTGAGAACACCCACCTCGAACTCGCCCGCGTCCAGCCACAGAATCGCCACCAGCGGCAACGCCAGGAACACGAACCGATCCGCGAGCTGCCCGGCGACCGTCGCGGCGAAGAATCGACGGAAGTCCCGGACGAGGAAGAGGCCGGCACCAGGCAACCGAGACAAGGTTCTCCCCACAGGTCAAAATCGGGTCTACCGGTTCTAACATGCCGGAACACCAAGTGGTCCAATCTGGACGGACTTCTTCCCCGGCACAGGCGGAACACCAGACCAGGCCGGGCGCACGCCGCGGCCGGAGGTTGCGGGCGGGATTTTTCGGTGAGGGTCGCATTCGGCCCGGCGGTCGCGGGTCGGGCTGGAGGTTCCGCCTGCCTTGCGGGGACGCGGCGGGACGACCTGGATTCGGCGGGACGACCTGGAACGTACCGCCGCGGGGTTGGAGGACGACAACAGCCGGAAGGCGCGAACGGACCGTGTGCGAAGTTGCCTCGCGTCGCCGAATGCCGGATGCGAGCGGGGGTACCCGGCGATTTCACGTCGCGAGGTCGATCGGCGACGTCAGCACGTGGTGGAGAGGCCGGCGAAATGGCCGGGGGTGACGCCGAGGATGCGTTTGAAGTGGCGGTTCAGGTGGGGCTGGTCGTGGAAGCCGGCGTCGGTGGCTACCTGGCGTAGTGGGTGGCCGGTCAGGATCAGGCGGCGGGCCATGTCGACTCGACGGGAGATCAGGTACTGGTGGGGGGACATGCCGAACTCCTGGCGGAACGATCTGACCAGGTGGGCGGGGGCGAAGTGCAGGGTCGCGGACGCCGCGGGCAGGGACAGTCCGTCGACGATGTTGGCTTCCAGCAGGTCGCGGAGCCTCTGGGCGGCGGCCCGGCTCGGTGGGCGCGGGCCGGCGGGGTCGCCCAGGTGGGTGCGGAGACGATCGAGAGTCAGGGCCAGGAGGCTGCCGGCCAGCGGGGCGTCGCCGGGGACACGGATCAGCCGGTGCACTCGGGAGATCGCGGTGTGCAGGGCGGCGTCGGTGATCGCGGGTGCGTCGACGCTGGCGCCGATCAGGCCGGCCGGTAACTGGTCCTCCTCCAGGTAGAGGACACGTTTGCGGAAGCCGCCGGGCCGGGCCGACGTGCCGTTGTGCGGGATCCGGGGCGGCAGGACGGTGACCAGATCACCGAAGGCGCCGCGGGAGTGCCGGTCCAGGTCGTAACGGACGGCGCCGGCGTCGACGAGCAGCACCGTCCACGTGTCATGGGCGTGCATCGGGTAGGCGTGCTCGTCGAAACGGGCGTGCAGCACCTCGGCGACTCCGGGCAGTGGTGGCCGCCAGGCTCGGAGCGGCGACGGATGGCCGGCGTGCACGGGCACGTCAAAATCGTACAAGACCCGGGGTGTGGGCTCGGGAAACGATGGTTGCATGAGGTTCGAAACCAAGATTGCCGTGCTGTTGCGGGACGACCTGCTGACCTGGCAGCGGCTGAACGTCACCGCTTTTCTCGTCTCGGGGCTGGGTTCCACGGTTCCGGAGGTGGTCGGGCAGCCCTACGTCGACGCCGACGACGTCGAGTACCTGCCGATGTTCCGCCAGCCGGTGATGGTCTTCCAGGGCGGCAAGGAACTGCTCACGGCGGCTCACACGAAGGCGCTGGGCCGGACCCGGCTGTCCGTCTTCACCTCGGACCTGTTCGCGACCGGACATGACGCGGCCAACCGGGACGCGGTACGCGCCGTCCGTACCGCCGATCTGGATCTGGTCGGTATCGCCGTGTACGGCCCCCGCAACACCGTCGACAAGATCTTCAAAGGTGCGCTGATGCACCGGTGAACAGGTAGGACGTCGTCTCCGCCTCCGGACGCCGGGCAGCGGCCGGAGGCGGTTCGCCGATGACCGGGTAGCCGATGCGGATCACCAGGTAGGGGTGGACCGCCCCGCCGATCAGGGTTCCGAGCAGGCCCCGCGGCCACGGCGCTTCGACGAGTTCACTCATCGGCGAACACGCGACACCCCGGACCGTCGCGGTGAGCAGCAGCGCCGACAGGGCTTCGCCCGCCCGCAGCCAGTCCCCGCCGAGAGTGCTGTGCAGGATCAGGTAACGGGCGCCGACGTCACCGTCACCGGTTGCCGGGCCGTGCAGCGCCCGCATCGGCACCGGCCGGACCCCACCGGCCGACGACCCGCCGGACGCCCACTGCGCGACCTCGGCCGTGTGACCGGGACGGTGGGCGGCGTCGCCGGCGGCCCGGGCGGTGGCGGCGGCCAGCAGCGGGACCTCGTCCCGGCGTACCAGATGCGTGTCGAACCCGTGCGGAAGAACCACCCGGCGCAGCTCCGCGATGGTCTCGCCGGACGGTGGCTGGGCGCCGAAGGCACGCCGGTCGGTGTACCGGTGCGCGATGGCCCCGGCGAGCTCGGTGAACTCGGGCGCCGCCGTCCCGGCGAGGGTGATCCGGGCGAGCGGGTCGGTTCCGCGTTCGACGGCCAGGTCCCAGCCCTGCGCGCGGATCGTCACGACCGCGTGATGCAGGGCGGCACCACAACTGAGCAGGGCGAGATGCCGGTCCGGGTCGACGTGCGCGAGTAACCGCGCGGGGTCAGGGCGCAGTTCGGCGGTGTGCCGCCCGATCCGCCACTGCCACGGCTGCGTGTTCAGGATCGACGGCGCGTGCCGAGCCTGGCGTGCCGCGTGCGCGAGAACTGCCGTCCGGGAAGTCATACCCCGAGCCTGATCCACCCGAACCGAACCATGCAGGGCCATAAGGCCCGGACTCCGAGACCCCGATGGCGCCGGTCAATGATCTTGGTTAAGGTAGCGCGCTCGGGGATCTTGCGGAAAGGCACGCATGCGGAAGCGGACTGTCGGTGGCGCCATGATGTTGCTGGCGGTGGGTGGTTGCGCCGGTGCGGGTCCAAGTGATGCCGGCGGAGTGACGGCGAGTGCGAGCCCCAGCCCGGTGGACGCGGCTGTCGCGTTGGTACAGGCGCGGGCAGCACTGGAGAGCGCGTCCTACCGGTTCGCCACGACGCTGAACAACGGCGTCAGCGTCACCGGCGTCGTGGATCCGCGGAGTCAGGACTCGGAGACCGTGATGACGAGTCCCCAGGGCACCCTCACCATCCGCAAAGTCGACGGCGTGAACTATGTGCTGGTCGCCACCACCGAGTCGACGGGAGAACCCGGAACCGACGGCACGAAGTGGGTCAACGCGACGGCGGAAGGCGGTGGGGCCGCCGCGTTCGAACCGGCAACTCTGAACCAGAGCCTCTCGAGCGCCACCGAAGTGCGATGGGCCGACGACGACACCATCAGCGGCGTCATCGACATGGTGAAGGTGGCTGAGCAGCTCGGCGGCGATCCCACGGCACTCGCCGGGAAGGACACGCGCTTCCCGTTCGAGGCGGACATCGACGCTGCTGGACGGCTCGTCGAGTACCAGTTCATCCCGCCGGCCGGCCTCTCCGCCACATCCAGCGTCACGTATTCGGACTTCGGCACCCCGGTCGCCCTCGCCGCGCCCCCGGCCTCGGAAGTCAGGGCCCCCTGAACCGCGCTCAAGCAAGCGCGTGCAGGGCCGACTCCCAGGGGAAAGCCTCGATGGCCTCGGCACCGTCGGCGGTGTCGTGGGGTTCCCACTGGCCGGGGCCGAACAGGACCGTCACGCCCTCGGCGCGCAACTGGTCGACGCTGCGGCGGAACGGCAGGCGGGACGCCAGCGCGCGGTTGACGTACGGCAGCACCACCACCGGGATACCCAGGCCGGGTGCTTCGGCGAGCAGGCCCAGCACGTAGGTGTCCGCGACGCCCAGGGCGAACTTGTTGATCGTGTTGTACGTCGCCGGGGCCAGCACGATGGCGTCCGGGCGGGGCGGCCGGGGATCAGTCGGCGCCCGGTAGCGGCTGCGTACCGGGCGGCCGGTCTGTGACGCCAGGGCCTCCTGGTCGATGAAGGCGAGTGCCGACGGGGTGGCCACCACCTGCACCGTCCAACCGGCGGTCTGCGCCAGAGTGACCAGCCGCCCCACGTGACCGGCGGCGCCGGACGCACAGACGAGCACGTAGAGCACACCGTTCCCGACGATCATGGTTCTGGCATATCACGATCAACGGCGATCCCCGAAGCGCCGGGCGGCCGGACGCCCGGATCGGCGGGTCAGGCAGCGGGCTTGCCGGTGATGCGCCACAGCCGCACCTTGCCGTCGGCGCCCGCGGTGACCACGCGTTTGCCGCCGGGGATGATCCGCACCGCCCAGACCGGCCCCTCGTGCCCGGTCAGCGGCGAACCGACGAGGCTTCCGGTAGCCGTGTTCCACACCCGCACGGTTCCGTCGTCGCTGCCGGTGGCCAGCAGATTTCCGCCGCGGACGAACCGCAGGGCACGCACCGGCCCGGTGTGACCGGCGAGTGGCGCGGTCACCGCCCGGCGGGTCGTGGTGTTCCACACCTGAACGGTGTTGTCCCCACCGGAGGAGGTGGCGAGGAGCTTCTTGCCGAGGCTGAAGGTGAGCGCGTACACCGGCCCGGACCTGCTGGTGATCGGTTCGCCCGCGGGTTCGCCGGTCGCCGGGTTCCAGAGCCGCACCACATTGCCGCCGCCGGACGCGGCCAGCAGTTTGCCGTCGGGGCTGAAGCTGGTCGCGTACACCGGGCCGGGGTTCACGGTCAGCGCTTCGGCGATGGGCCGGCCGGTGGCGGCCAGCCACAGTCGTACCGTGTTGTCGACACCCGCGGTCACGAGGCGTTTGCCGTCCCGGCTGAAGGCGACCGACTGCACCGCACCGGCGTGACCGGTCAGCGTGTGCACCAGGCGCCCGGTGGCGGGTTCCCACAGCCGGGCCGTGCCGTCGTCACCGGCGGTGGCCATCAACTGGCCGTTCGCACTGAACGCCACCGAGCGCACCGGCCCGACATGGCCGGTCAGCAGCATTGCGGACCGCTTGCCGGTGACCGGATCCCACAGCGCCACCCCGCTGTCACCGGCGACGGCCAGCAGTCTGCCGTCCGCGCTGAATTCCAGGGAGTTGACCGCGCCGGTGACCCCGGTGAGCGGTTCGCCGGCGCGGCGGCCGGTGGCCGTGCTCCACTGCCACACCGTCGAATCGCTGACGGTGGCGAACACTTTCCCGTCCGGGCGCAGCGCGATACGACCGTTCACACCGGGCACGACAGCACGGGGCCGTGCGTCGGGCACGACAGCACGGGGCCGTGCGTCGGGCACGACAGCACGGGGCCGTGCGTCAGGGACGACGGTCCCGTGCTGCGACTTCCGGGCGGGTTGCGCGACGGCCGGCGCGGTGGTGAGCCCGAGCAGCCCGATCAGGGCCACGACGACGGCCCCTCCGGTGCGGAACCCGGCGTCTTTGCGCTCTCTGTTGGTAGCCACGATCGCACCGTAACGACCATTTCCAGCGCTTTTTACACTTTTTGCCGCATTGTCACTCCTGCAAGGCCTGCCAGATCCGGTCGGCGGTGTAGGGCAGGTCGGTCAAGCGGAGGCCGAGAGCGTCACGGAGGGCGTTGCCCAGGGCCGGCGAGACCGGGTTGTACGGCGATTCGCTCATCGACTTGGCGCCCAGCGGTCCGATCGCATCGTTGGTCTGCGCGAAGTGGACCTCGGTGAACGGGACGTCGGCGAACGTGGGCAGGTGGTACTGCCGGAACGCGGCAGTCGTCACCTGGCCGGACTCGTCGATGTCCACGTGTTCGGCCAGGGTCGCGCCCAGGGCCTGAGCGACACCGCCCTCGATCTGACCGCGCAGTTGCGCCGGGTTCATCACGGTGCCCGCGTCGGCACTGTGCACGGACCGGAGAATACGCAGCTCACCGGTACCGGGGTCGACGGCCACCCGGAAGAACTGGGCGTTGAACGCGACCGACCGGGGCGTGCCGTCGAAGTGGCCGTGCGCGGTGACCGGGCCGCCCGCTTTGACGACCAGGCCGGTCAGCGGAATCGAGCCGATCCCGGAGGCGGTGAGGTGGTGACTCTCGGCGGGAGTGCGGTCGGCGAGGGTGAGCAACTGGGCGCGCAGCGAGCGGGCCGCCGACAGCACCGCTTTACCGGCGACGACGACTCCGGTGGACGCGAACGCGCCGGTGTCGTGCCGGACCACGTCGGTGTCGGACTGCCGGATGACGATCCGGTCGGGGGTGGTGTGGAGTTCGTCGGCGACGATCTGGGCGTGCACGGTGGTGCTGCCGTTGCCGAATTCGGCGGTGCCGACGGCGAGTTCGTACCGGCCGTCGGCAAGCAGCGTGACACTCGCGTCGGCGTAGTGGCCACCGGGCGGGCCGGCCGCGATCATCGCAATGGCCAGACCTTGGCCGACGAGCCAGCCGGGCGGGGCCTCGTCGACGGTGGCGGCGGCCTCGCGCATCCGGTCGAGGCACTGGTCGAGGCCGTAACTGGCGATCCCCAGGTCGGGGGTGTGGCCGCCGGGCGCGGTCAGGTCGTCACCGGGGCGGACCACGTTGATCTCCCGGAAGGTGACCGGGTCCATGCCGATCATCCGGGCCACCTCGTCGAGGGTCTGCTCGACGGCGAACGTGACCTGCCCGAGCCCGTAACCACGGAAGGCTCCGGCGGGCACGGTGTGGGTGTACACCGCATGAGCGTCGGTCCGGATGTTTCCGCACTTGTAGACGGCGACCGTCTCATGGCAACCGTGGTGCATCACCGAGGGCCCGTGATTTCCGTAGGCACCCGTGTTTACCAGCACCTTCAACTGCAGAGCCGTGATCGTGCCGTCGAGGAGCGCCCCCGCCTTGACCGTCACCTCGAACGGATGCCGGGTGGTGGCGCCGTAGAACTGTTCGGCCCGGGTGTACTCCCATTTCACCGGCCGCCCGGTCCGCAGCACCGCGAGCGAGACCAGGTCCTCGACCAGCATCTCCTGCTTGCCCCCGAACCCGCCGCCCACCCGCCCGGCGATCACGCGCACCTTGTCGAGCGGGAAGCCGACGAGCCGGGCGACGGCCCGCCGGGTCAGGAACGGCGTCTGCGTGCTCGACCGGATGACCAGCCGATCGTCGTCGTCGAGCCACCCGACGGCACCGTGCGTCTCCAGACTCGCGTGCTGCACGCGCGGGGTCCGGAACGTCGCCTCGTAGACCGCGTCCGCGGCCGCGAATCCCGCTTCGACGTCACCGATCGACGCGTGCGACTCCCCCACCACGTTGGCGTCGGCGCGCGCGATCCCCTGTTCGATCCCCTTGTCCCCGTGCACCAGCGGCGCCCCGGGCAGCAGGGCAAGAGCCGGATCAAGGACAGCCGGGAGTACGTCGTACGACACCCGCAGTTGTCGCACCCCTTCCTCCGCCGCCGCCTCGGAGACGGCGACCACCGCGGCGACGCGCTGACCCGTGAACCGCAGCACCTCGTCGAGGACCCGGGTGTCGTAGGGATCCTCGGCCTCGTTCTCGTGCTGCCCGGTGGAGAACAGCCGGTCGGGCACGTCCTTGTGGGTGAGCACCGCCTCCACCCCGGGCACCGCGAGCGCGCCGGTGATGTCGATGTCCAGGATCCGGGCGTGCGCGTGCGGCGACCGCAGCACTTTCAGGTGCAGCAGGCCGGGTACGTCGATGTCGAACGTGTAGCGGGCGGTCCCGGTGACGACCTGTGGCCCTGCGGGCGCCCCGAGGTTCGACCCGACGGCGTTGGCACCGCGCGCGCACCCGGCCGCCGGACGGCCCTCGATCGCGTCGGTGATCGCGCGATACCCCGTACACCGGCAGAGGTTGCCCTTGAGGGATCTCGGCAGGTCCTCGCGCTGGGTGTCGGTGAGCGCCGCCGTCGTCATGATCATGCCCGCGGTGCAGAACCCGCACTGGAAGCCCTGCGCGTCGAGGAAACCCTGCTGGACCGGGTGCAGTCCGCCGCCGGCCGGGGCGAGGCCCTCGATGGTGGTGACGGCGTGGCCCTGCGCCCGGAACGCCGGGTAGACGCAGGAGTGCACCGGCGTGCCGTCGACGTGCACCGTGCAGGCCCCGCAGTCGCCCGCGTCGCAGCCCTTCTTGACCCCGAAGCAGCCCTCTTCCCGTAGGTAGGTGCGCAGGCACTGGCCGGGCCGGGGCGTACGGTCGTGCGGTGTTCCGTTGATCTCGATGGTCATGCGGTTTGCCTTCCTGCCGGCCGCCGGGTGCAGCCGGAAGTACCGTTTTCAGGCCGCGAGTTCAGCCCTGATCTGCGCCGCGTAGAGGTGGGTGAGGTGTCTCCGCCAGGCGGGACTGCCGTGCACGTCGTCGACCCAATCAGATAATTGGTCCAGATCTTTCACGACATGCGGCTTTTTGGTAGCAGCCGTCACTGTCAGTGACACCGCACCGTCCGGCTCGACCCGTCCGATCACCAGCACCGCCGATCTCCCATGACGGAACAGAGAGCCGCGGCGGTACGCGGTATGAGCGCTGAGCGCGTCCAGGGGCAACCGGATCGCGCGCAGGAACTCGCCGTCGCGCAGCACCGTCGTCCCCTCCCCGGTCACGAACTCGGCGGCCGGCACCCGGCGCTCACTCCCATCCGGCCCGATCAGCACACACGTCCCGCCGAGTGCCACGCTCAGCGAGATCATCGGACCGGCTGGCAGCGCCGCGCAGAGGTTGCCGCCGACGGTGGCGACGTTCCAGATCTTGAACGAGGCCAGGAACGCGTGGCAGCACTGGAGCACGATCGGGTACCGCCCGAGGCCCTCGGCCAGCTCGGCGATCGTGCAGGTGGCCGCAACCTCGACATGATCGTCACGGACGGTGAGCGCAGGCCAGCCCGCCGCCGCCAGGTCGAGCAGCCGGGTGAGGTGCGGGTGTGGCTCGCCGAACAGCGCGGTGCCGCCGCCCATCCAGGCGTCACCGGGACGCCACTGGCCGGGCGCGGCGGGGCTGATCACTTCTGTGACGGTGTGCAGATCCACATAAGCACGCTACGCGACCCATGTTTCCGATCCCCGCGATCTTCAAAGGCCCGGCGGAACCTGCCGTCCGTTCCTCCCGCTCGGGACTTTCGGCCCTGATCACGGGTGAAGTGCCTGGTCAAGAGTGGGCATCGACAATGGGGAAAGGACAGCGGTGGACGCGCTCGATATCTCGCGGTGGCAGTTCGGCATCATCACCGTGTATCACTACATCTTCGTTCCGATAACGATCGGGCTCTCTTTCCTGGTCGCGGGTATCCAGACCGCGTGGGTACGCACCGGAAAAGAAAGATATCTCCGGGCCACCAAATTCTGGGGAAAGCTCTTTCTGATCAACTTCGCGATCGGTGTCGTGACCGGCATCGTGCAGGAGTTCCAGTTCGGCATGAACTGGTCGTCGTACTCCCGCTTCGTCGGCGACATCTTCGGCGCGCCACTGGCCATCGAGGGCCTGCTCGCCTTCTTCCTGGAGTCGACGTTCCTCGGCCTGTGGATCTTCGGCTGGGACAAGCTGCCCCGGCGGGTGCACCTGGCGACGATCTGGATCGCGGCGACCGGCACCCTGCTGTCGGCCTACTTCATCCTGGCCGCGAACTCGTGGATGCAGCACCCGGTCGGCTGGACCATGGGCGACGGCCGGGCCGAACTGACGAGCATCTGGGCGGTACTCACCAACTCCACCACCCTGGTCACCTTCCCGCACACCATCACCGCCTGTTTCCTCACCGCCGGAGCGCTGCTGATCGCAGTGAGCGCCTGGCATCTCAAGCGAGGCAGTCAGGACGACGTGTTCCGGCCGTCGTTGCGGCTCGGCGCCTGGGTGGTGCTGGTCGCCGGGCTCGGCGTAATGATCACCGGTGACGTTCAGGCCCGGGTGATGACCGAGCAGCAACCGATGAAGATGGCCTCCGCCGAAGCGCTCTACGACAACACCTCCTCCGCCTCGTTCTCGCTGTTCACGATCGGTTCGCTGGACGGCTCCGAGGAGCTCTACTCGGTCCGCATCCCGTCACTGTTGTCCTTCATGGCGACCGGGGATCCGTCCGGGGAGGTCGAGGGGATCAACGACCTTCAGGCGGAGTACGTGGACAGATACGGTCCCGGTGACTACGTGCCCAACGTGCCGGTCGCGTACTGGTCGTTCCGGCTGATGATCGGTTTCGGAGTGCTCGCCATGGTGATCGCGGCCGCGGCGCTCTGGTTCACCCGCGGCGAACGGCGGCCGGCGTCACGCTGGCTCTGGATCGCGGCGGGCAGCACCGTCGCGATGCCGCTGCTGGCCAACGCGTTCGGCTGGATCTTCACCGAGATGGGCCGGCAGCCGTGGAGTGTGTTCGGGCTGTTCAAGACCGCCGACTCCGGTTCGCCGTCGGTGTCCACGGCCGAGGCCGCGACCAGCCTGATCGTGCTCACCCTGGTCTACGGGGTGCTCGCGGTCGTCGAGTTCGCGCTGATCATCAAATACGCCAAGGCGGGGGCACCGGAGATCGAGCCGCCCGCCGAACACGACGCCGACAAACCGCTCGCGTTCGCTTACTGAGGACCCGGAGACATGGAACTCACCACCGTCTGGTTCATTCTGATCGGCGTCCTCTGGGCCGGCTACTTCCTCCTCGAGGGCTTCGACTTCGGTGTCGGCATCCTGCTGCCGGTGCTCGGCCGGGACGACCGGTCCCGGCGGCTCGCCATCAACACCATCGGCCCGGTCTGGGACGGCAACGAGGTGTGGCTGCTCGTCGCCGGTGGCGCCACGTTCGCCGCCTTCCCCGAGTGGTACGCCACCCTGTTCTCCGGGTTCTACCTGCCGCTGCTGCTCATCCTGGTCGCGCTGATCGTCCGCGGGGTCGCCTTCGAATACCGCCACAAACGCGACGGGGCACGCTGGAAGCAGGGCTGGGACCTGTGCATCTTCTGGGGCAGCCTGGTCCCGGCGATCCTCTGGGGCGTGGCGTTCGGCAACATCCTGCGCGGCGTGCCGATCGACGGCCGGCACGAGTACGTGGGCGGCTTCGTCAACCTGCTCAACCCGTACGCGCTGCTCGGTGGCCTGACCACGCTGGCCCTGTTCACCCTGCACGGCGCGGTGTTCCTGGCGCTGAAGACCGATGGCCCGATGCGTGCCGAAGCCGGAAGGCTGGCCGCCAGGCTGGCCCTGGTGGCCGTGCCGATCGCGGCCGGCTTCCTGCTCTGGACCGGTCTCGTCAACCTCGACGGCTGGGGCATCGCCCTGTCCGTTCTGGCGGCGGCCGCCCTGCTCGGCGCGGTGTGGCTGACCCGGATCCGGCGTGAGGGCTGGGCGTTCACCGCCACCGGCGCGACCATCCTGTTCGCGGTCGCGGCCCTGTTCATCACCCTGTTCCCGAACGTCATGCCGTCGTCGCTGGACGCCGCGAACAACCTGACCGTCCTCAACGCGTCGTCCACCCCGTACACGCTGAAGGTCATGACCTGGGTGGCCGTCGCGTTCACCCCGATCGTGCTGATCTACCAGGGCTGGACCTACTGGGTGTTCCGCAAGCGCCTCAAGCTCAGCGACATCCCGGCCTGACCCCCTTTCTGCAAAGGACTCCGATGAAGCCGCTGGACCCCCGGCTCCTCAGGTACGCCCGCGCCACCCGGACCTATCTCGTGGCGACCGTCGTCCTCGGCGTGATCCACGCCGTGCTGCTGATCGCGCAGGCGGTCCTGCTCGCGGACGCCGTCACCGCGGTCTTCCTCGACGGTTCCGGCATCGGCGATCTGACGACCGGGGTCCTCGGCTTCACCGTACCGGTGCTGGTGGCACTGGCCGCGGTCATCGCTGCCAAGGCCGCGGTGGCGTGGCTGCAGGAGATCGCGGCGGTCCGCTCGGCCGCCGCGGTCAAGAGCCAGCTCCGCAACCGGCTCCTCGACCACGTCACCGCGCTCGGCCCGGCCGGTTCCGCTGGGGCCGGTTCCGCACCGGCCGGTGTGGTCGCCGCGCTCGCCGGGAACGGGCTCGACGCGCTCGACGCCTACTTCGCGAAATACCTGCCGCAGCTTGTGCTCGCGGTGCTGGTGCCGGGGATTCTGCTGACCCGGCTGCTGCCCGCCGACCTGATCGCCACCGGGACCATCGCGGTGACGTTGCCGCTGATCCCGCTGTTCATGGCACTCGTCGGGATGCACACCGAGGCGCAGAACCGGCGACAGTTCCGGCTCCTCGCCCGGCTGTCGCACCACTTCCTCGACGTGATCGCCGGGCTGCCGACGCTCAAACTCTTCGGTCGGGCCCGCGCCCAGGCCGGGATCATCCGCCGGATCAGCGAGGACCAGCGCCGCCACACCATGCGTACGCTGCGCACCGCTTTTCTGTCGTCACTGGTCCTGGAACTGTTAGCCACCCTCTCGGTCGCGCTCGTCGCCGTCGGCATCGGGCTGCGGCTCGTCGCCGGCAATCTCGACCTGGGCACCGCGCTGCTCGTGCTGATCCTCGCGCCCGAGGCGTACCGGCCGCTGCGGGAGGTGGGCGCCAACTTCCACGCCAGCGCCGAAGGGCTGGCCGCGGCCGAAGAGGTGTTCGCCGTGCTGGAGACGCCGTTGCCGGTCTCCGGGAGACTCGCGCCACCGGCCGGGGACATCGTGTTCGACGGCGTCGAGGTGCGGTTCCCCGGCCGGTCCGGAACCGCGCTGCGACTCGACGCCACCATCGAACCGGGTACAATCGTCGCGCTCACCGGCCCGTCCGGCTGCGGGAAGTCCACCGCGCTGAACGTGCTGCTGGGCTTCGTGAACCCGACGGCGGGACGCGTGACAGTCGGTGGCGTACCGCTCCCGGACCTTGATCCCGAAGCATGGCGCCGCCACCTGGCATGGGTGCCGCAACGGCCGCACCTGTTCGCGTCCTCGGTCTACGACAACATCGCCCTGACCGCACCGGCCCCTTCCACCGACGTCGTCGCGGCAGCGCGAGCGGCCGGAGCCGACGGGTTCATCCGCGAACTGCCGGAAAGCTACTCGACCCTGCTCGGCGACGACGGCACCGGACTGTCCGCCGGTCAGCGGCAGCGGATCGCCCTGGCCCGGGCCTTCCTGCGGGACGCGCCGATCGTGCTGCTCGACGAGCCCACCGCCAACCTCGACACCGAAACCGCCGCCTCGGTGATGGCCGCGATCCGCTGTCTGTCCGCCGGCCGCACGGTCCTGATCGCCGCCCACCGTCCGGAACTGATCGCCCTCGCCGACCGAGTCATCCTCCTGACCGAAAACCTGGTGCCGGCATGACATCCGCCTCCCTCCCCATCCCGGGCCCGGCGCCCTCCGGTTCGTTCTCTTCCTCCTCGTTCGGTGCGGGACGTGGGCTGAGTGCCTGGTCGCTGATCCGGCCGGCGGTGGGACGGCTCAGCCTCGCGGTGCTCGCCGGAGTCGGGGCCGCCGGAGCGGCGGTGGCGCTGACCGCCTGCTCGGCGTGGCTGATCTCGCGGGCCGCCCTGCACCCGCCGGTACTGCACCTGATGGTGGCGATCGTCGCGGTTCGGGCCTGCGGGCTCAGCCGGGGCGTGCTGCGCTACCTGGAACGGCTGATCGGGCACGACGCGGCCTTCAAGATCCTCACCGATGTGCGGGTACGCCTCTACACCCGCCTGGAACGTCTGGCCCCGGCCGGGCTCGCCGACTTCCGCCGCGCCGATCTGGCCCGGCGGCTCGCCTCCGACGTCGACGCCGTCCTCGACCTGGTGACCCGGGTGTTCCTGCCCTATGCGGTGGCCGGTGTCGTCGGGCTGGCGTCGGTGCTGGTGGTGGGCGCGCTGGTACCGGTCGCCGGGCTGGTCCTGGCCCTGGCGCTACTGGTCGTCGGCGTCGGTGTTCCGGTGATGCAGCGGGCTTCGGCGCACCGGGCCGACGGCCGTCTGGCACCGTTGCGTGCCGAACTCTCCACCGGCGTCGTCGATCTGCTGCACGGTCTGCCCGATCTGACCGCGTACGGGGCCACCCGTGCCCGCCTCGACCGCCTAGCCGAAGTCGACACCCGCCTGACCGAGACGTCCCGCCGGTCCGCCGCCACCGCCGGCCTGGGCGCCGCGGTGACCGCCCTGAGCACCGGCGCCGCCGTGCTGGCCGGCCTGACAGCGGGCGCCGTCGCCGTCCGCTCCGGTTCCCTGACCGGCGAACTCCTGGCTCTGGTCGTCCTGACCCCGTTGGCGGTCTTCGAGATCGCCGCCCCGCTCCCGGTGGCGGCCCAGCGCTGGGCCACGGCCCGAGTCTCCCTCCAGCGCCTGACCGAACTGTGGCAGACCCCGGACCCGATCACCGACCACCCGCAGGCGCCGGAATCGCGAGCCGATCCGCGTGGTGACTTCGGGTTCGATTCGCACCCCGACTCACCACGCGCCCGGGCTGGGCACGTGCCGGAGATGCGGATCGACGGGGTCACCGCGGGGTGGGTGGCCGGGCGTACCGCGCTGCGTGATCTTGATCTGGTGTTGCCTGCCGGTGGGCGGGTGGCGCTGGTCGGGCCCAGCGGGTCGGGGAAGAGCACGGTGGCGGCGCTGCTGGTGCGGTTCCTGGATCCGCGGGACGGGCGGGTCACCATGGACGGGCGAGATCTGCGGGAGATTCCGGCGGACGAGGTTCGGCGGGTGGTCGGCTATCTACCGGAGGACAGCTACCTGTTCGACACCACGATCGGTGACAACCTGCGGATCGGCCGGGCAGGGGCGGGCGACAGCGAACTGCATGAGGCGCTTCGGCAGGCGCGGCTGCTGGACTGGGTGCGGACCCTGCCGGACGGCCTCGGCACCCTGGTCGGCGAGCACGGGATGGCACTGTCCGGTGGGCAACGGCGGCGGCTCGCGCTGGCCCGGCTGCTGCTCGGCAACGCCCGGGTACTGATCTTCGACGAACCGACCGAACACCTGGACGACGAGACAGCGGCGGCACTGACTCATGACCTGCTGGACGCCGCCGGGGACCGCACCGTCCTGCTGATCACCCACCGCACCGACCTCACCGGCCTGTCCGTCACCCGCATGCCTTTCGGCAGTTCGCAGCGCTGACCGGTCAGACGTGGGCCGGGGACTTCAAGGGGACCGCAGCGGCCGGGAGGGTCAGGGTGAAGGTGGTTCCACGGCCCACCACTGACTGGACGGAGATCGTGCCGCCGTGGTCCCGGACGATGTCCCGGACGATGGCCAGGCCCAGGCCGGGGCCCTGGACTGCCTGGTCCATGGCGTTGCCGGCGCGATGGAACGGGGTGAACAGGCCGGGGACGTCCTCGGCGGGGATGCCGATTCCGGTGTCGGTGACCGAGATCGCGACGCTGCGGACGTCGGCCGCCATCCGGCAGGTGACGCTGCCGCCGGAGGGGGTGAACTTGATCGCGTTCTCCAGCAGTTTGCGCAGGGCCCGCTGCAACTGGGTGCGGACACCGCGTACCCAGCCCTGATCGGCGGTGAAGGTGACCGTCAGGTTCTTGGCCTTGGCCGCGCTGTCCAGCTCGTCCCGGACCGTCACCGCGACGGCCGCCAGATCCAGGGTTTCGGCGGCGACGGCGGTTCCGTCGGGACGGTCGAGCAGGATCAGGTCGCCGATGGTGTCGTGCAGGCGGTGGGCGTTGCGCAGGATGGCGTTGAGGGCGCGCTGCTGGACCGAGGTGAGCGCGCCCCCGTCCTCGTCGGCGATCATCTCGGTGTAACCGAGGATGCTGGTCAGCGGGGTGCGCAGTTCGTGGGTGACGGTCTGGATGAAGACGTCTTTGCGCTGGTCGAGCATCCGTAGTTCGGTGATCAGGCGGGCCTGGTTGTTCTGCAGGTTGAGCTGGCGCAGGGCACGTTCGATCTCCCGGCCGACCCCGGCGAGCAGGCGCTGTTCGGCGGCGGTCCAGGTGGGGTTGCCGGGGCGGCTGAGGTGCAGGTACCCGGGGGCGCATTCGGCGTCGCCGCCGACGGTCAGCCAGACGGTGCCGCCGGAGCCGCATACCGGGTCGCAGGATTTGCCGGTGATCAGTTCGACGACCCGGTCGACGGGCGGGCCGGGGGCTCCGGCGGGCCAGCCGGAGCACATCTCGCCGCGGCCGGGGACGACCAGTTCGCAGTGCACGGCGTCAGCGCCGACGGCGACACCGATGAGTTCGGTGATCCGGCGACCGGTGTGGGCGATGTCGCCGAGTTCCTGCATCTCGGTGGCGACGGCCTGGCGCAGGCCGGCCCGGGCGGCGCGGGCGTGTTCGGCGATGAGCAGGGTCTCGGTCTGGGCGGCCAGTTCGTTGAGCGCGTCGATGACGGTGCGCAGTTCGGTGGAGCCGGCCGGTTCGGCCCGGATCGACCGGTCCCCGGCGGCCAGGCGGCGGATGGTCACGGTCAGGTCGCCGAGGGGTAACAGCAGTTGACGCCGGCCGGTGCGGGCGACGCTGTAACCGATCGCGAGGATCGCCACGACCAGGCAGGCCGCCAGGATGGCCATCTCGCGGCGGTCGCCACTGGCTGCGGTACGCATGTCGGCGCGGTCGGCGGCGAGGGCCTGGTCCATCGCGGCGTTGACCCGGCGCAGTTCGTCGAAGAGTTGTTTGCCCTCGGCTGCGAGTTCGTCGTCGTCGACGGCGAGACGCCGGCCGCTGACGATCGGTACGGCGTAGGTGTCGAGCCAGGCCCGGACCGCCTCGCGCTGCTGGCCGATCAGCGCGGCGACCCTGGAGCCGGAGCTGCCCGCTCCGATGTCGTCGAGGGCGGCCATGACTGCCGCACGGCTGTTCTCGTACGGTTCGAGAAAGGCCACGTCGCCGGTGAGCTGGTAGCCGCGTACCCCGGTCTCGGCGTCGGTCATCTCCTGGAGCACGTGGTCGTTGGCGATCTCGGCGCGGGTGGAGCGCGCGGCCTCGGTGTCCTGTTCCGCCCGCAGCAGGGTGCCGAAACCGAACTGGACCAGCAGCAGGATCATGAAGAGACCGAGCATGGCGAGGGAACCCACGTTGAGGCGACGCTGCACACTCATCGGCGGCGAACCTCGCGGGCGGTCATGCCCCTCAGTTCGGCAGGTTGGGGCCGAGACCTAAGTCACCGCGCCCCAAATTCGTTTCGTTATCCATCCGCAATAAATCAGACCTTGCGTACCCCTGGTAACGGGTAACTGGGCTTAATGTCCGAAATATCGGACAGCTGAGCGGTTGGACTCACCGTACGTCACGTTGATCTCATGGTCGAGGTTACCGGCGGGTAGACGAGGCTCTTGTGAGCAGACCCCTTCACGGGCAACATTTCCGGCACATTACGACCGGAGCCATCGACGCTTCTCGTTACGACGGGCCGCCCGGTCGAACCATCCCTGAGGAGGTTCCGTGGCGGAGTCGCACAGCGGGCGCACCGACTGGCGCCGGTTCGCCGTCGCGGTGGCCGTGCCCACGGTCGTCGCCGGTGGGCTGATCCTGGCGCTGGCCGAAGGCGCTCTGGCGGCAAACTTCACGGTGTCCGGCAAACAGTTCAAACTGTCCGCCGACAAGCTCGTCGGCGCCGGATTCACCCAGTACAGCGGGGACCTGCGGACCGCGGACGAGGAGAACCACCCGGACGGTACGGTCCCGGCCGCCATGTCCGGCATCAGAAGCGCCGACCTGTGGGGACTCTGCCAGTCGGTCGCCGTCGGGCCGGTGACCCTGCGTATCGAGGCCGGGGACGACCCGGAGCATCCGGTGCACGCCGACGACCTGCTGATCGGCATGTCCACGCTCGGAGGTGACGCCACGTTCGAGGACATCCAGATCGGGCTGGACGCCGCCACCCTCACCCAGGACGGCGCGGAGACCCACGGTGCGGCACTCTCGTTCGGCCAGCAGGCCCGCAAGGTGACCATCGAGAAGCTACGGCAGGAGGCGTACTACACCTCTGCTTCCACGTTCACTCTCAACGACATGAACCTCGAACTGCACATCGGTGGCTCGCACGAGTGCTTCTGACCCGCGTACCCACGCGTCTGGTCATTTCTGAGCGGAGGATTCGTGGCTGCGGAGAACAACTGGCGGCACGGGCGCCCGTTCTGGGGCGGGCTGTTCCTGGTGGTGGCGGGGCTGGAGATGTTCGGCAGCGCGAACATGGAACTGGACGAGATTCAGATCCATGTCGGGCCGCAGGGCTTCTACTCGTACCTGCTGCCGGTGATGTTGATCGCCGCCGGGGTGTTGACCTGGCTTTCTCCCGAGCAGCGCCTGTTCTACGGGATCGTCGGGATCATCACGGCGCTGTACTCGTTCATCGGGCTCAACCTGGGCGGCTGGATCGCCGGGATGGTGCTCGGCATCGTCGGCGGCGCCCTGGTCATCGCCTGGAGCCCACCCGCCGCGAAGCCGGTCGACAAGCCCGCCGAACCGGCTGGCGAGCCGCTGCCCCACAAAGCGCTGGTCTTCCTGGCGCCGTTGCTCCTCGCCGCAGGGGTGGTGACCGCGGGGAATCGGCCGGCCGAGGCCGCTGAATGCCCGGCGGACCCGCCGTCCCGGGAGACCAGCGCGTCCCCGGCCCCGGCCAGCCTGTCCCCGACGCCGCCATCCGTTCCGGCCTCCCCGTCCCCCAGCGTCTCGCTCTCCCCCAGCGTCTCGCTCTCCCCCAGCACTTCGCCTTCACCCAGCGTGAGTGTGTCGGAGAGCGAGCATCCGATTTTGGAGGGGATCGACGACTTCTGGGATGGTGTCGGCGACCTGATCGGCATCGGCGGCGAGAAAGATAAAGCGGAAGCACCCGTCGAGAAGCAGTCCCCCGCGCCGCGGAAGAGCAGCGCAACGCCGAGGAAGAGCAGTCAAGCCGACGAGATCCCGTGCCTGGGTGAACGCCAGTTCGGCCTGCTGGCCGATGATGACGAGCTGCCCTTGGCCGGGGCGAAACCCGGCGTGGTCAAGACGGCGTCGATGACCATGTACGAGTCGTCCTACGGCGGGGTGGCCGAGGTCCCGACCGGCGAGGGCACCATCCGGTCGCTGAAGTTCACCATGGACAAGGTGGTGAACAAGCCGTTCCAGCTCACCATCGACGAGCCGGGCGACGCGACCACGGTGATCGACAGCGGTGAGCTGATCCTGGACGGCGACGTCGAGTTCTACAGCCCCCGGTTCGAGGGCAAACTGTTCGGGACGATCCCGGTCGTGTTCACCCCGGAGTCGCCGCCGCCCGTGACCCTCCCGGTGCTCTGGTTCACCGACGTGACTGTGCAGCTGGCCTACGTCCGCAGCGACGTCCTGACCGCCGCACCGCTGGACATCGTCGAGACGAATAGCTAGGCCGCGGCGGACTCGTACCGGCGAACCGTGCCCTTGCCCGCGGCTTTCGCGGCGTACATCGCGGTGTCCGCCCGGCGCAGCAGCCCGGTGAGGTCACCGCCCTCGTCCGCGGCGGCCAGGCCGATGCTGCCGCCGACCGTGACGGTGTGGCCGTGGACGCGCATGGGTTCGCTGATCCGGCGGAGCAGCCGCTTGGCCACCTCTTCGGCGTCGCCGTCCCAGCCCTCGTCGCCTTCACCGCTGCGCAAGCCGGACCCGTCGGACCCCTCGGCCTCGCTGCTGCGGACGCCGGTCAGCAGGATCGCGAACTCGTCGCCGCCGATCCGGCTGACCAGGTCCTCGGCTCGCAGTTCGGCGCTGAGCCGACGGGCCACCACGACCAGCACGTCATCACCGGCGGCATGCCCGTGGCTGTCGTTGACCGGTTTGAACCCGTCCAGGTCCAGGACCATCGCGGTCACGCCCAGATGCGGGCCAGCCAGGATGTCGGCGGCCCGGCTGTCGAAGGCGGGCCGGTTCAGCAGTCCGGTGAGCGCGTCGTGGCTGGCCTGGTGTTCGAGGGTGTCCCGCTGTTCTTCGAGGACCTCGGTCATCCGGCCCAGGCTCGCCAGGGTGAGGAACTGCCGGATCAGCACCAGGGAGAACGTGGCCAGCAGGGTCCAGACCAGCACCGGATCGAGCTGCCCGGTCGCGGCCTGGCGGGAGGCGGCGGTCGCGACGGCGAAGACCACCGGGACGTACGGCAGCAGGGCCCAGCCCCGGAACACCAGCGCACCGCCGCGTTCGACGCCGGGGCGGGAGGTGGCGAGCCGGCTGGACACCGCCATCACCAGGGCGCCGAGGATGTAGCCGCCGCCGACTCCGTCCGCGTACCAGAGATGGCCTTCGAGGTCGTTGCGGGTCGCGGCGAGCAGCGTCACCGCCTGGACCAGGGCGGCCGCCGCCAGCAACTGTTGTGCGCTGCCGCCCTGCCCGGGTTCGGCGGAGGCCAGGGTGACCAGGGCGATCACCGCGCCGAGCACCAGCAGACCGACGATGGTGACCCGGTAGCCCTCGCCGCCGACCTCGCCGGGCACCTGAGTGCCGGACAGCACGAACTCCCAGGCCAACGCGAACATCGCGCCGAAGACCGCGGCGACGTCGATCAGCAGGCGGACTGCCGCGAGTCCGTGCGGGCGCGGCGCGGCGAGGATCAAGGCGATGGGTACGAACCCGGCCGCCATCGTCGACAACAGTCCGCCCACACCGGCGAGGGAGCCGGCGCCGAGGGTCGAGATCAGCAGCACCACGTTGCCCAGTGACCAGATCCCGCACGCGACGGTGCCGCATCCGAAAGCGAGCCGCATCCGCCGGATGTTGGCCGGATCGGCGGCCCGCCGCCGGTAGTGGAATGCCGCGTATCCGCTGGCCAGCGCGATGACCGTGTCGGACACCGCCAGTTGGCCCCAGCGGGGTAGAAAAGGGTACAGAGCTTGCAGGGCCGCGGCGACCACCAGGCTCGCCAGCAATGCCGTCCGCAACCGCATGCGCACCCCGGTTTTCCCAGCACCGCGGACTTGATCGAGAAGGCCGAGTATTGCACAGAGAGCACTACGCTTGTTGCTTTCTGCCACGAGGGGGACCAGATGTGCCGGAGCATCCACCAGTTGCACAATTTCGAGCCGCCGGCGACGCCGGACGAGGTCCACGCGGCGGCTCTGCAGTACGTCCGCAAGATCGCCGGGTCGACCCGGCCGTCGCAGGCCAACCAGGCGGCCTTCGATCAGGCGGTGGCGGCGGTGACCGCGGCCACCGCGGAGTTGCTGTCCGCTCTGGTGACCACTGCCGCGCCGCGTAACCGTGAGGAGGAGGCGGTCAAGGCCCGGGCACGGGCGGAGAAGCGCTACGGGTGATGACGGACGGTAAAGCAGACCGTCACACCGGCGATCTATCATAGTTCCTCTATGGGACTACAGGGATTGCCGGTCCGCCGCACACTCACCGGCTACGCGTTCCTCGCTCCGAGCCTGATCGGGGTGATCGGGTTCCTGCTCGTCCCGGTGATCGTCGTGATCGGGATCAGCCTGCACCGGTGGGACCTGGTCAGCCCGGCACGCTGGGTGGGTCTGGACAACTACGCGGCACTGCTCGACGACCTCGCGTTCTGGCAGTCGATGCTGATCACCGGCATGTTCGTGGCGCTCGTCATCCCGGCGCAGGTGCTGCTCGGGCTGCTCGCCGCGGTGCTGCTGGACCGGCGGCTGCCCGGCTCGGTCGTCTTCCGGACCATCTTCGTGATCCCGTGGATCAGTGCCCCGCTCGCTCTCGGCGTCGTCTGGCGGTGGATCTTCGACCCGTCCGACGGTGCCGTCAACGCCCTGACCGGGATCCGTGTCGAGTGGCTGTCCGATCCTGATCTGGCGTTGCCGGCGGTGGCCGCCGTGACGGTCTGGCAGCACGTCGGTTACGTCGCCCTGTTCTTCCTGGCCGGGCTGGGCGGCATCCCCGGGCAGTTCGCCGAGGCGGCCCGGATCGACGGCGCCGGTGCCTGGCAGGTGTTCCGCCGGATCACGCTGCCACTGCTGCGCCCGACGATGTTCTTCGTCCTGGTGACGAGTCTGGTCACCACGTTCCAGACCTTCGACGTCGTCTACGCGATGACCCAGGGCGGGCCGTCCGGGAGCACCGACGTCATCGCCTCACTGATCTACCGGGAGGCGTTCACCAACTTCCGGATGGGCCGGGCCGCGGCCATGTCGGTCGTGCTCCTGCTGCTGTTGATCACGGTGACGGTGAGCCAGCAGCTCTACTTCCGCAAGCGCACGACGTACGAGGTGAGCTGATGTCCCGGCGGATCGCGAACGTGGTCACCTATCTCCTGCTCACCCTGGGTGCGATCGTCACGCTCGCGCCGTACCTGCTCAGCATCCAGACGTCGTTGAAGACACCGGAGCAGTTCGCCGCCCAGTCCCCGCTGGCCCCGCCGTCCCCGGTCAGCGGCGGCTCCTACGCCGAACTGGTCGTCGGCGATCACACTCTGGTGCCGCCGCTGGTGATCACGGTGCAGGTGGTGATCCTGGTGGTGCTCGGCCAGCTGACCTGCTCGGTGCTGGCGGCGTACGCGTTCGCCCGGCTCGACTTCCCCGGCCGCGACCTGCTGTTCTGGGTGTACCTGGGCACCCTGATGGTGCCACTGGCCGCCACGCTCGTGCCGAGGTTCGTGCTGGTCGCCGGACTCGGGCTGCGCGACACGTTCTGGGGCATCGTGCTGCCGACCCTGTTCGGTTCCCCGTACGCGGTCTTCCTGCTCCGTCAGTTCTTCCGCGGCATCCCCACCGAACTGCTGGACGCGGCGCGCATCGACGGCGCCGGGCATCCGCGGGTGCTGCGGCACGTGATCCTGCCGTTGAGCCGCCCGATCCTGGCCACGCTGCTGATCATCACGGTGGTGGCGCACTGGAACGAGTTCCTCTGGCCGCTCGTGGTCACCAGCAGTGAGCGCTGGCGGGTGCTGACGGTGGCGGTGTCGGCGTTGCAGAGCCAGTACAACGGCAACTGGACGCTGGTGATGGCCGCCACCACGCTCGCCACGTGTCCGTTACTGATCCTCTTCGTCGTGTTCCAGCGGCACATCGTCAAGTCGATCACGATCACCGGGATGAAATGAGGGCATCCATGCGCGTACTCGCCGCATTCCTTCTGCTGCTGCTCACCAGCTGTTCGGTGGCGGGCGGCCCGACCAGCGACCGGACCACCGTCACCTTCCGGCTCTGGGACGAACAGGTGGCCGAGGCGTACGAGGAGTCGTTCGCCGCCTTCGCGAAGCAACACGGCGACATCGACGTGGTGGTGCAGCTGGTGCCGTGGGCCGACTACTGGACCAAACTACCGACCGACATCGCCGCGGGCACTGCCGCCGACATCTTCTGGACCAACACCAGCAACTACGGGTTGTACGCGGACAGCGGTCACCTGCTACCGATCACCGACGGTCAGCAGTCCGGCTGGACCAGGTCGGTGGTGGACCTCTACACCCGGGGCGGCAAGCTGTGGGGCGTACCGCAGCTGTGGGATTCGATCGCTCTTTTCTACAACGAAGAGCTGGTCACGAAGGCGGGCGTCGACCCGGCCACCCTGGTCTGGAACCCGTCCGGCACCGGTGACACGTTCCTCCCGGCGGCCCGCAGACTGACCGTCGACAAGGCGGGGAAGAGCGCGGACCAACCCGACTTCAACCCCACGGCGATCGCCCGGTACGGGTTCAACGCCGCCCTGGACAGTCAGGCCGTCGGCGGGAACTTCGTCGGCTCCAACGGCGGCACCTGGCAGAACGGCGACACCTTCGACTACGCGGACCAGCCGAAGACCGTCGCGGCGATCCAGTACGTCGTCGACCTGATCAACAAGCATCACGTGGCCCCGTCGGCGGCCGACACCAACACCAACGGTGACAAGACCCTCCAGCTTTTCACCCAGGGCAGACTCGCCCTGTTCCAGTCCGGCCCCTACAACCTGAAGAACGTGCAGGAGGGCGCGAAGTTCGCCTGGGGCCTCGCGCCGCTGCTCACCGGCCCGGCCGGGCGGGTCAGCGTGGTGCACGGCGTCGCCGCGGTCGCCTCCGCGAAGACCCCGCACCGGGACGCCACCGAGAAGGTGCTGTCCTGGATCGGCTCCGCCGACGGCACCCGCCCGATCGCCGCCGGAGGTTTCGCCTTCCCCGGTGTGGTCGCCGCCGAACCGGACTTCACCGCGTACTGGCAGAAACAGGGCGTGGACGTGCGACCGTTCCTGAACGCCGCGCACGGCACCACGTTCCCGGCCCCGATCGGCCCCCGCGTGCAGGCCGGAGCCACCGCCGCGCTCCCGATCCTGCAACAGGTGTTCCTCGGACGCCAGCCAGTCCCGGCCGGCCTGCGCCAGGCCCAGAACGCCGCGAACAAGGCCATCGCCGAATAGTCAGTAGAGAGTGATCACCAGGTCGAGACCACGGGCGGCGAGATCGCGGCAGTGGCCGGCCCGGGATCGCAGGTCACGCAGGTTCCGGGCGAAACTCGCGGCGTCGTCCTCGGTCTCGTGGACCTGATAGACGCCCTGTTCGAGCATGTCGGCGACGGAGTACTCGCGGCGCGCGGCGACGACGTCCAGGTCGTCGATCAGCCGCGCCGCCTCGGCCAGTTGGGCGGCCGTCGAGCACCGCCACCTGATGCCCTGGCCACTCGTGGCGTGCTCGGCGAACCGGTCCACACCCATGATCGTCTGGTAGGCGCGGGCCTGTTCGCGCTGCTCCCACGAAGAGAGGGCGCGATAGCCGGCCGGATCCAGAAGGTACTCGGCCTGCTGGTGGTTGCGGCTCTCGAACCAGTCCGGGGTCCACCCGGTGCCCGCCGGCACGACAGCCAGCAGTTGCCGGGTGATCTCCGGAAGCTCCTCGGCTTGGGCAGGAGTGAGGCGGGCCCTCGGCTTGCGGCAGCGGTCGGCGAAACAGCCGAGGCCAGCCGGGAGACAGCGGTCGCGGCTGCGCCGCGATCTACGAACGCTGCCCTCGTTCAGCGACTTTCGAGAGGTGATCATGGGTCAGGGTATGGGCCAGATCGCGTCCTGGTGTACGCCGTAGTTGCTCGCCGATCGCCTGGGCCGCCGGTGCGCACTCGAGCGCACGTTGCACAGCGGCGGCGATGTCGTCCGCCGTAGCCGCGTTCGGGTCCAGGGCTACGCCGACGCCGGTGGTCTCGATCGCCGCCGCGCCCGCGAACTGGTCGGTGGAGAACGGGAGCGCCAGCATCGGCACTCCCGCGGTGAGGGCCTCGGTGACGCTGTTGTTGCCTGCGTGTGTGACCGCCACCGACGCCTGGTCCAGCAACGCGGTCTGCGGCAGGTAGGGACGCACGAGCCAGGTGTCCGGCACTGGAGGCAGGTCCTGGGCCGCCCCGGTCGCGAGCGCCACCCGCAGGCCGGAGCGCCGCAGAGCCCTGATGACCGTGCTCAGCACGTCCGCCCGGGTGGACAGGAAGCTTCCGAAGCTGACGTAGGCGAACGGCTGGTCGCCGGTCTCCAGCCACGATCGCACGTCGGCCGGGACGGTCTCGGTGCGGACCGCCGAGCCGAGAAAGGCATGCGGTGCCGGTAGGGGCCCGCGGGTCAGGTCGTGCAGCGCGGCGGGATAGTTGTAGAGCACCAGGTCGCCGTGTTCGGTGAAGGCGTCCGTCGCGGCGGCGGCGTTGGGCGCGAGAATGTGCAGCGCGGCGTTCCACTCCGCCGTGAACTCGTCCCGCACCGTACGGCACACCAGGTGCAGCGCGGCGAGCTCGCTCTCGGCCGGGCGGAACGCGGCCGGCCACGCTGTCGGGTAGCCGTAGACCTCGTCGCCCACCGGCAGCGCCGACGGGTGGCCGAGGACGACGTCCACGTGCGGCACGGCACCCGCGATCAGAGCCAGCCGGGCGCTGAAGGCCAGGTGGTCGACGACAATCCGGTCCGGCCGGACCTGCTCGACCACCTTGAGAACCGCCTGCGCCCGGTCGACCGGCTCCCACAGCAGGTCGTTGCGACGCGCCTCGGCCTGGAAACGCAACGTCTCGACCATCCCGCGGTAGGTCGCGGCGAAGAACCCGCGCAGCGCGTCGTCCTCGCCGGCCGGCTGCTGCTCCGCCCGGATCACACCCGGGTTGGAACCCCGGCCGAGCGGAAGGTCGCTGTGCTCGAAGCCGAACCCCGCGACCAGCGCGGCGGTGGCCGAGCCGGTCGCCACCACGACCCGTTCGCCGGCCCGCTGCCACGCGGTGGCGAGCGTGGCCAGCGGCAGCAGGTGGGAGGCGTAGTCCGGACTGATCACCAGCAGGGTCATGACCGGTGCTCCTCGACTGTCACGGACGCGTAGATGCCCGCCAGGCTACCCGCCATGGAGTCCACGGTCAGGCCGGCGCTGATCCGGGCCCGGGCCAGGTCGACCCGCGACGGCATGGGCAGGTCGGCGAGATCGAGGGCGGCCCGGAAGGCGACGGCCAGGGCGGCCGGGTCACCGGCCCGGGCGAGCAAGCCGGTGACGCCGTGCTCGATGTAGGTGGCCGGACCACCGGCGTCCGGCCCGACCACGACCAGACCAGCGGCCAGCGCCTCCAGCAGGGCGAGGCCGAACTCCTCTTTGAGGCTGGCGCACACGTAGACGCCCCCGGCGGCGATCAGGGAGGCACGGCCGGCGTGTGCGGCGGCGAGCCACCGGGCCACCACGTCGTTGGGCCGGTGGCCGGGCATGAGCAGCCCGGCCGAGGCGTCCGGGTCGTCGCGTAGCACCCGGGCGATGAGCTCGAGTTGCTCCCGCTCGTCCGGCGACGGATCCGCCAGATCGCCGCCGACGATCAGCAGGTTGCACCGCTCGCGCAGCGCCGGGTCATGGGCCCAAGCCTGCACCAGGGTCGCCATGCCTTTGACGCGGTGCAGCCGGCCGACGCTCATCGCCAGCGGCAGGCCGTGGCGGTGCGGCGGCAGAGCCCCGACGAGCGCGTCCAGTTCGGCCAGGGCAGGTGAGGCTGCCGAGTCCGTCAGTTCGGCAGCGGCCGCCCGGCTGACCTTGAGGTCGATGCCCTCCGCGACGACGCTGTAGCGTCCGGCTTCGGCGGCGATGTCGATGCCGATGAGCGTCTCGAGATCACGGGCGAGGTGCGGACGGGGGAAGAGAACGACGTGGTCGGCCTCGGCCGCCAGCCGTTGCACCAGCCGCGCCCGGAACCAGTAGTGCTCCCGTTCGTCGGCCAGGCCGAAGTTGTCGCGGCGCAGGCCACCCGTTCGTTCCAGGGCGCCGATGGTCGCATGCGGGTCGGGAGCCAGGGTGAACACCACCGGGATGTCCAGCTCCGCCGCAACCTCAGCTGCGGCCAGACTGCCGACCTCCGCCATCCGCAGGTGGACGACGTCGATGTGATGAGCGCGCAACAGGCGCCGGATGCCACGCCGCACGGCGACCCGGGCCGGCCACGCGTCAGCCGCGTTCACCGCCGGTCCCGGCATCGGCACGGCCGCCAAAACGTGCTTCTCGTCGCGGGTGAGGGCGGCCAGCGCACTCTCCGGGGTGCCTCGGGAGATGGTCAGCACGCGTCCCGCTCCGGGTTGGGCAGCGAGCTCGTCCCCGAGCCGGACGAGCAGGGTGGCGACGCCGCCGTTGTCCCCCGCACCGGCCCGGCTCAACTGCCGATCGATGTCCGCGTGCAGAAACAGCTGGGCGACCCGCAGGCCCGGTGCGCCGCCGGCGGGGGCACTGCCCGCGGCCAGTCCGAGATCGACGGCGGCCAGCCGGACCACCGCTCCGAGGTCACCACCCGCCGCCCAGAGGGACTCGATCACCCGTACCGCTTCCCGATCGCCGGGCCGGTCGCCCAGCGCGGCGACGGCTCTGACCCGGGCGGCCGGGCTCTCGTCCGGGTCGAGGGCGATCCGGCCCACGGCCTGACCAGTCGGCTCGGCGGAGAACAGGCCGAAGGTCTCGACGAGGCGCGCGCGGGCCTGCGGGTCACGCGTGTCAGCCAGGGCCCGCAGCAGAGCCGCGACGATGTGGTCCCCAGCCGGGCCGCCCCAGCTCTCCAGGGTCCGCTGTGCGAGCATGCCGGAGAAACCGCCGGCGACGACAACGCGGACAAGACGGTCGATGGCGTCGAGCCGCGGCAGACGGGACTGCAGCACCCACGCAGCATGCTCCCGCAGAAACGGCCGCCGATGCGACAAAAGCCGCGAGAGTACGGCGTCGGCCTCATCGTCGACAACCGCCCCGATCCCGTGCACCGCGGCCACCGCCGCCAACTCGTCCTCCCCGTCGACCGCAGCCGCCAGCAGCCTCATCACCGACGGCGCCGGGTCCCGCCCCGCCTCCTGAGCGAGCCCGTGATGGTCGCGGAGGACGTCGAGCATGGACGCACTGCGACGCACCTCGTGCAGTACGGAATTCACGGATGACGACATACTCGTACTTCGGCATAGCGGCCACCGACGGATGCAAAAGATCTTCACGAAATGAGTGCGCCACCCCACACCGGTGGCCGAGGTGCCAGCACCTCGGCGCCCGCTGCTTGCCGGCGGTCCCGGTCGTGCGGTTACCGAGCAGATCTCGCGTCATCGCCGCCGGGTCACACAGGGCAGGCAGGGGCGACAGTTCATCCATGACGCCGTCAAGCGGCGGCGGTGCGGTGTGACGCCGCCGAGGAAGTCACCGTCCGGCGGGAGCTTCGCCATGACGCCGGGAGACCTGCGCAACCCGCTGGCCGCACGTTTGACCACCTCGCGTGGCTGACGCGCCGACGATGTGGGCTGACTCGACCTGCTGAGGCGGGCCCCGTACCGCTGGATCACACTCGGCGTACGACGAGTCCCGGCTTGACCGCTGCCTCGTCAGGGGTGATCGGTGGTGCGGTACCGGCGGAAGATGGTCCAGTAGAAGATGCCGATCATGATGCCGCCGCCGACGATGTTGCCGAGGGTGACGGGGACCAGGTTGTGCAGGACGAAATGGGCCCAGGTGAGGTCGGCGAAGTCGGCCTTGACGAGCCCGGCGCCGCTCCAGAAGCCAGCGCCCGCGTTGTCCTTGATCAGCAGGCCGAGCGGGATCATGAACATGTTGGCCACCGAGTGCTCGAAGCCCGTGGAGACGAAGAGGGCGACGGGCATGGTGACCGCCAGGATCTTGTCGGTGGCGGTACGGCCGGAGTACGCGGCCCATACGGCGAGGCACACCATGAGGTTGCACAGGATGCCGAGCGTAAAGGCCTCCACGTACGTGTGCTGGACCTTCGCCAGCGCACTGTGCAGCACCACCCCACCCCAAGCGCCGTTCGCATTGCGCCAGACGCCGCCGAGGTACACGAGCGCCAGAATCGTCAGCGCGCCCGCGAAGTTGGCGACGTAGACGACGCCCCAGTTCCGGAAGAGTTGAGCCCAGGTGATGCGCCCGCTGGCCCGCGCCGTCAGCGTCAACGTCGAGGACGTGAACAGCTCCGCGCCGGTCAGCACGACCAGCACCAGACCGGTGGCGAAGGCGATGCCGCCGACCACCTTCGCCCCACCCCACCAGGCCAGGTTCTCCGCACCTACCTGGCTGGTGGTGTAGAAGACGAACCCCAGCGCAATGAAGGCACCACCGGTGAGCCCGAGCATGAAGGACTTCAGAGGCTTGCTCGTGGCCTTGCCGTACGCGGCGTCCTCGGCCGTCTGAGCCACCTGGGCCGGACTGAGCATGAACGGCTCAGAGATCGTAGACATGGGGCGAATCGTAGGCAGGGACATGCCCGGTTCAGCACGGGCAGAAGGAACTACCGGGACCGGCCGATGGTCACCACACGCCGGTCGCCGCGAGCCCGACAGCCGAGTCGGTCCAGGGAGCCGAGCCGAAGACTCACCGCGTGCCGATCGAAAGAACCTACTCCGAGCCGCTCGGCACCACGGGAGACCATCTCGTCGGCCGCCCTGTCGAGCCAGGTACAGATCGGTCGATCGCTTCGAGGTGTTCCGGTGGCCCAGCAAGGGAACCCACCCACACCACTTCGGCCGTCGACGACCTCACCCGACAGGCCAGCCTCGCTGCCTGGCAGAGCCGATCTCCGCCACCACAACAAAAAACGACACGATCAACCAAACCAGACTCAACCTTCACGGCTCCCGCTACTCAAACCTCCGGCGGCCGCGAACGATGGCGACCGTGTTGAGGAGGGCGAGAACTCCGCCGATGCCGGCGATGACCAGGCCCAGCGAGACGGCGCCCCCATGGGCCGCGGCCGGGACGAGCAACAGAGTGACGGCCGCGGCCGACAAGGCGGCGCCGACGTACTGGGCGGTGCGGTAAAGGCCGCTGGCGATGCCGAGAGCCGCTGTCGGGGCCGCGGCGTGCAGCTCGCCCTGGTTGCCGAGGTTGTTGAAGCCGTTGGGCACACCGAGCAATGCACCGACGACGATCATCGTCCACCACGCAGCGTCGTCGCGCAGGACCAGCGCCATGCTCATGCCTGCGATCACGGTGGTGACGCCGCCGATGATCAGCAGGGCGCGGGGCTGCAAGATCCGGCCGGCGAAGGTGGCCGCCATGGTGCTGAGCACGCCGGTGCCGAAGATCGGCATCATCAGCAGCCCGGCCTGGGCGGAGCCGAGCCCCCGCGTGGTCTCGAACCACTGGGGCAGGCCGTAGAAGACGGCGTAGAAACCGATGAAGGTCAGTACCGCCCGGCCGCAGGTGGTCAGTACACCGCGGTGGCGCAGCAGCAACCGGACGTCCACGAAGGGAGTCGCCGCGCGGCGTTCCCGCAGCAGGAAAGCCGCCCAGCAGGGCAGTGACAGGACGACCGGCAGCAGGGAACCGGCCTGGCCGAGGCGCAGCAACCCGGCCATCAGCAGGGTCAGGGCGGCGGTGAAGAGCACCAGCCCGGGCAGGTCCAGCCGGCCCAGCAGACCCTGCCGCCGACCGAGAGGTGGATCCTTGGGCACCGTGGCGTACAGCCAGACGGCCGAGTTGAGAACGAGCGGCAGATTGACCCAGAAGATGCTCTGCCAGCCGAACGCCGAGACCAGGACGCCGCCGACCGAGGGCCCGATGGCCGCGACGGTCTGCCCGCACAGCGCGATCGTCCCCATGGATCTTCGCTGGCCCTCGCCCGGGGTGCCGGCGAGCCGGCGCACGAGCACCATCGCGGCCGGGAAATGCACCGACGCGCCGATCCCCATCAGGACGCGGTCCGCGACGAGCCAGCCAGCCGAGGGCGCGAACGGCCCAGCGATCGCGGTGAGCAGCACGACGGCGAGCCCGGCGGCGTAGAGCCGCCGGGCTCCGAACAGGTCGACGAGGCGGCCCATGGCGGGCGAGGCCACAGCACAGGCGATGTACATGCCGGAGACCAGCCACGGAAGGGCGGCGGTCTCGCCGAAGTGGGCGCCGATGGACACCAGCGCGACCGCGATCATCGAGGAGTTGAAGCCCTGCAGCACAGTGCCCGAACCGAGCACCCAGCCGAGCTGGCGGGATAGCGATTTCACTTAGCCGGTGACCTGGCCCGGTAGCAGGATACGGATGTCCGGGTGTGCGGCCAGCCGGGTCAGCACCCGCTCGGCGACGTCGGCGAAGCAGGCCTGGCCGAGGACCCAGCCGAACCAGCTCAACCCGAGGAACCGGGGGCCGGTGACGGCCGCGTCGGCCAGGAGCTGGTCGACGGTGTCGTCGAGCAGTCGTTCGTAGTCGCCGAAGGGCAGGCCCCGGGTGTAGAGCGCGAACATGTCCTCGGTCTCCAGCCCGAACGGCAGCGCGGTGAGGCCGTCACCGACCGGGACGGGCACCTCGTCCAGCGGCCAGTCACCGAACCAGGCGAAACCGGCGCCACGCAGGATGCCACTGGTCAACGGCGTGCTTGCGCGTTCGGGAGAGAACCAGCCGGTGGATGTGCGGCCGGTGGCCGCTTCGACCGCGGCGCGCGCCTCCCGTATGTACCGCTGCTGCTCGTCGGGGGTCATGGCGGGAGACAGGATCGCGTTGGCCGCCTCACCTCGCACAACGATCTCACCGGCCAGGGACGAGACCGCTGCGGCCAACCCGGGTAGCCGGGTGCCGTAGGAATCGAGGGCGACCGCCACCGGCACGTTCAGGCCGGCCGCGATGTCCAGGAGCCGGAAGATCCCGGTGGTGAGACCGAAGTCCCATTGCGATAGCCGTGCGACCTGACCGTGGCGGGGCTCGCTGGTCTCGCGGCCGACACCACCCTGCATCGCCGCGGGCTTGTGCCGCGGCGGCAGCACGACGTCCTGGTATGCCGGCGCGTGCAACAGCACGCTGACCGTGAGCGGGGCATCGGCTTGCCACGGGGGCCGTGACGGTTCGTAGGAGCGCGGGATGTCCGGGGCGTAGACGATCGCGTCGGCGGGGTGTGGGATCAGGGTCATCGGGCGAGTCCCTCGGCGTGGGCGACCTGTTCGTCGTAGTGGTGCTCGAGATAGTGATCGGTGATCTCGCCGGCTGTGGTGACCCAGATCCGCTCGTCGCCGCGGACATGGTCGAAGATCTCCGCCAGGTACCGGGCCAGGTACGGCTGTCCGGAGACGAACGGGTGGGTGGCCAGGCAGGCGACGCGGCCCTGTCCGTCGCGGTCGCTGTCGCGCAGCAGCCGGTCGATCTGGGCTTTCGCGATGGCCACGAAGTACTCGCCGGTGAAGTGCTTGGCGTGCAGCAGCGGCACATCGTTGAGCATGAACGAGTACGGGATCGACACCAGCCGGTCGCCGGTCGCGGTGCGCAGCGGGCGCGGCTGTTCGTCGTGGATCCAGTCGGCGTGGTAGGTCATGCCGTGCTTGACCATCAGGTCACAGGTGTTGTCGGTGCCGCTGACCTTCGGGCCCAGCATGCCCTTGATCCGCCGCCCGCCGTAGTAGGTCTCGGCCAGGCGTTGCGAAAGGGCCAGGAACGCGTCCTCGTCGTCGTAGGCCATGTCGTAGATCGGGCGCAGGTTGGAGATGCCGTGGCTCATGATCTCCCAGTCCCGCTCGAACATGGCGTCGCGGACCTCAGGCATTTCCTCCAGCACCGACAGGCTCAGCGAGACCGAGGCGGGCATCGCGAACTGGTCGCTGACGCGCAGCATGCGCCAGAACCCGGCCCGGTTGCCGAAGTCGCGGTGCGCGTAGTGCTGCAGGTCAGGTGCGGTGACCCGGCCCTGCGGGGAGCCGCCGCCGGGCGGGACGTAGTCGTAGTGCTCGATGTTGGGCGCGTGCCAGAAGGCGAGTGTTCTGCCCTGCGGCCAGGTGACCTGTGGCCGGCCGGGCAGGGGGGCGTAGACGAGGCGGTCGTTGTTGTCGATCATGCGGCCAGCCGCTTCAGGGTCTCGTCGAGGGAGACGACGTCGGCGAACCGGTCCTGCATGTCCCAGAGCGACACCTCGCCGGACAGGGTGCGGAAGTCGTCGACGCATTCCTCGACCACTGACACGCGCAGGCTGCGGTAGGCGGCGTCCATGACGGTGGCACGGACACAGCCGCTGGTGCTGGTGCCGGCGACGATCACCTCGTCGGTACCCAGCTTGGCCAGCAGGTCGTCCAGGCCGGTCCGGTAGAAGCCGGTGGCGACCGTCTTCTCCACGACGTGGTCGCCGTCCTGCACGGCTACGACCGAGCTGACCTCGGTCCACGGGTTGCCGCGCTCGCAGCGTTCGGTGAGCGAGGAACGGACCCTCTGGGCGAGCATCCGGTCATCGAGCGAGTCGAGGATCATGACGAGATAGATCACCGGCACGCCCGCGGCCCGGGCGGAATCCAGCAGGGCTGCGGTGTTGCGCAGGGCGATCGCTGCCGAGGGACCGCAGCCCTCGTGCTCGACGAACGCCTTCTGGAAGTCCACCACGAGCACGGCCGGGTTCTCCCCCGGCCCGATACGGGTCCGCTCGGCCCGTAGCTCGCGGATCCGGGCCACCTCGGCGTTCCAGTCGGTCATGGCGTTACACCCTTCTTCAGATACGGAAGATCGTTCATCAGTACGACGTCGGCGATCTTGGCCGCGATGTCGTTCAGGTTGGCCTCGTGGATCGCCGGGTCCCGGTCGCCGACGGCTTCGCGGACCACGAGCGGGACGAAGCCGTGCTGGAGTGCGTCCAGGGCACTGGCGCGCACACAGCCGCTGGTGGAGAGCCCGGCGATGAGCAGGGTGTCGATGCGTCGGGCGGTGAGTGACGCGGCCAGGGCAGTGCCGAAGAAGGCACTGGGGTACTGCTTGGTCAGCAGCATCTCGCCGGGCCGGTGTTCCAGGCCGGCGATCGGCTCGGCGAGTGGGTTGCCGGCGGCGAACGCGGCGCTGCCGGGGACCTTGCGCGCGAAGAGGCCGCCGTCGCCGGGTTGCTCGTGCCGGACCCGCGTGATGATGACGGGCAGGCCGGCCGCGCGGACGAGCGCCAGCAGCTCCCGCATCCGGTCGACGGCATCCTCGACGCCGGCGTACAGCGGTGAGCCGGGCTCGGTGTAGGCGCGGGCCGGATCGATCAGCAGCAGCGCGGGTCGCTCACCCGGATCGAGGTGTCCGCCGAAGATCATGCGGCCACCTGGACGAAGGTCTTCGCCGCGAGCACCGGGGCGATCCGTTCCTTGATGACGGCGACGTGGTCGGGGTGGGTCCGGTAGCCCTCCCAGGCGGCCTGGTCGGCGAAAGTCAGGTGGAAGACCAGGGTGGCGTTGCCTGGGGTGAGGCCGGCGTCCCGGTCCACCTTGGCCTCGACGAGCCCGGGGATCGTCGCGGGCAGCGCGAGCAGCCCGGCCACGATCGCGTCGGCGTTCTCGGCGGTGGCCTCGTCGACCAAGGTCAGCATGCCGATGTGCTGGAACATGTGCTCTCCTCGGGTGGGTCAGTGGTCTGCCAGCAGGCGGCCGTGGCCGGTCAGCTGGTCGGGGATGCCTTGAGCACGCAAGGCGTGCCACACCGTCGCCGCGTTGATGGCGATGACCGGCTTGCCGAGCTCGGCTTCCAGCTCGGCGGCCACGGCTACGGCGGCGAGGTTCGTGCCGGCCTGCACAAGAACGTCGACGTCCGGCGCGTCGACCTCCAGGAACGCCGCCCGGATCTCCGCGGGCGTGACGTCGGCGATGGAGGTGGCGCTGTCGCACTTGAATCCGCGTACGGCGGCCACGTCGTAGCCGAGGTCGGTGAAGAAGGTACGGACCTGCTCGTCACCGACCGGCTGGTAAGGGGTGATCACGGCGATTCGGCGGGCGCCGAAGGCCTTGAGCGCGGCGTCGCAGGCGGCGGCGCCGCTGGAGACCTCCAGGCCGGAGATCTCCCGAATGTGCTTCTCGAAGTCGGCGTTCCCGGCGGCCCCGCCCCAGAACGTCTCGGCGGACATGCCCATGACGATGCGGTCGGGCAGACAGGTGACGACGTCGCGGACGGCGGTGTCGAGCTGCGTGCGCAGGTCTTCGAGGAACGCCACCATGTCGTCGTCTCCGCCCAGACCGGGCTTCGCGATGTAGATGCGGCCCGTGTGGAAGCTGACGCCGGGTGGGCGCATGTCGTTGTACTCGGCCTCGACGACGGTGTTGGTGGACGGCACGATCACGCCGAGGACGGCGCGGGGGGAGGTGACGGTGGTCATGCGGGCTCTCCTTCGGTGAGCAACGTGGCAAGGTCGGACCAGGTCCGGGTGAGAGTGGTGTCGGCGCTGCCTTCGGCGGCTATCGAGGCGTAGGCGGAGTACACCGCGCGGGTGGCGGCGAGCAGCCCAGCGACCGGGAAGAGCACGACGGCGACGCCGGCGGCCCGCAGGTCGTCGAGCTCGGCCGGGCCGGGCAGTTCCCGGGCGGCCTCGCTGCGGCTGATCACCAGCGGCAGCCGGGTGGCCTGGTGCACCCGCAGCAGCCGGTCGGTGTCGAGTTCGCCCTCGAGGAACAGCAGGTCGGCTCCGGCCGCCGCATAGGCCCGCAGGCGGTCCAGCGCGGCGTCGAAGCCCTCGGGCAGCAGGGCGTCGGTACGGGCGATCACCAGCAGTTCCGTACGCGCGGCGACCGCAGCCCGGATCTTGGCGGCCATCGCCGTCGTACCGATGAGTTGTTTGCCCTGCTCGTGACCCTCGCGCTTGGGGTGTCGCTGATCCTCCAACTGGATGGCGGCCGCGCCGGCGCGTTCGTAGGCGCGGACGGTCGCCGCGACCTGGTCCGGGCCGCCGTAGCCGTCGTCGCCGTCGGCGATGAGTGGGACGCCGGTGCTCGCGGCCAACCGGCGGATCTGGGCGACCATGTCGGAACGGCCCACGTAGCCGTTGTCGAGCGCACCGAGCGCTGTCGCTGCGACCGCTGCCCCGGAGACGTACCCGGCAGGAAAGGACGTGAGGGCTCGGGCGGAGACCGCGTCGTGTGCGCCCGGCGCGAAGACGACGGGCCCGGTGGCGAGAGCGGCGGCGAGGCGGCGGCCGGCGGGGCTCGGCACGCGCGGCCCGGCGGCGCGCAGCCCGGCCGCCAGCTGCCGGCGTGACGTACTCCATGAGGTGAGCATCGAACTGCCGAGCAGGTAGCGGCGGGCCAGTTCCGGGTCGGCGGCCGTCTTGCCCAGGCTCAGCGCGCGCTTGTGGCGGGCGCCGGTGTCCGACTCCTGCAGGTCGGCATAGTTGCGCCTGGTCGTCGTCTGCACGTAGGAGACGGCGGCGTCGCGGCGCGCCTCGGCGTACGCGCGGGCGCAGCCGCCCGGGTCGGCGCCTTCCAGGGCGGCCAGGACCGCGTCGGCGGCGGCCCAGGCGTCCTGGACGCCGCTGTTCATCCCGAGCCCGCCGAGCGGATTGTTGACGTGTGCGGCGTCCCCGGTGATCAGTACCCGGCCGGCGGCGAAGGTCGCGGCGACCCGCTGGTGGACGGCGTAGACGGTGATGTGCTCCAGCGGGTAGTCCTCGGCACGGGGCACGATGCGCCGTAGCCGGGTCTGCACTGCTCGCGGGTCGGTGGCCTGCTCGTCGGTCACGTCCGCGGCGATCTGCATGAGGATGCGCCAGTGCCGGGGGGTGCGCAGCAGCACGCCCCAGTCGTCCGGGTCGGACACGTACGACACCGGCGCCAGACCGGGGATGTCGTCGGCGAGCTCGTGCGTGGTGGAGGCGACCAGGAACCGCTCGGGGAAGGTGAAGCCCTCGAACGCGATGCCGAGGCTCTTGCGCACGGCCGAACCGGCGCCGTCCGCGGCGATGACCCAGCGGCCGCGATACGAGGGTTCGCGGCCGTCGCCGGGCACGAAAACCCCCACGCCGTCGCTGCCGATCTCGACCCGCCGCACCGGGGCGCCGAAGACGAGCCGGGCGTTCGGCAGCTCACGCAACCGGCTGGCGATGATCTCGGTGAGGTTGTTCTGCTCGCTCTGCAGCCGGTACGGATACTTCGTGTCGCCGGCCAGCACCGCCAGGTCGAGGTCGGCGAGCACCGTCCCGGTCCGGTCGCGATACTGGAACGTCCGGGCGATCAGGCCCCGCTCGTGCAGCGCGTCAGCCACGCCCAGCTCGTCGAGGATCTCCAGCGTCGGCGGGTGGAACGTCGACGCGCGGGACTCGGCGGCGAGCGTGTCGCCAGCCTCGAGGACGACGACGTCGACGCCGCGCCGGGCGAGCGCGAGCGCCGCCACCATGCCGACGGGGCCCATCCCCACGACGACGACGGTCGCGGGGGAAGGCAGGGGGTTGGTCATGCGGGTTGTTCCCTTCACAGTAGGTCCGTGAGGCGGATCGGGAGCCGGCGCAGCCGCCGGCCGGTCGCGTGGAAGACCGCGTTGGCCACGGCGGCGGCCACGCCGACCATGGCGACCTCGCCGAGGCCTTTGACACCGAGGGGGTTGAGCAGCGGGTCCGGCCGGTTGACGAAGTCCACGTCGATCACGCCGATGTCGGCGTTGACCGTGACCGGGTAGTCCTCCAGCGTCGCGTTGAGAAAGCCGCCGTGACGGGGGTCGGTCTCCAGGTGCTCGCGCAGCGCACCACCCAGTCCCCAGACAACGCCGCCGCGGACCTGCGCGGCGGCGGTGACCGGGCTGGCCACCCGGCCGCAGTCGGCGACGCTGACCACCCGGGGCACGCGGATGCGGCGGGTGACCGGTTCGACCGCCACCTCGACGAAGTGCGCGATGAAGCTGTACGCCGTGAACGTCGGGTACACCGGGCCCGCTGCGGCCAGCAGGCCCTGCCGGGCGCGGTCGAGCATCGCCTCCGGCAGGCCGTTCCCGGCGGTAGCGACGGACGGCGGGTCGGCCGGGTCCCGGTCCTGCCGGTCCCGTTCGGTGCGCAGGCGGGCCAGCGCGGCATGCACGGCGGGAAGGGCGGAGGCTGTCCCCCAGGATCCTGCGGTGAGGTGCTGGGCGCCGTCGAGGGTGTCGCCCAGCCGGACGTTCACCCGGTCCACTTCGATGTCGAGGTCTGCGGCGACCAGCAGGGCCACCGCCGAGCGCAGCCCCTGACCCATCTCGTGGCCGTCGACGAGGACGGTGACCGAGCCGTCGGCGTGCACCTCGATGGTCGCGGAGGCCGCGGCGGTCGACGCAGGATAGGCGCCGATGGCGACTCCCCAGCCGAGTTCGGTGCCGTCCGGTCCGCGCATCCGGCCCGGGCGGGGGTCCCGTTCCGCCCAGCCGAAGAGCTCCGCGCCCCGGCGCAGACACTCGCCGACGTGCCGGCTGGAGAACCGCAGCCCGCTCACCGGGTCGGTGGTGGTGTCGTTGGCCAGCCGGAGCGCGACCGGGTCGAGGCCGAGGGCGTACGCCAGTTCGTCCACCGCGGACTCGAACGCCCAGACGGCCGGTTGCTCGTACGGCGCGCGCATGTAGCCGGGGGTCTGGACATCGGTCCGGACCAGGTGCTGACTGCCGCCGAATGCGCGGTAGCCGTACAGCCGCGAGGTGACCTTGGTGTAGGAGGCGGGGAACAGGTCGTGCCGGGAGGTCTGCTGGGTAGCGTCGTGCAGCGCGGCCACGATCAGGCCGTCGGCCTGCGCGCCGAGGCGGACCCGGTGCCGGCTACGCGGGCGGAAGCTGCCCTGGTGGAAGGTCTGGGTACGGGTCAGCTCCAGCCGCACCGGGCGGCCGATCCGGCGGGCGGCCAGGGCCAGCGGGCCCAGGTGCGGCTGCAGGGCGTTCTTCTGCCCGAACCCGCCGCCCAGGTACGGCGACACGACCCGCACCAGCTCTGGGTCGATGCCGAGCTGACGGGCCAGTCCGTGCCGCACGGCCCCGGCGTTCTGCGTTCCCTCGTGGACGGTCAGACGGTCGCCGTTCCAGGCGACGATGCTGGCGAGCAGTTCCAGCGGGGCGGCGTTCTGCGCCGGATGATCGTAGGTGGCGTCGACGTGAACGGGGGCCGCGGCGTACTCGGCCTGCGGATCGCCGACGACGATGTCCGCGGCGAACGGGATCGGGATGGCTTCCTGCTGGCGCACCGTCTCCGCGTGCTCGTCGTCGAGGCCGGTGATCGCCGGTTCGGCGGCATAGTCGGCGGTCACCGCGTCGGCGGCCGCGCGGGCCGCGACCACGGTGTCCGCCACCACCAGGGCTATCGGCTGGCCGCGGTAGGCGATCCGGTCGCCCAGCAGGGGCTGGAAGCTCTGCACCGCGAAACCGCCGGCCATGTTGTGCCCGGCTGGGCGCAGTTCGTCCGGGGACAGGCGGGTCAGCACGAGGCGAACCCCCGGCACTGCCTCGGCCGCGCCGGTGTGCACGGCTGTCACCCGCCCCCGGGCGATCGTCGCCACCGCCAGCGCGGCATGCAGCATCCCCTCGGGGTGGTGGTCGGTGGCGAACCGGACGGCTCCGGTGACCTTGTCCCGGGCGTCGACGCGGGTCATGCCGTGGCCCGCTCGTACGCGATGGTGAGGGCTTCGATGACGGCCCGGCGGCCCAGCTCCACCTTGTAGCCGTTTGCGCGGCCGGGCCGTGCGCCGCTGAGGGCGAGTTCAGCGGCCGTGCGGAACTGCAGGGTGCCGGGAGGCTGCCCGATCAGGGCATGCTCGGCGGAGGGTGTGCGCCAGGGCACGGTGGCGACGCCGCCGAGGGCGAGGCGGCAGTCGCGGATCCGGCCGGTGGTGTCGAGGTCGAGCGCGGCGGCGCAGGAGGCGAGGGCGAACGCGTACGACTCCCGCGGCCGGATCTTGACGTAGGTCGAGGCGCGTGCGGCGGCCGTGGCGGGAACCCGGATCCGCAGGATCAGCTCGCCGGAGGCCAGGGTGTGCTCGCGGTCCGGGTGATCGCCCGGTGCGAGATGCAGACCGGCGAGCGGGATTGTCCGCTCGCCATTCGGGCCGGTGAGGTCGATGACGGCGTCGAAGGCGAGCAGGGCGATGGCGGCGTCGCCGGGGTAGACGGCTGTGCAGTGTGCGCTGGTGCCGAGCACGGCCTGGCCGTTGTCGAGGCCGTCGGCTGCTGAGCAGCCGCTGCCGGGCGCGCGCTTGTGGCACGGCAGTGCCGGAACAGCCCGGAAGTAGCAGCAGCGGGTGCGCTGCAGCAGATTGCCGCCGAGCGTCGCCGACGAGCGGATCTGGGGCGAGGCCGCCCGCGACAGGGATTCGGACAGGGCAGGAAAGTCACGGACCACCGCGGGGTGCGCGGCGACGTCGGCCATCCGGCTGGCGGCACCGAGGACCAGCCCGTCCGGGCCGGCTTCGATCCCGGCGAGTTCGGGCACCCGCTGAATGTCGATGACCGTGGCCGGCTGTTCGACGCCGAGCTTCATGAGGTCGTACAGGGTGGTGCCGCCGGCGAGCAGCCGGACGCCGGGCCCGGCCTGGCTCAGCGCCCGGACGGCGGCCTCGGCGCTGTCGGCCCGCAGATAGGTGAACGCGTGCACGGGTCAGCCCGCCGCACAGGCCCGGACAGCGGCCACGATGCCCGGGTACGCGCCGCAGCGGCACAGGTTGCCGCTCATGTACTCGCGGACGGTCGCCTCGTCGTGGGCGTTGCCTTCGGCCACGCAGGCCAGCGCGGACATGATCTGGCCCGGCGTGCAGTATCCGCACTGCAGTGCGTCGTGCTCGATGAAGGCCTGCTGCATGGGGTGCAGGGCGCCGTCCGGTCCCGCAACGCCCTCGATCGTGCGCACCGCACGGTCATCGGCCTGTACGGCGGGGGTCAGGCACGCCAGCACCCGCCGGCCGTCGAGATGGACCGTGCACGCACCGCACTGGCCGTGGTCGCAACCCCGCTTGGCGCCGGTGAGCCCGAGCCGGTCGCGGAGTACCTCGAGCAGCGACTCCCGCGGATCCAGCACGAGCCGAACGTCCCCGTCGTTGACGGTGCACGCGACCGCAATCTGGCTTCCGATCGTCATGTGTTCCTCTCTGCGGAACAAGATTCAAGTGCCCGGGATCCGGGCAAGATCGAGTAAAGATGCTCTACCTGCAAATTCTTGTTAACTCTTGTTTCGAGAGCGTTGCCTGATCAAATTTGGCCGTAGCTTGTTCCTATCGACGGAACATGGCGCTGCTGTGTTCCTCCCAGCGGAACCAGAGCGGCGGTGACCATAGTGGAGACCCAGACGCGTCTTGCCGGTCCAGCCATCGGCAGCGAAACGGCCGGCCGTGTGATCGACGTGCTGCTCCTGTTCGGACAGGGTCCGACCCGGCGTGGCGTCACCGAGATCTCCCGCGAGCTCGGCCTCAGCAAGACGGTCGTGCATCGCATCCTGCAGAGCCTCGTGCAGCGCGACGTCCTGGTCACCGATCCGGACAGCCGGGACTACCGGCTCGGTGCCGCCGCCCTCGCGCTGGGGTCCCGCGCGATCCGCGAGGCCGAGTTACGGGTCATCGGCCTGCCTTTCCTGTTGCGGCTGCGCGACGAGACCGGAGAGACATCCACCTTGTCTGCCCGGGTCGGCCTCGAACGTCTGCATCTGGCCCAGGTGGAGAGCGAACAGGAGGTGCGCGTCTCGGTGCCGGTCGGCCGGCGCGTGCCGCTGTACGCCGGTTCCTCCAGCCTGGCCATCCTGGCCTGGATGCCGCCCGCCGACCAGCATGTCGTGCTGTCCCGGCCCATTCCCCGCTTCACCGCGCAGACGCCGCAGGACCCCGAGAAGGTCCTCTCCCGACTTACCGAGATCCGGCAGCGCGGCTGGGCCGAGACCGCCGCCGAACGCAAACCCGACGCCGGGGCAGTCGCCGCCCCGCTGCTCGGCCCTGACGGCGAAGTTGTCGGTGCGATCTCGGTGGCCGGACCGATCAACCGCATGGATCCCGAGACCCGGGCGCGGTACGCCCCATTCGTCCTCAACGCCGCCGCCGAGCTGTCCACGGCGCTAGCCAACATCACCGATGCCATCCCCACCGACGATGACATCGCATTCCACGAGTCCTGACCAGGAGGCCTCCGTCATGGAAGTCAAACTCGACCAACGATCCCGAGCCGCCCTGCAGTTTCTGGGCTCCACTCAGAGCTTCGCCGGCGGAACCCTGCAGCCCATCGCCGCCCGCCAATACGAGCAGGCCGTTCCCGAACCACCGGACACCCTCGCCGGGCGGCGCGAGTCGGTAAGCGAGGCCCTGGACAACTCCGGAGCCTGGCGCGTCGACCGGCTGCTCACCCGCTGGGTGGCCGAGGAGGTCTACGTCCGGGCGCTGCCCGCCGTCGAGCGTCTGCGGCCCGAGGCACAGGCCTGGCTGGCCGATGTGGACGAAGCACCGGGCACTCTGACCCTCGACCCCGGGCTGGTCCCGCCGTCCTACTGGGACAGCGGCTTCCACCTCACCCCGGGCGGCTGGGACGGTCACGACCTGATGGGTCTGACCATCCACGAGCTCGTCTACTCCTACGTGCTCACCCCGGGCGGGGTCGGCGCGGTCAAGACCGGGGAGAACCTCAACGACCAGCGCACCCAGGTCGCCCTGGAGGCGCACCGCGACTCCTACCGGCGCATCGTCGAGCTCGGTTCGGGCACCGGTCGTTACACCTTCGCCGTGCAGCGCACCTACCCGACGGCCGAGGTCATCGGCGTCGAACTGTCGCGTACCTCCCTGCAGTACGCGCACGCCGTGGCCGCGAGCCGGGAGCTGCCCATCCACTGGGTGCAGGCCGCCGCCGAGCACACCGGCCTCGAAAGCGGGTCCTTCGACCTGGTCACCTTCTACACGTTGATGCACGAGGCACCCACCAAGGCCAACGAGGAGATCCTCGACGAGGCCTTCCGGCTGCTGGAGCCCGGTGGCGACCTGCTCATCGGCGAGGTCGCGCCGTGGGACAAGCACACCGCGTTCAAGTCCGTCGTCCTCGACTGGGAGACGGAGAACCGGGGTGAGCCGTACTGGCGCGACGCGATGCTCATGGATCTGCCCGGCATGCTCACGCGCGCCGGTTTCACCGACATCGAGGCGTACGGCCTCGGCACGAACAACTACCCGTGGATCACCCGGGCCCGTAAGCCCGTGACTGCTGACGGAAAGGACGCCTGACATGGCCGGCGGCGACGTCGCACAGCGACCGCAGTACCTGGGCAGCGACCGGCTGGACGACCTGGCCCGGATGATCCTCGAGCTCACCACCGAGCTGTGGATCCTCAAGGACCGCACCATCGTGCTCGAACACCTGCTCGCCGAGCACGGCGTCGTCTCCCCCGGCGCGGTCGACCTCTTCCAGCCCGGCACCGACCTGGCCCAGTCCCTGCGCGACGAGCGCGAGGCCCTGGTGCGCCGGGTCATGGGCGCTGTCCTGACCTCCGACGAACGACTCGCACTCGCACTCGGCAAGAAGTAGGAGACGCATATGGCAACTGGCGGTTCGCGCGGCCCGATGAGCCGGCGAAGATTTCTCTCCCTGACCACCGGCGCCGGCGCCGGATTCGTGCTCGCCGGCGGCGCACTCAGCGCCTGCACCCCCGGGAGCACCAGCGGCGGCGGTGACGCGAGCAAGCTGGTGATCGGTACCTCGATCACCACCGAAACCCTCAACCCACTCGACAAGCAGTACGCCACCTTCCAGTTCAACGCCTTCGACGCACTCGTCCGCCAGTTGCGCGGGCAGACCGAGGCCGAGCCGCGCCTGGCCGAGTCCTGGACCCAGGTCGACGACACGACCTGGGACTTCAAGCTGCGCCAGGGGGCCACGTTCCACGACGGCACCCCGGTCACCGCGCAGGACGTGGCGTTCACCTACTCCGAGGTTCTCGACAAGCAGTACGCCAACGCCACCACGATCATCTCGATCGGCTCGGTCACCGCCGTCGACGCGAGCACCGTGCGGATCGTCACCAAACGGCCCGACCCGCTGCTACTCAACGCCGTCGGGCAGATCTTCGTGGTACCGGCCGCGTACTGGAAGAAGGTCGGCGCCGACGGCTTCAGCGCGGCACCGATCGGGTCCGGCCCGTACAAGATCACATCGTTCTCCCCGGACACCGGCATCCAGTTCGAGGCCTACCAGGGCTTCTGGGGCGACAAGGCCGCCACCGCCGCGGTCGAACTGCGGTTCTTCAGCGCCAACACCGCTCTGGCCGCCGCGTTCGAGGCCGGCGAGATCGACGCGGCGCACGAACTGCCCTCGACCGCGATCAAGACCCTGGCCGGTGGCACGAACAAGGTCACCGCCGAGGTCAGCGGCTCGCAGAACATGTTCCAGTTCAACACCACCAAAGGGCCGTTCAAGGACCTGCGGGTACGCCAGGCGGCGGTGGCAGCGGTCGATGTCAAGGCACTGCTCACCGCGCTGACCGACGGTGCCGGCGACCTCGAGGACGGGCAACTGCCGCTCAAGGGCGTCAACGGCTACGCGGAGAGCATCACCCGCCCCGCGTACGACCCCGAACGCGCCAAGTCGCTGCTGACCGAGGCCGGGGCGACCGGCGCGGAGATCACCATCTCCGGCATGGCCCTGTTCAAGTCGCTGCTGGAGGCGATCGGCGGGCAACTCGACGCCGTCGGCTTCAAGACGACCATCAAGGCCAACGAGACCGCGGTCTGGGTGCAGGAGTTCAAGAACGGCTCCGACGCCGACATCTTCTACCGCGGTGCCTCCTACACCGGGGTCTTCGACGCCAATCGGCCGTTCCAGTTCGTCTCCTTCGGCGCCAAGCCGGCGGTCAAGGACGACAAGTGGACGCAACTGTTCCAGGCCAGCCGCACCGAGATGGACCCGGAGGCACGCCGGACCAAGCTCGCCGCATGCAGCGAATACCTGCAGCAGCAGGCCTACATCCTGTGGACCTATGGCCGTCCCTCGGTCAACGCGGTCACCCCCGCGGTCAAGGACCTGGACTTCACCAACGGCCTGGTTCTGCTACTCGACCCGATCACCAAGACCGCCTGATCCCGCGCGGACCGGTCAGCGCCGCCCGGTCCCGCCCCCTTCGATCCCGAACGGAGGAAACCCATGACGATGACGACCACCGGTGCGCCCCTCGTGGCCGACCTGCCCGTCGACCAGCGCGGCCGTGCCGAGTTGGACTTCCTCCGCGCGGTACGCGGAGGACTCGCCCCGTTGCGCACCCGTATCCGTGAGCGGTTGCAGGCCGGGGGCGCGTTCGACGGGCCCTTCACCACCATCGAGGCGCTGCGGGCCGGTGCCGATGCCCAGCTGAGGGACGCGCCCGACCACCGCGTCACCGGTGCCGTGCTGCGCTGGGCCCGTGACCAGCAGACCCCGCGCGCCACCGCCCTGTTCGACCGCAACCGCGACCGGCTGCTGATCTACGCCACCCCACGCAGCACCGACCCGGTCGACGACCGGCTCGGCGAGCAACCGCCACCGCGCTACTGGACCTACGAGTTCCACGGCACCACCGGCGGCTGGGACGGCCACGAGCACATGGGCTTCATCCACCACGAGCTCGTCTACGGACGGCTGCTCACCGCGGCGTACGGCGGCGACATCTTCGCCCAGCGCACCACGGTCGCGCAGGCCGCGCCCCGTGACGACTACGCCCGCATCGCCGACCTCGGCTGCGGCACCGGCCAATACACGATGAAACTTGCCGAGGTCTACCCGCAGGCTCGGATCACCGGCGTCGACCTGTCACATGCCGAACTGGTCTACGCTCGCCGCCGCGCCGAGCAAGCCGGCCACGACTGGCACCTGGTCCGCGCTCCGGCCGAGGACACCACCCTGCCAGCCGACTCGTTCGACCTGGTCACCTCGTTCATCCTGCTGCACGAGGTGCCACCGCACATCACCCGCAAGATCTTCGCCGAGGCGTTCCGGCTGCTTGCCCCAGGCGGCGACGTGCACATGTCCGACGTCGCCCCGTACCGGCTGCGCAGCGGTTACCAGGCCTGGGCCGACGACTGGGACGCCGAGAACGGCTCCGAGCCGTGGTGGCGCAGCGCGGCCACGATGGATCTCGCCTCCGTCGCCACCGACGCCGGCTTCGTGGAGGTCCGCCAGGCAGCGTCGGGGCGCGAGTCGTACCCCTGGGTGTTGACCGCCCGTAAGCCGGCGGCCGCCGCATGACCCCGGCCTCCGCCGTGGCGGCGGTCCCGGCCGGCACCACCGCGGCCGCGGGTGAGACGCTCACCTTCACCGACGTACGGGTGTCCGTACCCACCGCCAACGGCCCGCTGCAGATCCTCGGCGGCGTCACCTTCGACGTCCCGGCCGGCGCGGTGGTCGCGCTCGCAGGCGAGTCCGGATCCGGCAAGTCCACCGCCATGCTCAGCGTCCTGCGCCTGCTCCCGTGGGGCGCCGAGGTCACCGGTTCCATCCGGTACGGCGAGCGCGAGGTCACCGCGCTGACGGCCCGGCAGTTGCGCGAGTTCCGGGCCCGGCACGCCCGCGTGATCTTCCAGGACCCGTGGAGCTCACTGCACCCGATGCACACGCTCGGCCAGCAGCTGATCGAGTCCGCCCGAAGCGCCGACCCGGCCCTGTCGAAACGCGACGCCCGCCGCCTCGCCGTCGAGACCCTCGCCCGTGTCGGACTGCCGGACCCGGACGCACGCATGGCGGCGCACCCGCACCAGCTTTCCGGCGGACAGTTGCAACGCGTGATGATCGCCATGGCGCTGGTGGCCCGCCCGACCCTGCTGCTGTGCGACGAGCCGACCACCGCACTCGACGTCACCACCCAGGCGCAGATCCTCGAATTGCTGCGCGAACTGAACCGCGACATGGGCCTGACCGTCATCATCGCCACCCACGACCTGGAGGTCATCGCGGACTTCGCCGACCACCTCGTCGTCATGTACGCCGGCCGCGTCGCCGAGCAGGGGCCGGTCGCCCGGATGCTGGCAGCGCCCCGGCACCCGTACACCTGGGCGCTGCTGGGCGCGGCACCCGCCCGGCAGCGCGGTACCCGGCTGCTTCCCATCGAAGGCCGGCCGCCCCGGCTCGACGAATTGCCCCCGGGCTGCGCGTTCGCCCCCCGCTGCGTCTTCGCGGAGGCGCAGTGCACCGAGACCGACCCGCAGCCGCTGCTGGTGGACCCCGCGACGGGACATCGCACGGCCTGCGTACGGGTGCAGCAACAGGAAGGACGAACGGCATGAGCGACCCGGTCCTGCGCCTCGACGGCATCGAACAGACCTTCCGCGGCACCCGCGGCGTCCACCTCCGGGCTCTGGACGGGGTGTCACTGAGCATCGGCCGCGGCGAGACTCTCGGCCTGGTGGGAGAGTCCGGCAGCGGCAAGAGCACGATCGGCCGCACAGCGCTGCGCCTCTACCGCCCGACCGCGGGCTCGGTGCATTTCGAGGGCCACGACATCACCCGGATGCACGGCCGTGAACTGGGCCGGGTGCTGCGCCGTCGTTCGGCGATGATCTTCCAGAACCCGTCCACCTCACTGAACCCTGCGCTGCGGCTGGCCGACACCCTCGACGAGCCGCTGCGCATCCACCGCGCCGGTACCCCCGCCGAGCGGCGCTCCCGTGTCGGCGAGGCCCTGGAACGCGTCGGACTGGATCCAGCCATGGGCAGCCGCTACCCGAAGGAGCTGTCCGGCGGGCAGCGGCAGCGGGTCGGCGTCGCCCGGGCGTTGATGCTCAACCCGGCCCTGGTGGTCGCCGACGAGCCCACCGCCTCGCTGGACGTCTCGGTGCAGGCCCAGGTTGTCAACCTGCTCGCCGACCTGCAGGCCGAGCGGGGCTTCTCGTACCTTTTCATCAGCCATGACCTGGCCCTGGTCCGGCACCTCAGCCACCGCATCGCCGTGCTCTACCTGGGCCGGATCGTCGAGATCGGACCGGCTGCCGACGTCTTCGACCGGCCCGCGCACCCCTACACGACCGCGCTCGCCTCGATGGGCCATCCGGCGAGCGAGCGGGTCGTCCCCGGCGGGGAGATCCCGTCACCGGCCGCACCGCCGCCCGGCTGCGCCTTCCATCCCCGGTGTCCGATCGCTCGCGACCGGTGTGGCACCGAACGCCCGGTCTTGCAGCCCACCGGCGACGGGCGCGAGGTCGCCTGCCACTTCGCCGGGGAACTGACCCTTACCACCGCACGTGAGCAGCCGGCGGCACCCCCGCCGCCGCTGCCCCTGCCCACCGCGAAGGAACTGGTGTGAGCGGCTTCGCCCTGGACGACCCCAAGTACCTGCAGGCTTCCGACCTCGACGGGGTGCTACGCGCCGTGCTGGAGGTCGCCTCCGAGCTGTGGGTGCTCAAGGACCGGTTCGCCGTCCTGGAACAGGTCATGGCCGAACGCGGCTACGTCACCCCCGAGGACCTGGACCGGACCGAGCCCACCGTGGACACCGAGGCCCGGCTGGCCGCCGAGCGGACCGCATTCACCGCCCGCATCATCGGGTCTGTCGCCGGAGCAGACCCGGCATGACCCGGTTCCTCATCCAGCGCCTCGCGCTGATGGTCCTCGTGGTGGCGGGCGTGACGACGTTCCTGTTCGCCCTGTCGCGGCTCTCCGGCGATCCCGCGCAGATCTTCTCGCCGCCGGAGGCAAGCGACGCCGTCGTCGCCGCCACCCGGGAACGGCTCGGCCTCGACGCCCCGCTGTGGCAGCAGTACGCCGACGCGATCACCGGAGCGTTCCAGTTCGACTTCGGCACCTCGTTCGCCTTCCGTACGCCGGCCGGGCAACTCGCGCTGGAACGCCTCGGCCCGAGCCTGACCGTCGTGCTACCCGCTCTGCTGCTGGCGTTCCTACTGGCCCTGGCCATCGGCACGTTCGCCGCGCTGTACCCCACCCGGCTGCGGGGACGGGTCGCGATGGCCGGCGCCTTCGTCACCGACGGCGTTCCGTTCTTCCTGGTCGCCTTCGTACTCGTGCTGGTGTTCGCAATCTGGCTGCGCTGGGTGCCGGCCACCGGCAGCACCGGGCTCATCAGCCTCGTCATCCCGGTCGCGGTGCTCACCATCCACGCTGTCTCCACCCTGTCGCGCCTGGTCCGCGGGCAGTTGCTCGACGCGCTGGCCACCGGTCCGGTCGTCACCGCCCGGTCCAAGGGCCTGCCACCCCGCACGATCCTGCTGCAGCACGCCTTCCCGATCGCCCTACCCCCGGTGCTGGCCTGGCTGGGCATCCAGTTCTCCTTCATGTTCAGCGCGCTGCTCGTGCTGGAGCCGATCCTCAACTATGGCGGACTGGGCGGGCTGCTCGTACGTTCGGTCACCAACCGGGACTTCCCAGTCGTGCAGGCATGCGTCTTCGTCATCGCCGTACTGATCACCCTCGCCAACATCGGCACCGACATGATCGTGCGGTTGCTCGACCCGCGGCTACGAGCAGGAGTGAGCCGATGACCACCGTCGCCGCGCCCCCGCGCAAGGCACCGTCCCGGTTCCGGGAGATCGCCACGCGCACCTGGGCCAACCCGTCCGGCAAACTGGCCCTGTCCATGCTGGCCCTGCTGGTGCTCGCCGCGGTGTTCGCGCCGCTGCTGGCCGGCCAGGACCCAGCCGTGCAGAAACTGTCGGCCACCAACGACCCGCCATCGTGGCTCGGCGGCATCGGCGGGCATCCGCTCGGCGCCGACAACCTCGGCCGAGACGTGCTCAGCCGCATCCTGCACGGCCTGCGCCTCAGCCTCGCCGTCGGTGCGCTGACCGCCACCGCCGGGGCCGTGCTGGGTCTCGCCCTCGGACTGCTGGCCGGCTACTACGAACGCAGCGTCGGCGCGGTACTGCTGCGCCTGGCCGATATCCAGTTCTCCATCCCGTTCGTTGCCGTCGGCATCGCCCTGGCCGCCGTCCTGGGCCCCGGCATCGGCCGTCTGATGGTGGTGCTCGCCCTGTGGGGCTGGCCCATCTACGCCCGCACCATCGTCACCACGGTCGCCCAGACCTGCCGCCTCGACTACGTCACCGCCGCCCGCACCATGGGAGCGCACCCGTTCGGCCTGCTCCTGCGGCACGTCGCCCCCAACATCCTCGGCCAGGTGATCGTGCTCTGGTCGACGACCGCGGGCGCCCTCGTGCTCGCCGAGAGCTCCCTGAGCCTGCTCGGCCTCGGCGTGCAGCCACCCGGCTTCTCCCTGGGCAGCATGCTCGCCGACGCCCCGACCAGCCTGCGCCTGAGCTGGTGGGCCACGGTCTTTCCCGGCGTCGCCCTGCTGCTGATCGTGCTCGCGTTCAACATGCTCGGCGACGCCGTCCGCGACGCCCTGGAGCCAGGGACCCACCGTGCCCCTCACGACCCCGACCTGACCTGATAAGGATCCCCCGTGACCGACACCCCGGTGCGATTCGCCGCCGCACAGTTCTTCTCCGGCACCGACGTCACCGCCAACGCCGCCCGCTGCGTCGACCTGCTCACCGAAGCCACCGCAGCCGGTGCTCGCCTGCTCGTGCTGACCGAGAACGCCAACCGTGTGCGCGACTACGTCTCCCGGCAGCAGTGCTGGGAACTGTCCGAAGACCTCGACGGAGAATTCGTCACCACCCTGCGCGCTGCCTGCGCCCGCCTCGGCATCTGGTGCGTCGCCGGCGTCGACGTCCGCGCCGAGGCCCCGGACGTGCACATCAGCTCGCTGCTCATCGACGACCGCGGCGAGTTGCGCCACGTGCACCGCAAGCACGTTCTCTGGGACTACGAGTACACCCTGTTCGTGCCCGGCGACGAACCGCTGACCGTCGTGCACACCGAACTCGGCCGTCTCGGGCTGCTCATGTGCGCCGACGGCATCGTGCCTGACGTGCCCCGTCTGCTCGCCCTGCAGGGCGCCGAGGTCCTGCTCAACTCACTCAACTCCCGCGGTCCCGACGAGATGCGTGTACACGTGCCGCTGCGCGCGATGGAGAACCGGGTCTGGCACGTCTCCGCCAACACCGTCGGCGGACCGGCCGACGCCTGGCCCTGGATGGGCGGCTCGCAGATCGTCGCCCCTGACGGCACCGTCGTCGCAGCGGCCGACGAGGAGACCGAACAGATCATCTGGGCCGACATCACCCCGGCTGTGGCACGCGACAAGACCGTGCCGGGACTCGCGGACGTCTTCGCCTGGCGGCGCCCCGACTTGTACGCCGACCTGCTGGCCGATCTCGCCGACGTGCCCGTGGCCGCGATGTACGGACCGGCGCCCGCCGATATGGCGCCGATGCCGCTCGACGTGGCCACCCTGCAGGTCTCCTGGTTCCACAACCGCGACTGGACGGTGACCCGTGCCCTGAGCCAGGTCAAGTACGCGGCCGGACGGGGCGCGAAGCTCGGCGTCCTGCCCGAGCTCTTCTGCTTCCGCCCCGGCGAAGTGGCCACCGACCCGGCCGCCGCGGCCCGGTTCTCCGCGCAGGTGCTCGCCCGGCTCGGCGAAGCCGCCGCCGAGCATGGCATCTGGCTCGTCGCGCACCTGGTCGAGAGCGACGGTGAGCGCTTCTACTCCACGGCGTGGCTGCTCGATGACACCGGCGCTGGCGCGCTGCGCTATCGGCGTACTCATCTGAGCGACGACGACCGGTCCTGGGCAACCCCCGGTGACGACCTTCCGGTAGCCGACACGACCATCGGCCGGATCGGCCTGATGATCGGCACCGAGGTCTGGGTTCCCGAGGTCGCCCGCGTGCTCGCCGTGCGCGGCGCCGAGATCATCGCGCACCCGTGCTCGTGGGACCGTCCCGAGGCCGCACATATCGCCGCCACAGAGCGCACCGAGGAGAACCGAGTGCACCTGGTGTCGGCAGCACGTCTCGACAACCCCGCCGGCGTGGGCAGCCAGATCCTGCGGGCCGACGAGTTCGGCCCCTACCAGCCCATCGCCCTTATGCGCTACCCGAGCGCGGTGTGGAGCCGCCACGGCTTTGAGGAACAACTCCTCGTCCGTCTCGACCGCCGCGAGGCCCACAGCAAGATGATGGGCCACCACCTCGACCCGGTTGCGTCCCGCCAACCGGCGATCTACGGACCCCTGGCGGGACTCAGTCTAAAGTAGACCCTCACTGGCGGTAGCCGGCTCACCAAGGGCCGTACGCGGCAGAGACGTCACGCCAGGCGATCCGATCCGGTGGATCAGCTGCCGCTTCTCTCACTTCGGCGGACGACCTTCACCCGACGCGGCAGGCAGATGACCACGGCCCTCCGACGTCCCGCACGCTGACGTCAGAGGGCCGGTCATGGCATGTCACGGCCGGGTCAGTCCCCGTCGGAAACGTAGATGTAGTAGCGCGCCGGGTCGGTTGCGGTGCCGTCCGCCAGGTGGCCGGTCACCGACAGGGTGTGGGTCTCGAAGTTCGCCGACGGGGTGTAGGTGATCGATGCCTTTCCGCATCACGATCATCCAGGTGCTGACCGACAACGGCTCCTGCTACAAATCCCGGCTCTGGGCACACCACCTGCGCCCAGCTCGGCGTCACCGTGAAGAAGACCCGGCCCTACCGGCCCCAGACCAACGGCAAGGTCGAACGTTTCCATCGCACCCTCGCCGACGAATGGGCCTACGCCAAGGCCTACACCAGCTGAAAACGCCAGAAGAAGAGCACTACCCCGGTTCCTGCACACCTACAATCACCACCGGCACCACTCCGCCAGCCGCGGCCCACCCGCCAGCCGCGTTCCCGACCTGTCTGGGCAGAACATCTAGGTCGTGATGGAGAATGACTGATCGAGGATGTTGTTTCCGTAGGTGAAGACCTTGACGCCTGGGTCGGTCTGTGTGCTGGCCCCGAACCGCGTCAGCGGCCACTTCAGCGGCTTCGTGGCATCAAAGATGGCCCACACCTTGATCGCGTAGGTGCCCGACGGGATGGTGGCCGCGATGCACTTGCCGGGCGCCGCGAGGTACGTCGCCTGGTATTCGAGCCCCCCTTCGAACTCGAGCCAGGACTGGTATGTCCCCTTGGAACAGATCTGCACCCGCCCCTTACCCATGGCCGCGGCGGCTGACCCGGGATTCACCACCACAGCGGCCGCGGTGAGCGCAACCGCTGTGGTGACAGCGCCGATTACCCGTTTCACCATGTTCAACGAAGCTCCAGAGACTCGATCCACCCGAACATTCCACGAAGGACGCTACTGACGCCCACTGAATAGGCAGTTGATGACCACTTGATCGCGACCCAGACATGACTGCCCAGTCAGGCGCCACGCAAGGCGTTCGGCGCCACCGACCCGGCGCAGAACCAAGAGACTCAAATCCCTCGGCCGCGAGGTTCGCCACAGGACCTCAAAACGGCGACCCGCCACCGATCAACCCCACCGCCACCACCGTGACGTGGGGTCTGGGGGCGCTCCCAGACCGGCAAAGGTGGGCCGCCGGGGACTCGAACCCCGGAACCTTCCGGTCCAGAAAGGAAGAAAAGGCGACCCCCGTGCCCGCGAGACGGAGAGCGAACGCGCTACCAAGCCCGATGCTCTGCCGTTGAGCTACGACCCGCGCAGATCATGGCACGCCCCTCTCCACCCTCGCCAACGGATCTCAGCGGGCTTTCAGCGAGCCACCGCCCGGCTGTTCAGCGCGGCGCCCCCGGGTCTTTCAGCGGGGCACCGCCCGGAAGTAGACCTCGCGGTCGGCCGGGTCGGGGCCGCGCCGGGGCAGGACCGGCGGTTCCTCGCCGGTGATCGGCGCGTAGTGGTCGAAGTGAGCGGTCAGCACCGCCTCGCCGCCGGTCAGGTCGGGCAGCGCGGCCACCACCGCCGGGATCCGCGCCGACGGCAGGGTGCCGCCGACCTCCAGATAGCCGCCCGCGGAGGTGGTGTCGTCGATGATCGCGCCGGCCCGGCCGAGCAGCCCGGTGACCGTGTCGGCGACGTGATCCGGCAGGTTCACGTCGAACCGTTCGACCGGTTCGCACACCCGGGTCCCGGCTTCCCGCAACGCCGCGGCCACCACCACCTGACCGAGGTTGCGAAGTCGGCGGCGATCGTCGAGACCGCCTTGTTGAACTTCTGGTGGGGGCGGCTCTGCCGGGGCCAGTACTGCGACGACGTCATGGTGATCACGCAGTCGGTGACCGGCCAGCCGTGCCGGCCCTGCCGCAGCGCCGCACGCGCCCCCTCTTCGGCGGCGGCGACGAACGCCGGTGGCAGCCGCCCGGGTTCGAGACCGGGCCGGAACTCGATGCCGTGCCCTACCGGGGCGGCTTCGATCCGCAGACCTAGCCCGGCCAGGTACGGGTTGCCGCGCTCCTTGACTCGTTCGTCAGCCAGCCCGGTGCCGGTGACCCGCTCGATGCAGGCGGTCAGCGTGCCGGAGAACCGCACCTCGACGCCGTACCGTTCGGCCAGCAGTGCCGCGATCACCTCTTTCTGCACCTCGCCGTGCAACCGGATCACCGCCTCCGCCCGCATCTCGTCGAGGCGCAGGTCGACCAGCGGGTCCTCGTCGGAGAGTTCGGCGAGCCCGGCGAAGAGGGCCAGCCGCCGGGCCGGGTCGACCGGTTCGACCAGGGCCTGCCGGGTCGGTGGCGGGAAGCGGTAGAGGTGCCGTCGCGGCGGGTCGCCGATGTGCTGGCCGATCCGGGCGGACAGGCCCCGGACCGCCACGATCTGACCGGCCGACGCGGACGGGCGCACCAGCACACCACCGGGTTCGCTGACCGCGATCTGGGTGATCGTCTGCGGGCGGGCCCCGCCGATCTCCACCCGGTCGCGCACCCGCAGCTCCCCCGACCACAGCCGCACCCAGGCCCGGCGGCCGTGACCGTCGCGGTCCACGGCGAAAACCGTGCCGGTCGGTGGGCCTGCGCGGTCCACTGCGAAAACCGTGCCGGCCGGTGGGCCGGCGTTCTCGGCGCAGCGTGGCAGCAGGTCGGCCAGGACGTGGCGCAACTGGGGGACGCCGGTGCCGGTGATCGCCGACCCGGACACCACCGGGGTGAGGTCGCCACGGCGGACCGCCCGCCGGATGGCCCGGCGCACGTCACGGGTCCGGGCCTGTTCGCCGGCCAGCCAGCGCGCGGCCACCGCGTCGTCGACCTCGGCCACGTTCTCCACGACCGGTTCGGCGTCCAGCGCGAGGGCCCGCACCCGGGCCTGCCGATCGCCCTGGCCGGTGACGGTGGTGAGCATGACCGGGCGGGCACCGAGCCGTCGCCGGATCTGGGCCACCACCCGGTCCACGTCGGCGCCCCGGCGGTCCACCTTGTTCACGAAGAACATCGTGGGTACGCCGATGCGGCGCAGCGCCCGCCAGATGACGACGGTCTGCGGCTGGACACCCTCCACACCCGACACCACCAGCACGGCGGCGTCGAGAACGGCGAGCGACCGCTCGACCTCGGCGATGAAGTCCGGGTGGCCCGGGGTGTCGAGCAGGTTGACGGTGAGGTCGCCGAGGCTGATCGAGGTGACAGCGGCCCGGATGGTGATGCCCCGGCGCCGCTCGAGGTCCATCGAGTCGGTGCGGGTGGTGCCGTCGTCGACACTTCCCGGCTGGGACACCGCCCCGGCCTCGAAGAGCAGCCGCTCGGTCAGGCTGGTCTTGCCGGCGTCAACATGGGCGACGATTCCGAGGTTCAACAATGACAAAGCAGGTCTCCACGGTCAGACGGTTCGGGGTCCGGAGCGTGGAAGCTGCTCGCATGGTCTCTCCTTGACGACAGGTGACAGGTCTACGGCCCACCCTGGCACCGCATCAGCCACTCCGCCACCGATTTTGCACACCGGCGGACTCGTGTCACCGGTAGCGGCGAGAACGGCGAAGGCGGCCACCGGCGGACCTAACCTGAGTGGCATGTCGTTCGTCCCCGCCCGAGACGGCCGTAAGAACCGCAGCGCCGCCACCCGGGCTCCCGCCATCCCTGACCGGATCGAGAACCTGCACGGCCACAGCCTCGGCGTCCTCGAAGTGCCGCACCACATGGCCCCCGGACATCCGAGCCGCCGCCGGTACGAACTCGACGACCCCGCCCAGTTACGGCACGCCTACGAGCAGGTGCTGCGCGAGGCGGCGGACCCGCACGAGGTGGAGGACCTGATCAACCCGGGCATGTTGCGCCGGGTGTGGCGGGACCTGCATCTGCCGTCCCGGATCCGGGAGGCCTGGGAGACCCAGCATCCGGGCCTGCGCCGCACCGTCAACCGCACCAAACCCGGCTCCGACGACGTCATCACCCGGTCCGGGAACTCCCGGCCGGCCGCGCCCGGGTTCGCCCGCCGCAGCCGACGGCAGATCGCTCGCGCGGTTTCTTGACGCATCGACGTTCTTCGAACCTATCATTCCTTCAGGAAAGCGCATTCCTGGAGGATGACGATGAGTCTCACCGCAGTCCTGACCGCTGTGACCCTGGCCCTACTAGCACCGGGTACCCCGGCGCGGCCGATCCTGTCGACAACAGAGGCCGCGCCGTTCGTACCGGCGAACTATCTGGGTTTCTCCGGCACCTACGCCGATCCGGTGGCCGACCCCTGGCGCCCCGCCCCGATCCGCACGCCCGCCCGGCCCGGGTTCACGGTCGGGCCGCAAGGCTTTGCCACCGTGCAGGACGCCGTCGACGCCGCCTACCGGGCCGGCGGGACGGCGCGGCGCTGGATCGCGGTTCGCCCCGGCACGTACACCGGCACGGTCTTCATCCCGGAGGGCTCGCCGCCGCTGACGATCTACGGCACCGGCCGCGCCGAGGACGTGAAACTGCAGTTCACCATCGACGCGACGGTCACTCCGGCCCAGTGGGCGGCCCAGGTCAACCCGGGCGGCCGTTACGCCGAGGGCGACCCCGCGTGGCCGATGTTCCAGTCCTGCGCGACACGCACCAGCGCCACCGCCGGGCTGTGCGCCACCGTCGTCTGGGCCCGCAGCACCGATCTGCAGCTCAAGAATCTGACGATCACCAACACCCTGCTGGATACGGTGGATCGTGGCACACATCAGGCCCTGGCTCTGCGCACCGACGCGGACCGCACCCAACTGGAGGGGCTGCGGCTGATCAGCCGGCAGGACACTCTGCTGACCAACGCCGACGACGTCGCCCGGATCGCCCGGGTCTCGGTGCGTGACACCTACGTCGAAGGCGACACCGACTTCGTGTTCGGCCGGGCCGCCGCCGTCTTCACCGGCTGCACGTTCCGCCTGGTGTCCAGTCGCAAGGATTCCGGCGGAGTGATCTTCGCACCGAACACCGCACCCGGTTTCCGGTACGGGTTCCTGGTCACGCGTTCGCGCATCGTCGCCGACGACGGTTACGTCACCGCGCCGACCGGCCGTCTCGGCCGAGCCTGGGACCAGGGCGCGAGCGCCACCGGCTATCTGCCCGGCATCACTCCCAACGGCCAGCTGGTGATCCGCGACAGCTACATCGGCGCCGGTTTCGACACGCTGGCCCCCTGGGCCCCGGCGGCCACCACGGCCCGCCCGTTCAGCGCCTCGGTCGCCGAGGGCCGCGACGTGAACGACGTCGACTTCAACCGCCTCTGGGAGTACGCGAACCACGGCCCCGGGTCAGCGCTTCAGCCCTGGTGACGGCCCGGTTGATCGATGGTCGGGAGGGAGGTGCGGAGAATCGGTCATGCGGCGTCGGGTCGTCGTCCTGGGTGTGTTGCTGCTCGTCGCGGCAGGGCTCGGCGGGCTGGCCGTCCGGGGCCACGACTTCGTGATGAAGGAGCAGGCGATCACCCTGCCCGGCCCGGACGGTGTGCTCAACGGCGTGCTGGCGCTGCCCGAGAAGCAGGCCGGCCCGGTTCCGGTGGTCGTCTTCGTGCACGGGGACGGGGCGGTCGACGCCACCCGCGACGGGCAGTACCGGCCCTCGTTCGAAGCTCTCGCGAAAGCCGGCGTGGCCTCGGTGTCGTGGAACAAGCCCGGGGTGGGCGGGTCCGCCGGGAACTGGCTCGAACAGAACCAGGCCGACCGTGCCCGCGAAGTGGCCACGGTGGTGACGAACCTGCGGCAGCGGGCCGAGGCGTTCGCCGCCCGCGAGCGGGTGACGCCGGTGCTGCTGATCCTGGCCGGTCACGACCGCGACGTGGACGCCCACGAGACGGAACACGTCTACCAGGCGGTCCTGGGGAGAAGCAGCTCACTGTGCGCTGGTTCCCGGACGCCGGCCACTGGATGGTCCGCTCCGACGTGGAGGACAACCGGGTCCGGTGGTGGCTCACCGCGCTCTTCACCCCCCGCGACCTGATGCCACCCGACTATCTGGAGGCCGTGGCGGCGTTCGCGGCGAAGTCGCGGTAGGGTCGTCCCCAGCGTCGCGTGCCGGTGGCAGACCGTGTCAGGCATGGAGGCGCCGAACCGAAGGAGACCGGCGTGCTTTCGTCGCGACCTTCGTCCGCGCGTGTCTGAGCGCGAGACGACCAGGCTGGTGGCCTGGAGCCAAGAGATGCGCGGAGTGCATTCCCGTCTGCGCAAAGCCCTCCGACTCGTCCAGCAGTCCCTGGACGACGCCGAATCAGACGGCGCTGATAACGCCCTGAGTGATCTGCTGCTGTACTGCCGTGGCTTCTGCGCGGCACTCGACGGCCATCACCGGAGCGAGGACCACACCCTGTTCCCGGCGATCGCCGCCGCCCACCCGGAGCTACGCCCGGTGCTGCGAAAACTGGAACAGGACCACTCCATGATCGCCTACCTGATCGGCACCCTGGAGAACGCCGTCCGGCAGAACGTCGATCCACGGCCACACCTCGACGGACTCGGAGCGATCATGGAAAACCACTTCCGATACGAGGAACGCCAGCTCCTGACCGTCCTGGAGACCCTCGACCTGACCGCTGACCCCGCCGACGCCCTCGGCCCCCTCTAACCGACAGCGTGGTGAGTTGCGGTTCGCATCGGAGCGCAAGTCACCACGCTGCTTCGGGTGCGGGCCAGGCGTCAGGCGGTGGGCTGCCTGGCCGGGCGGGGGCGCAGGTGGCCGCGGCTGCGGGCCAGGCGCAGGAACCACCAGGCCGCGGCCAGGCTGATCAGGACGGCGAAGACGCTGGCCTCGGGGCCGAACGAGCCGCCGGTCAGGATCGCCGGGCCGTCGAAGACGCCGCGCAGCAGGCCGAGCGTGGCGTTGTCGGAGCCGGACACCTCGACGCCGAACAGGCCGCCTTCGGCGAAGTTCCAGCCCAGGTGCAGGCCGATCGGCACCCACAGGGCGCGAGTGGCTACGTAGGAGGCGGCCACCATCAGACCGGCCGCGATGATCGCCACCCCGCCGAAGATCGCGGTCGGGTCGTTGACCAGGTGCAGCAGGCCGAAGATCGCGGCGGAGACGGCGAGTGCGGTCCAGGTGCCCCGGCGGTCCTCGATCATCCGGAACAGTAGTCCGCGGAACAGCACCTCCTCGACCGTCGCCACCGCCATCATCAGGCCGAAGACCGAGAGCATGCCGCCGAACGACCCCCACCCGTCGAGGCCGAAACCGCCGAAGATCGCGATGGCCAGTACGGTCGTGGTGAACAGCCCGATACCGCCGAGGGTGCCCCGGGTCAGGGCCCGCCACCGGCCCGCGCGGGGAACGTCGTCGGGGTCCCGGTTCTCGATACGGCGGGAGGCCCACCCGTACAACCAAATGGTGGCGACCGCGGCCAGAAGGCCTGCCGCGAGTGACAGGATCGCGCTGCCCGCGACCGCACTGACGACCGCGACCACCGCGATGTCGACGATCAGGAACAGTGGCAGGAGCAGAAAGGGCCGGATCGATCTCATGGGTACGACGGTAGAAAGAAAAGCATCACCGATCGTCGCCCCGCAGTGGACATTCGGGATGGCTCGCCCGGGGGATGGTCAAGAGACCAGTCCCGTCTGATAGGCGAGGATCACCGCCTGCACCCGGTCGCGCAGCGCGAGTTTGGTGAGGATCCTCGAGACGTAGGTCTTGACCGTCTCCGGGCTGATCACCAGTCTCGCCGCGATCTCCGCGTTGGACAGGCCCTCGGCGATCAGCCGGAACACCTCGATCTCCCGCGCGGTCAGCACAGCCAGCCGCTGATCGGAACCGGACGCCGACGGCCGCACCCGGTCACCGAACCGCCCGACCAGCCCGCGGGTGACGGCCGGCGCGAGCAGCGACTCGCCTCGGGCGATCGTGCGGATGCCCTCGATCAGTTCGGCCGGTTGCGCGTCCTTGAGCAGGAAGCCGCTGGCCCCGGCCCGCAACGCCTCGTAGACGTAACCGTCCAGGTTGAACGTGGTCACCACCAGCACCCGGATCGGCTGGTCGACGCCGGGCCCGGCCAGCCGGCGGGTCGCCTCGATGCCGTCGAGCAGCGGCATCCGGATGTCCATCACCACCACGTCAGGCCGCAGGCGCAACGCCTCCCGGACGGCCGCCTCACCGTCGGACGCCTCGCCGACCACGTCCAGGTCGTCCTGCATGCCGAACACGGTCACGAACCCGGCCCGGATCAGCGCCTGGTCGTCGCAGACCAGCACCCGGATCACGCCACGCTCCCACGGGGCAGGAACGCTCGTACCGTGAAATCGCCGTCCCGTTCACCGCCGGCGTCGAACGTACCGCCGAAGACCTTGACCCTCTCCCGGAGACCGGTCAGGCCGCGACCGGGCCGCACGTCGCCGCGCAACGACCCCGCCGTCACCACCTCGATCTCGGTGCCGGTGCCGCTGTGCCGCACCCGCACCCGAGTCGGCCGCCCACGGGCGTGTTTGACCGCGTTGGTCAGGCTCTCCTGCACCACCCGGTGCACGGCGAGGCCGAGGCCACCGTCCGGGCCGGGACCGCCCTGTTCACTGAACTCGACCGGCTGACCCGCGCGGCGCATGCGGTCCACCAGGTCGGCGAGGCGGCCTCCGGCCGGTTCCGAGGACATTTCACCGCTTTCCAGTACGCCCAACAAGAGCCGCAACTCGCTGAGCGCCTCCCGCCCGGCCCCACTGACCGCGGCGACCGCCTCGCCGGCTCGCTCCGGCTGCGGCCCGATCAGGAACCCGGCGGTGTCGGCCTGCACCACCATCGCGGTCACGTGGTGAGTGACGACGTCATGCAGCTCCCGCGCGATCCGGGACCGTTCCTCAGTGATCGCCGCGCCCACACTCGCCTGTCGTTTGCGCTGCTCCTCGGCCTGTCGTGCGCGGATCCAGGCACCGGCGCCCCAGCAGGCGGCGAGGAACGCGAAGAAGGTCACGAAGTCGACCGGCTGCTCACCGGAGCCGCGCAGGTGCAGCCCCACGGCCAGTCCGGTGTAGGCGGCCGTCACGGCGGCCACCACCGTCCATCGCTGCTGGTAGGCGCCCGCGCTGTAGAGGGCGACGACAAGCGCCATGGTGGCCACGTTCGCCGGGTAGCCGAGCAGTTGGTGAACCACGTACGCGCTGCCGACGATGGCCAGGCAGACGGCCGGCCAGCGGCGGCGCAGCGCCAGCCCACCGGCTTGGAGCAACAGCAGCGTCAGGCTGAGCGGGTCGTCGGCGCGCTGATGCAGTTCGCCGATCTCCAGCCCGAGTTCCGCGACCCCGGGCACGAACGCCGCCACGATCAGCAGGACCGCTCCGGCGGCGTCCCTGATCAGCGGGTCCAGGCTTCTCCACCAACGCACGCCGGGAGCTTAATGCCGACCCGCCACCAGCCATCGCCCGGCCTTTCGGCAGCCGCCATCGAAGGAGGATGATCCTACGGTCGTCAATGATTAGGAGACTCGATGATCGACGTTTCGCTCCGCCGTCGAGCGCTGTTCACCGCCGGAGGAGCCGTCGCCGGTTCGATCGCGATCGGAGCGGCACCCGCCGCCGCTTCCCTCCCGCCCGAACCGTCCCCCGCCACCCCGCGCGCCGCACTGAAGGCGCTGCTCGACGGCAACCGCCGGTTCGTCACCGGCCGGTCCCGGCACCCGCATCAGACGGTGGCCCGGCTGCACGAGGTGGCGGCCGGGCAGCATCCGTTCGCGGTCCTGCTCGGCTGCGCGGATTCCCGGGTGTCCCCGGAACTGTTGTTCGACCAGGGCATCGGCGACCTGTTCGACGACCGGGTGGCCGGCAACATCGTCGACGACCTGCTACTGGGCAGCATGGAGTACGCGGTCGAGGAGTTCGAACCGCCGCTACTGATAGTGCTGGGCCACGAGCGCTGCGGCGCGATAGCGGCGACGTTGAGCACGATCGCGAACGGAACCACCGCCCCCGGCCACATCCAGACGATCGTGAACGCGCTGACCCCGATCGTCGAGCCGTTCGTGAACGACCCGGACGCCGTGGAGAAGGCCGTACGAGCCAACGTGCTGGCCCAGGTGGCAGCCCTGAAAGCCGGCAGCGACATCATCCGGGAGCGTGTCGAACACGGGAAACTGGCAGTCGTCGGAGCCCGCTACGACCTGGACACCGGAGTGGTGACGCCGCTGTCATAACCCCGAGAAGAGCCGCCACCAGCGTGGTGACTTCGGGTTCGATTCGCACCCGAAGTCACCACGCAACTCGCGCACCCGGCATGCGTGCCGACTTACGGCTCGCACCCTGGGAAGGGCGGGTGGTCAGCCGCCGTTGACCGGGCTGAACGGCTTCGGCAGGGTGCGGGGCACCGACGACGTGCGGGCCGTCGACAGGGTGGCCGGGACGGCCGGAAGGTTGTCGAAGAGGGTCCGGCCGATCTTGGCGTGGGCCTCGACCGCCGGGTGGGTGGCGCCGTAGTTCAGCGGCTCGCCCAGGCCCTCGGCGAACATCGCGTAGGTCAGCAGCGGCAGCCCGTCTGCGCTGAACATGATGCCGGCCTCGTGCCGGGACTCGCCGAGGGTGTTGAAGTCGGCGCCGTACTTGGTGGCGACCCGCTCGCGCTCCTTCGACGACATGACGCGGCGGACCCCGTCGTGGTAGCCGTTGAGCCAGCGGGTGATGCTCAGCAGGAAGTCACAGGACTCCGGGCTGAGCAGGGTCTTGTTGGCGAGACGCCAGAGCATGTCGTGCGTCTCGCGCGGGGTGGTGGTGCCGAGGAAGAAGCGGTTCGGGTTGGCGACCGGCTCGACCCGGGTGTGCACGAAGCCCTTGGCGGCCAGGATCTCGTTGAGTTCCAGGGCGGGCACGACCCGGCCGCACATCCGGACCGCGGTGTTGTCGGAGACCAGCAGCATCGCGGTGAGGAAGTTCGCGACGGTGATGTCGTCGCCCCACACCCGGTGCAGGTGGTAGATGCCGGAGCCGCCGAGGATGATGCCGGCGGTGAGGTCGAGCTTGGTGCCGAGGGTCAGCTCACCCCGGTCGATCTTGTCCATCACCGCGGTGGCGACGAACAGTTTCTGCACGCTGTAGCCGTAGGTGACGTGGTCGGCGTCGTCCTCGATGATCGGCGCGATCGTTCCGGTGGCGTCGATGGCCGCGATGTGCGTGTGCCACACGCCGCCGGCCTTCACCTTCTCCTTGTTGTAGACCTTGCGGATAGCGGCCGGACCGGAAAGCGCGGCCTGGGCGGGACTACTCACTCCGGCTCCGGCGACAGCTGCTGCGGCACCGATCCCGAGGGCGGCGCGGCGGGACATGCTGGTAGACAAAGCTCCCCCTATGTGGATGGACAGTCGATCTCGCGGCAACGTACACCACATCCGCACATGCAGATCGATCATTGACTTCCGTTACCGGCGGATGACAGCTTGATCATCGTCAAGTTTCCTTACGATCGATGAGGTACAGGCGTGCGCCATCGCTTACTCCGGGGGCTCGCCGTCACGGCCGCCCTCATCCTGGTCGCGCCGGTCGCTCCGGCACAGGCCGCGGCCCGGGACGTCGTCTCGGGCAACGCCCGCTTCCAGGTCCTCTCCCCCACCCTGATCCGCACCGAGTTCTCCCCCACCGGGCGGTTCACCGACGCGGACACGTTCAACGTGATCGGCCGCGACGACTTCAAGCGGACCCCCTTCACCTCCCGGGTCTCGCGCGGCTGGCTGACCATCGAGACCAGCGGGGCGACGCTGCGTTACCGGGTCGGTTCCGGTCCCTTCAACCAGGACAACTTGCTGGTACGGGTGAAGAACGTGACCGCCTCCCCCTGGACCGGTGGTCCCGTCTGCACGCCCGGCGCCCTGTGTGAGGCCGAGTCGCTCACCCTCGACGGCCCGAGCGTCGCCACCAACCACCGGGACTACACCGGGCGTGGTTTCGCGGCCGGGTTCGAGAGCACCGGTGCCTCGCTGAAGTTCGCCGTCACCGCGGCGGCCGCGGGCGCTCGGCAGCTCAGCGTCCGTTACGCGAACAGCACCGGCGGGGACGGCCAGAACGTCACCCGCACCCTGACCGTGACCGTCGACGGTGTCGCGGCCGGCACCCTGAGCCTGCCGCCGACCGCCGACTGGGACACCTGGGGCCTCGCCGCGGTGCCGCTGACCTTGAGCGCCGGCCGGCACGACGTCACCCTGGTCCGGACGGCCACCGACTCGGGCAATGTGAACGTCGACAGCCTGGCGCTTGTCGCACCGGGCGCCGGTTACCCCGCGCCGACTCCGCCGGCTGCCGTGCCCTGCGTGTTCGCAGAGCTGTGCGAGGCGGAGAAGGGGCAGTTCAGCGGTCGCGCGAAGCTCGCCGACGACCACAACGGGTATGCCGGTGAGGGCTTCCTGGCCGGGCTGGAGGGCATCGGCGACGGGACTGCGTTCACCGTGACCAGGGTGCCCGCCGACGGCGTCTACCAGGTGCAGTTGCGGTACGCGAACGGGCCGGCCGGAAGTCAGCCCCTGCAGACCCGCACCGTGACCGTGGGGACGGCCACCGCCGAGTTGCCGCCGACCAGTGGGTGGGACTTCTGGCGTACCCAATCGGTGAAGTTGACCTTGAAGGCCGGAACGAACACCGTCGCGCTGGGCTGTCCCACCGAACAGAGCTGCCACGTCAACGTGGACACGATCGCCGTGACCGCCGCCCGCTCGAAGCTTCTCGCCCCGCACGCGCCGCTCGGTGGCTACCGGCGTGGCCTGGACGGCGTCGACGGCGGTGCGCGCACCTACGCGGGGCTGCTCTACCAGGACGGATGGTCGCTGCTGGACGATTCCGGGGATCATCAGGACGGTTACGTCTTCGCCTACGGGACGGACTACCGTCGGGCGCTGCGGGAACTCTCGGTGCTGACCGGGCCGACGAAACTGCTGCCGAAGTGGGCGTACGGCGTCTGGTACTCGCAGTATTTCGACCGCACGGCCGCCGAGTTCGACAGCATCGTGGCGCGGTTCAAGAGTGAGGGTGTGCCGCTGGACGTGCTGGTGGTGGACACCGACTTCAAGGCGCCGGACAAGTGGAACGGCTGGTCGGTCGACGAGTCCCGGTTCCCGGACTGGAACGCGTTCGCCGCCAATCTGCACAAGAAGGGCATCCGCACCGGGCTGAACATCCACCCGAGCATCTCCGAGTCCGACCCGCACTACGCGAGGGCGCAGGAGATCGCCAAGGGCAAACTGAAGCCGTCCAGCCGCGGTCGCGTCTTCGACTTCGACGACCCGGACCAGCTGAAGGCCTACTTCTGGTTGCACGAGCAGATGGGTGCCGACGTCGACTTCTGGTGGCTGGACTGGTGCTGCGACGACTCCCGCGGTTCCGACGCCCGGATCAACCAGGAGTACGCCGACCGCACCGGCTTCGCCTTCTCTCGCGCCTACGGAGCGTTGCAGACCGGCGGTTACGGCAACCCCGGCCCGGTCGCCGGTGGCCCGTGGGCCGACAAGCGCACCACGCTGCACTTCACCGGTGACACCATCTCCAACTGGGAGACGCTGCGGTACACCATCGGTTACACGCCCGCCGAGTCGGCGGCGACCGGTCTGGCCGCGATCAGCCACGACATCGGCGGGCACACTCGCGGCCTGCAGGAGCCGGGCGCCGAGCCGGGTTCCACAAAACTGCCCGACGATCTGTACGCCCGGTGGGTGCAGATGGGCACGTTCCAGCCGATCGACCGGCTGCACTCCGACCACAGTGACCGTCTGCCGTGGCAGTACGGCCCGGCGGCGAACGCGTCGGCGAAGAAGTTCCTGAACCTGCGCAAGAAGCTGCAGCCCTACACGTACGCGGCGGCCGCCGAGGCCACCCGCACCGGAACACCGATCGTCCGCGCCATGTACCTGGCGTACCCGAACGAACAGGAGGCGTACGCGACGGCCGGCAGCCAGTACCTGTTCGGCCCGGACTTCCTGGTCGCCCCGGTGACCACCCCGGGCACCACCGCGTCCACCACGGTGTGGTTCCCGCGCGGCAACACCTGGGTCGACTACTTCACCGGCAAGCGCTACAAGGGCGGCACCACCGCCACGGTCACCACGACCCTGGACACCATGCCGGTCTTCGTCCGGTCACCCGGACGCTGATCATCGCGCACTCCACTCTCCCCGGTCATTCACCACCGGGGAGAGTGGGCCGCAGCCGGGCTCCGGCGCTGTCCATGTGGCGGCTCATCGCCTGGGCGGCCGCCTCGGGATCGCGGGCTCGCACACCCTCCAGGATGGCCCGGTGCTCGGCGATCGTGATCTTGGCGTGGTCGGCGTCGTTCAGGGCGCGCTCGACCCAGACCCGAATCAGCGAGCGGACACTCTGGAGGATGTCCCGTAGCAGCTCGTTACCCGCGATGACGGCGAGTTCCTGATGGAACAGCATGTCCGCGGTGACGAAATGGTGGAAGTCGCCGAGGCTGTGCTCCATCGTGTCCAGATGGTCGGCCAGCCGGCGCAGCGAGCCGTCGGTGACGTTCCCGGCGGCTAGACGGGCGGCCTGGGTCTCCAGACCGTGCCGGACCTCGATCAGTTCGCGGGTCTTGTCCGCGTGCAGCAGGATGCCCCAGGACAGGGTCTGCGGCAGCAGCTCTGACGTGCTGCCGCGCAGGTAGGTGCCGGAGCCGGGGCGGACCTCGACGATGCCGAGGATCTCCAGAGCGGCCAGCGCCTCCCGCACCGCGGACCGGCCGACGCCCATCAGGGTGGACAGCTGACGCTCGGCAGGCAACCGATCACCTTCGGCCACGGCCCCGCTGTGAATGTAATCCAGCAGGCGGCGGGCCACCTCGGCCATCGCGGTCGGGCTCTTGATCGTGCCGCCGAGCGCGGCACTCAGCTCGGCGTCGAAAGCCGGGGGCGTCACCATGCGCTGAGCATACCAACTGGTCAACCAAAAAATTGGTCAACCGGTTGACAGGTGCGATGCAAATCATGACGATGGCGTTACCGCTTCGTTCCACCAGGAGTCATGTCATGTAAGGAGTTCCTCTTGACCAGCACGTCGACCGCCTCATCGGCGCCGTCCGCAGTCGAGAAATCAGCGATCCGCAAGGTCGCTGTTCGCCTGGTCCCCTTCGTTGCACTCATGTTCTTCATCAATTACCTCGACCGCACCGCGATCGGGTTCGCAGCACCCAACGGGATGAACGACGACCTGGCCCTCACGGCAGCTCAGTACGGTTTCGCCTCGGGTGTCTTCTTCATCGGCTACATCCTGCTGGAGGTCCCCAGCAACCTCGCGCTGCACAAGTTCGGGGCCCGGCGCTGGCTCGCCCGGATCATGGTCACCTGGGGCATCGTCGCGGTGCTGTTCACCTGGGTCGGGTCGTTCACCCAGCTGAGCTGGCTACGCTTCCTGCTCGGTGTGGCCGAGGCCGGCTTCTTCCCCGGCGCGATCCTGTTCCTCAGCCTCTGGGTCCCGGCCCGCTACCGCAGCCGGATCCTCGGCCTGTTCTACCTGGCACAGCCGCTCACCAGCGTGATCGGCGCACCGCTGGCCGGCTGGCTGATGAGCCACGACGGCGCCTTCTTCGGCCTCGAGGGCTGGCGCTTCATGTTCCTCGGCGTCGGCCTGCCGGCCATCGTCATCGGCGTGGTCGCCTGGTTCTACCTGGCCGACTCCCCCAAGCAGGCCAAGTGGCTCACCCCCGCCGAGCAGGAGTGGCTGACCACCGAACTGGCCGTCGAAGCCAGGAGCAAGGGCGCCGACGACACCGGCGGACACGGCCTCGCCGGGCTGAAGGCCGCGTTCAGCAGCGGCCGGGTCTGGACTCTCAGCTTCATCTACTTCGGCTTCATCTACGGCCTCTACACCCTCGCGTTCTTCCTGCCGACGATCATCGCGGACTTCCAGGAACAGTTCGGCGTGAAGTTCGACCTGATCGACAAGGGCCTGATCACCGCCATCCCGTACGTCCCGGCGGCGATCGCGCTCTACCTGGCCACCCGGCACGCCACCAAACACGGGGTCAAGCCCGGCCACATCGCCATCCCGGCAGCCGTCGGCGCGGTCAGCATCCCGCTCGCGCTGTTCGCCGGCTCGCCGACCCTGACCATCGCGGTCCTCGCGATCACCGCCTGCTCGATCTTCGCCGCTCTGCCCAACTTCTGGACCGTGCCCACGCAGTTCCTCGCGGGTGCCGCCGCGGCGGCCGGTATCGCCCTGATCAACACGATGGGCAACCTGGCCGGTTTCGCCGCCCCGTACATCACCGGCGAACTGGCCGACCTCAACGGCGGCGACTACAAGGTGGCGTTCTTCGTCGTCGGCGCGTTCATGCTGCTCAGTTCGGTGCTGATGGTGGCGCTGAGCCGCCGGGGCCGGATCGCCGCCGACGACCAGGCCCCGGTTCCGGCCGGGCACTGAACCCACTCCCCCTGGAAGGACCGTAATGACCCGTCTGTTCAACGACCCCGCGGCGTTCGCCGACGAGATGACCGAAGGCTTCGTGGCCGCCAACGGCCGCTGGGTGCGGCACACCTCCGGTGGAGTGGTCCGCAGCACGGCCACCCCGCCCGGCACCGTCGCGGTGGTCGTGGGCGGCGGGTCCGGGCACTACCCGGCCTTCGCCGGCCTGGTCGGCCAGGGCCTGGCCAGCGCCGCCGTGATCGGCAACGTGTTCGCTTCACCGTCGGCGCAGCAGGTCACCGCGGTCAGTAAGGCCGCCGACCACGGGGGCGGCGTTCTGCTGGCGTACGGAAACTACGCCGGCGACTGCCTCAACTTCGACGCCGCGCAGGAACGCCTGCGCGGCGCCGGGATCCGGGTGGAGACCGTCCGGGTCACCGACGACATCTTCAGCGCCCCCGACGCCGAACGGCACAAACGCCGTGGCATCGCCGGTGACCTGGTCGTCTTCAAGGTCGCCGGAGCGGCCGCCGACGAAGGGATGCCCCTGGAGGTGGTGTCCGCGCTGGCGAACCGGGCCAACGACCGCACCCGCAGCATGGGCGTGGCGTTCTCCGGGTGCACGCTGCCCGGCGCCGGCACCCCGCTGTTCACCGTGCCCGACGGCAAGATGGCGATCGGCCTGGGCATCCACGGCGAACCCGGATTCGCCGAGGCCGACCTGCCGACCGCCGACGAACTGGCCACCCTGCTCGTCGAGCGGCTGCTGACCGAACTGCCCGACGGTGTCGTGACGGCGTCCGGCGCCCGGGTGGCCGTCCTGCTCAACGGGCTCGGCTCGGTCAAACAGGAAGAACTGTTCGTGGTGTACCGCCGGGTGAACCACCTGCTCGGCGCGGCCGGCCTGACCGTAGTGGCGCCCGAAGTCGGCGAACTGTGCACCAGCTTCGACATGGCCGGTGTCTCGCTGACCCTGACCTGGCTGGACGACGACCTGGAACGGCTCTGGACCGCACCCGCCGACACTCCGGCCTTCCACCGGGGCGCGATCCACTCGACCGTCGCGGACACGACCGAGACGCTCTCCGAACTCGCCGCCGAACTACCCCAGGGCAGCCCCGCCTCGCAGGCGGCGGCCGCCCGTGTCGTCGCGGTCCTGACCGCCGCCCGGGACGTCGTCGACGCCAACGTCGACGACCTCGGCCGCATCGACGCGGTAGCCGGCGACGGTGACCACGGCATCGGCATGCAACGCGGCATCAAAGCCGCGGTCGACGCGGCAGCGGACGCCCAGCGGCGACGGGCCGGTGCCGGAACCGTCCTGATCGAAGCAGCCGACGCCTGGTCCGACCGGGCCGGCGGCACCTCCGGCGCGCTCTGGGGCATCGCCCTGCGGCGCATCGGCCAGGCCCTCGGCGACCAGGACCACCCCACGCCTGAGGTGATGGCCGCGGCGGTCCGCGCGGCCCGCGACGGCATCTGCGACATCGGCGGCGCTCAGCTCGGCGACAAGACCATGGTCGACGTGCTGATCCCGCTCGACGAATCCTTCGCCGCGGCAGTCGCCGACGGCGCGTCCGTGACCGGCGCCTGGGGTGTCGCCGCGGACGCCGCCGAGAGGGCGGCCGAAGCCACGAAGAACCTGCTTCCGCGGATGGGCCGGGCCCGGCCCCACGCGGAGAAGAGCCTGGGCACCCCCGACGCCGGCGCGGTCTCGATGAGCCTGATCGCCCGCACCGTGCACACCGTGCTCAGCACCCCTGCGACAACGACCGGAGAGTGAGCACCCCGATGAGCAAGTTTCGTATCGTAGTCGGCGCCGACGAGGCGGGCTTCGCCTACAAGGAGGCCCTCAAGGCGGACCTGGCCGCGAACGACCTCGTGGAGACCGTGGTCGACGTGGCCGACACGCCGGATCACTCGTACCCGAGCGTGGCGATCGCCGCCGCCGAGATGGTCGCCGCCGGTAAGGCCGACCGGGCGCTGCTGGTCTGCGGCACCGGACTGGGCGTGGCGATCGCGGCCAACAAGGTGGCCGGCATCCGGGCCGTCACCGCACACGACAGCTTCTCGGTCGAACGCTCGATCCTGTCGAACAACGCCCAGGTGCTCACGTTCGGGCAGCGTGTCGTCGGCCTGGAACTGGCCCGCCGGCTGGCCCGCGAGTGGCTGACCTACACCTTCGACGAGACCTCGGCCTCGGCCGGCAAGGTCGCGCTCATCGAGAAGTACGAGTGCGCATGACCCGGACTCTCGGTGTCAGCCTGAAGATGTACTTCGGGTACGACCAGACACTGCGCTGGTCCCGCACGGTCGCCGACCTGCTCGGCAACCACCCGGCCCTGGTCGCGGGCGACGTACGGCTGTTCCTGCTCCCGTCGTTCCCGGCCCTTCCAGCAGTTGCCGGCATCCTGCGCGGCACGCCGATCACGGCGGGCGCGCAGAACCTGGCCGCCGCCGACAGCGGCGCGTGGACCGGTGAGGTCAGTGGCGTCTTCCTGCGCGAGGCCGGCGCCCGCTACGTCGAGGTCGGTCACGCCGAACGGCGCACCCACTTCGGCGAGACCGAGGAGGTGGTGGCCGACAAGACCGCCGCCGCCCTGCGCGCCGGGCTGACCCCGGTGCTCTGCCTCGGTGAGCGGGATCGGATGCCGGTCGCCCAGGCCGTCACCGAGTGCCGTCGTCAGCTCATCGACGCACTGCAGACCAGCCGGCGGTTCGGTCTCGGCGGTTCGCTGATCCTCGCCTACGAGCCGTTCTGGGCGATCGGCGCTGCGCAACCCGCGTCGGACGAGCACATCACGGGGGTGTGCACGGCCCTGCGGGACACGGTGGCGCAGGAGTCGGCGCACCCGGACAGCTCGGTCATCTACGGCGGCAGCGCGGGACCGGGCCTGGCCACCCGCCTGGGCGGCGGCGTCGACGGGCTGTTCCTGGGACGGTTCGCCCACGACCCGGAGGCCCTGGTCAAGGTGGTCGAGGAGACGGCGGCCCGGGCATGACGATCGGGCTGAGCACGTACGCGTTCTTCTGGCAGTGGCACTCGACCGCCCCTGATCCGATCAGCCTGGACACGATGCTGGAGCGGACCGCGGCACTCGGCGTGGAACTGTTCCAGATCTGCGACTACCCGTTGATCGAGGAAGCCGACTTGGCCTCGGTCAAACGTACGGCCGATGGCCTGGGAATTGCTCTTGAGCTGGGAACGCGGGGCCTCTCACCGGAACATCTCCAGAGATATCTGGACATCGCGCAGCGGCTGGACGTCACCGTGGTCCGCAGCATGTTCAACACGGTCGGTCACCGGCCGAGCTTGGACGAGGCGATCGACCTGCTCGGCGCGGCGATTCCGGACTACGAGCGGGCCGGCGTGACAGTGGCGCTGGAGACCTACGAGCAGGTCCCGACGCCGACCGTGGTCGCCGCCGTCGAAGCCGTCGGATCGGCGAACCTGGGCATCTGCCTGGACCCGGCGAACAGTGTCGCCGCGCTGGAGCATCCGCGGGACACCATCGAGCGCACCAGAAATCACGTCAAGAACATCCACGTCAAGGACTTCTCCTTCACCCGTAGGAACGGCTGGGTCGGCTTCACGCTGGCCGGCTGCCCGCTGGGCGAAGGGCTCCTCGACTACGACCACATGATCGACGCGGTCCGCCCGGCGGACGGCGTCAACCAGATCATCGAGCACTGGGTGCCCTGGCAGGGCGACCCGGAGACCACGAGTCAGCTCGAGAACCGCTGGACCGACCACAACCTGGACTACCTGAGGAGCCGGAAATGAAGCTGACCATCGCTGTAGTGGGTGCCGGCGGCAAGATGGGCATGCGCGTGTCCAACAACCTGATGCGCAGCGAGCACACCGTCTTCTACGCGGAGAACTCCCCCGCCGGCCAACAGCGCACCGTCGACGCCGGCCGGGTCGTCACCGCGACCGACGAGGCCGTCAAGGACGCCGACGTGGTCATCCTGTCGGTGCCGGACATCGCGCTCGGCCCGGTCTCCGCCGCGGTCGTGCCGCAGCTTCGGCCCGGTGCGATCGTGCTGACCCTGGACCCGGCGGCCGCGTACGCGAACCTGCTGTTCCAGCGCGAGGACGTGGAGTACGCGGTGGCCCACCCTTGTCACCCGTCGGTCTTCCTGCAGCGCAAGACCAAGGCGGAGCTGGAGGACACCTTCGGTGGCATCGCCGCGCCGCAGGACGTGGTGGCCGCGCTGGAGTCCGGCTCCACGGAAGTCCAGCAGACGGCCGAAACGGTCATCAAGCTGATGTACGCGCCGGTCCTGGACGTGCACTGGGTGACCGTCAAGCAGCTCGCCTACCTGGAGCCGACCCTGGTCGAGGTGGTGGCCTGCATGATCGGTTCGCTGCTGAACGAGGCTCTGCGGGAGACCGTCGACACCGTCGGCGTGCCGGAGCCGGCCGCCCGCGCCATGCTGATGGGTCACGTGCAGGTGGCGCTGGCCAACGGCCTGCGCGGCGACAACCCGTTCTCGGACGCCTGCCTGATCGCGATGGACTACGGCCGCGACAAGATCATCAAGGACGACTGGAAGTCCATCTTCAACGACGCCGAGCTGGACAGCGTCCTCAAGAAGATGCTGCACCTGGACCACATCGACCGCTGATCTTTATTGGGGGAACGCGACCTCCACCGTCAGGCCGTCCCTGCCGGTGGAGGTCGCGGTGATCAGCCCGTCGTGGGCCTGGGTGATGGATCGGGCGATGGACAGGCCCAGCCCGGCCCCGCCGCTGTGATCGATACGGGTACCCGCCCGCCGCCGGAACGGCTCGAACAGGGCGGCCACCTCTTCCGGCGGCACGTCCTCACCGGTGTTGACCACGGCCAGGGCCGGATCGGCGCCGACCCGCACATCGATCGTTCCGCCCGGCCGGTTGTACTTGATCGCGTTCTGCACCAGGTTCGTGACCAGCCGTTCCAGCAGGATCCGCTCGCCGAGAACGGTCCGCGGCGTCAGCTCGCTGGTGACCGTCACTCCCGCCTCGGCGGCCCGGCCCCGGTGCGCCTTCAGCACCTCGGCGGTGATCTCGTCGAGCCGCAGCGGAGTCCGGGCCATCAGGCCGCGGTCGCTCTCGCTGAGCACCAGCAGGCCCTCGATCAGGCGTTCGTTGCGCACGTTGGTGTCCAGCAGCTGCCCGGTGAGCAGTTCCAGCTGTTCCCCGGTCAACTCCTCGGCCATGCTCACCTCGATCAGGGTGCGCTGCACGGCGAGCGGAGTGCGCAGTTCGTGCGAGGCGTCGGCCGCGAACCGGCGCTGCGCCTCGTAGCCGACGGCGATCCGGTCCATCATCTCGTCGACGGCCCGGCCGAGGGCCGCCAGTTCGTCTCGGCTCTTCCCCGGCCGCAGCCGGTGGCCGAGGTTCTGCGGCCCGGCGGCGGCGATCACCGGGACCAGGTCCCGCAGCGGGCGCAGGCACCACCTCACCAGCGGATAGCAGAACGCCAGGATCGCCGCGAGCACCAGCACCAGCAGGACCAGGCCGGGAAGACTCGGGAACCGGTAGAGCAGCGTGCACCCGAGTGGCGTGTCCGCGTCCGGCGCCCACAACGGTTCCGGGCAGGAGAAGGTCTGGTACTGGTCGAGCAGCCGCAGAAGCTGGTCCGCGGCCCACGGCGCGGCCTGTGCCACGACCAGGACGATCGCGCAGAGCAGCAGCACCCGCCGTCTCATGCGCCCAGCCGGTATCCGGCCCGGCGGACGGTGTGCAGCAGGGGCGGGTCGCCGAGTTTGCGGCGCAACGTCATCACCGTCATCCGTACCGTGTTGGTGAACGGGTCGGCGTGTTCGTCCCACGCCTGTTCCAGCAGGTCCTCGGAGCTGACCACCCGGCCGCCGACCCGCAGCAGCACGTGCAGGACCGCGAACTCCTTCGACGACAGCGCCAGCACCCGCCCGTCCCGCGACGCGGTGTGCCGGGTGCTGTCCAGCACGACACCGTCCTGTTCCAGGATCGGCGGCAGCGCCGGGGTGGACCGCCGGGACAGCGCCAGGACCCGGGCGGCCAGTTCCGCGAACGCGAACGGCTTGGTCAGGTAGTCGTCGGCGCCGAGCCCGAGCCCTTCGACCCGGTCCCGGATGCCGGCCGCGGCGGTCAGCAGCAGGATCTTGGTGGTCGCGCCGGAGTCGACGATCCACCGGCACAGCTCGTCACCGGTGCGGCCGGGCATGTCCCGGTCGAGCACGGCTACGTCATAGCGGTTCACCCCGAGACGATCAAAGGCCGCTTCGCCGTCGTACGCCACGTCAACGGCCATCGACAGCCGCCGCAACCCCTGCGCCACCGTGTCGGCGAGCAGCCGTTCGTCGTCCGCCACCAGCACCCGCATTCTCTCGCCCCCGTCGGCTCCCGGCTTCTCGCCGTCGGCCAGGTTCGCACACCGTTCGTCAACGGTGGATAAAGACGCCGATGACGGTCACCGGACACGCCGGTGGGAACTATGAGGCTGATTCTGCCCAGCGAAGGTACGGACGGTCCCCCTTGATCAAGAAATGTCTCCTGGTTCTCTTCGCGGCGGCGGTGGCCGTTCCCTGGGGAGCCCGGCCCGCCGCCGCGATCGCCAACGGCCAGGACGCCGCCCCCGGCGACTACCGGTTCTCGGTCCGGCTGACCATGACCGGCCTGCCCGCCGACGACGGCGGCAGCCGGGACAGCTCCTGCTCCGGGGCCCTGATCGCGCCGCGCTGGGTGATCACCGCGGGCCACTGTTTCCGCGACGCCGACGGCCGGCGGGTGAGCCGCACGGTGGCCGAGCGGACCACGGCGGTCGTCGGCCGGGCCGATCTGTCGAGCACCGACGGCGCCGAGACCGAGGTGGTCGCCGTGCACCAGGCCGACGACACCGACGTGGCCCTCGCCGAACTGGCCACCGACATCACCGGGATCACCCCGATCCGGCTCGCCACCACCGGACCGGTCGCCGGCGAGATCCTGCGCCTGACCGGTTTCGGCCTGGTCACCGGCGATTCCGGGTACGTGGCCCCGACCCGGATGCAGACCGGACTGTTCACCGTCGGGTCCGTCGGCACCACCCTGGTCGAGGCCTCCGGCCGCTCTCCCCGGCCGGACACCAGCCCGTGCCCGCACGACTCCGGCGGCCCGTACTTCCGCGAGTCCCCCGGCCGCGAACCCGTCCTGGTGGCACTGGTCAGCACCGGCCCCGGCTGCCCGCATCCCGGCCCGGACTTCAGCGCCCGCGTCGACAACCTGAACGACTGGGTGACCGCCACCATGTCCGGGCGCCCCACCGTCCGTGCTCTGGGGATGGCCGCGGCCGCCCTCGCCACCCTGACTGTCCTGGCCGTCCTGTTCGTCCGGCGGCGCGCCGCGACCGCAGCGGACAGGCGATGACCGCAATTGCGGGCACGCTGGGACCATGACTCCTGATCGCTCCGGGTCCCGTATCGACCACCTGAACGTCGCCGTTCCCGACCTCGCCGCGGCGGTGGCCTTCTACGAGCCGGTGCTGGCCAGCATCGGTATCACGAAGATGCTGGAGATCCCGCCGAACGCCACCCCGCGCCAGCCGACGGCCATGGTCGGGTTCGGGCTGGCCCAGGTCAAGCCGTACTTCTGGCTCATCGACGGCGGCACCGTGGGCACCAACATGCACCTGGCCTTCACCGTCGACACCCGTGCCGCCGTGACCGATTTCCACCGGGCCGCGCTCGCCGCCGGCGCCACTCCCCTGTTGCCGCCGGCGGTCCACCCGGAATACCACGACGACTACTTCGGGGCCTTCGTGCTGGACCCGCACGGCATCAACCTCGAAGCCGTCTGCCACCACCGTGCCTCCGACGGGTGAGACGGCGCCGAGTCCCGCGGAGTGGGCGCCGTCACGAGGTCGTTTGCGGCAGAGTGCGGGAAGGCGACCTGTGACGTCCCTGCCGCCCGGGCCCGATCAGGCGACGGCCTAGCATGGCCTCGATGACTAACTTCTCAGAGCGACCCGTGCACGTCTCCCCCGCCCAGGCTCGGGCGGAGGAGGCTCTGCGGCTGCTGTCCGGTCCGCCGTTCGCGCTCGACGTCGCCGCCAAGCGGCTCAGCCGGGGTGGCGGTGTCTACGCGTGGTGGGCCGGCCCGTCGGTCTTCCCCTGGCTGGACGGGGTCCCGAACGAGAACGTTCCGTCGCTGCGGATGCTGTACCTGGGGCGCGCGTCCAGTCTGCGCGGCCGGATCCTGCGTAACCATCTGCGGCGTTCCGGTAGCTCGACGCTGCGCCGTACCCTCGCCGGGCTTCTGTTGTCCGAGGGCTATCGGACGACCTGGACCGATCGGGTGGTCCTGGTGCCCGAGGACGAGGAGCGGCTGACCAGCTGGATGCACGCGAACCTGCGGCTGACCTGGGCCGAGGACGCGGAGCCCGGATCCATCGAGGCCGCCCTCGTCCAGCGCCTGCACCCGCCGCTGAACGTGAGTGGCGTCGATCCCGCGGACGTCCAGCCGTCGGTGGTCGAGGCCAAGAACGCGTACAACACGTCCAGCGGCCCGGACGCTTAGCCGCCAGTTCCCCGTCGCTTCCGGGCCGCCGCGACGCGATCGTGACCGGTCCGGGCTAGGACGGGACGGGCTTTTCGCACGGGTCGAGCGCCGCCGAGTTCGGTTTGCGGTCGGTCGGGATCACGTTCGGCAGGTTGTTCGTGAAGGTCTGGTCCCATTCCTCGTTGATGAACTTGACCAGCTTCTTCGACAGGTAATCGCACAGTTTCGGGCTGTTGTTGTGGATGCCGATTCCGTACCGTTCGCTGCCCACCCTGATGCCGGGCACCAGCCTGAGGTCGCGGGCGGTGTCGTGGGAGATGAAGCCCTCCAGGATGGCCCGGTCGGAGGAGACCGCGTCCGCCTCGCCGGCCCGCAACCTCTGCAGGCAGCGTTGCAGGGTGTTCTCCGACAGCGGATTGATGGTCATGCCGAACAGCCGCACCTCGGTGGTGGATCCGAGTGCCGTACAGATGGTCTTCCGCTCGATGTCCTCCACCTTCATGATCTTGCTGGTGGTGAGGGTCAGCAGACCCTGCGAGTCGGCGAAGTAGGGTCCCACCTGGTCGATGGTCTCGCGGCGCTTGTCGTTGATCGAGAAGTTGGAGATGACGAGTTTCACCTCGCTGTCCGCGTCCTGGAGTGCCGTGAGCCGTTCGTTGGTGGTGAGATTGACGTATCGGGGACGGAACCCGAGTTCCTCACCGAGCCAGTTGCTCAAACTGATGTCGAAGCCCTGCCACACGCCGTTCGCGTACTCGCTCCAGCCGGGCAGGTCCGTGTTGATGCCGATCAGAACCTCGCCGGAGAGATATTCGGCGGGATCGGGCTCCAGTTCGGAGTCCTGGCATCCGGCGGTCGTCATCAGGGTGGCAGCCAGGACGGCGGCCAGCAGCGGGCGAAAACGCACGTGTGCTCCCTTCTATCGGCGTAGCTCGCCGTGGCCGAACGTCGCCGACACCACACAGTTCTGATCGCCCGGAGCTTCGAGCTTCAGCCCGAGGTCGACGCGCCGGGTCCCGTCCGGGATGTTGATGGAGACCGGCACGTCGTGGCGGGCGGCGATCACCGTGCCGGACCGGCCGTCCAGTTTCGGCTCGACGTGCAGGACGGCCGGGATGACGCAGTCGCTCAGGTCGCTGAGCGCCGCCAGCGACGGTGTGAACACCAGCTCGCCGCCTTGCCATCCGGTCACGACGTCCGGGGTGACCGCGCTGACCTGGTCCTCTCGGACCTCGACCGCCGCCGGGAACCGGACGTCCAGGTCAGCGAACCAGCGGTTCCAGACCCACGCCGACGCCGGCACCAGCAGGGCGACGGCCAGCACCGCACCCGTCCAGAACTTGGCCGGCCCGCTCAGCTCGTAGTGCCGCCACGGCGACGCCGCGGCCTGCTGCCCCATCCGGTTCGCGGCGTGCACGGCGAGCGCCGTGCTCACGATCGTCAGGGTGAGGCTGAGAATCGCGGCGGTGTTGGCGCCACGTTCCGGATTCCAGAACAGGTAGACCGTGACCAGCACGGCGACCAGAATCGATCCGCCGATCCACTTGCGGGTGCTGCTCGGTAGCTCGTCCATGCACCCTCCCCATGAGTGACACGCCCCGCCGCGCCTACGCATCGATACTCATGCACGCGCCAAGGTCATAACCTCATCACACGAACAGCCCCTCGGAATCGGATGATCGGATATTTCCGGTCCAGCATGGACGGAGCGGGCGGTTCCCGTCGGTTATCGATCGACGTCTCTCCGGGTACGATGCCGTGTTCGTATCAGGCCAGCCAGGAGGTCGTGTCGTGTCGCGAGGCGGGATTCTGGCGCTGTCGTCTGTGCTGGTCGTGGTGTGTGCCGCCGCGGTGTTCGGGGTTGTCACGACCAGGCGGGGGACGACACCGGCGGGTCTCGACGGTGACGGTGGCACGATCGCCTGGACGCTGGACACCACGAACGGGAGCGGTGCCGCCCACGTCATCGGGGACACGGCTGTCGTTCTGGACAGCGAGTCGCTGCGGGGTCTGGACGTGGCCGACGGCAGCTCGCGGTGGCGGCTGCCGGTCCCGGACCAGGACAGTGTGCTCACCGTGGCCGGCGACATGCTGGCGGTACAGAAGGGTTCGGACGGGCCGGTCGACGTGGTCGAGGCCGCGACCGGGCGGATCGCCTGGTCGACGCCGGGGCCGGTGCACATGGTCGCCCGGCAGGACGCGCTCTACCTGGATTCGTGCCCGGATCGGCGTACACCGGCCGCGGTCTGTGCCACCGTCAAGCGCCGGGGCCGTCCTCTGGTCCGTCGACGAACCGGACTTCTATCTTCAGGACGACGTGATCGGTGGACAGCGGACGCTGGCAGCGGACGCGAGCGCGTTTCTGCCGGTCACGACCTCGTCCAGTGGCCCGGCGGCGGGTGCGCTGCTGGACACCGCGACCGGGCGGTTGCTCACCGGGCGGCTCACGACGCTGGGCTGGTACCTCGTCGCGGCCGGTGACACCCTGGTCGCCACCGAACACGACACACCCGGCCGGGACTGCGCGGTGACGGTCACCGCGGTCGACGGCCGGACCGGGACATCGGCGTGGAACGGCACCCTGTACAGCAGGCTCCGTGCGGACGGGGAATGCCAGAAGACCTTGGGCCGGCCGTACGACGGTGGGCCTGTGCTTTTCGGGTCCGGCAGTGCGGTGGCCTCGGTGACCCGGACCGGACGGACGACCTTGACCGACGTCACCACCGGGACGGTCCGCTGGACCGCGGATCAGGCCGGAACGCCGATCGCCGGTGACGATCGGCGTCTGCTCGTCCGGGACAACGCCGAGTCCGGGCCGGTCGCGTTGCTGGATCTGGCGGACGGCCGCCGACTCTGGACGGTGCCGGATCCGGGGCTGCCGGGGACGTCGGCGAGCTGGGACTCCGCGGTGGCGGGCGACCTGGTCGCGGTGATGGGCGCTACCGGTGACCGGCCGTACGTGCAGATCCACGACGCGGCGACCGGCCGGCAACTGGCCCGGCGCGGTGGGTGGCTGACCGGCCTCGGCGACGGCTGGGCCATGGTCTCGACCAGCGTGGATGCCGCGGCGGGCCGCCTGACCCTGCACATGCTGAGGTTCTAGCGCGGGCGGGGCGCCGACGACGGGGTGATCACTTCGACGCCGGCGGCTTCGAGGGTCTCCAGCAGTGGCGCCGGTGGGGGCGCGTCGGTGATCAGGTAGTCGGCGGCGCTCAGGTCGGACACCTGGGCGAACAGCCGGCGGTCGAACTTCGAGGAGTCGGCCAGTATCGCCACCCGGGCCGCGCGCGCGATCATCGCCTGCATCATGGCTGCCTCGGCGAGGTTGCTGGTGGTGAATCCGGCGTCGGCGGAGACCGCGCCGACGCCGATCAGCGCCAGGTCGCAGGTGATGTCCAGGTCGGCGCCGTCGGCGGTGCGGAAGCTGACCGGGCCGTATGTCGCGAGCGTCAGCTGGCGGACCGTGCCGCCGAAGAAGTAGATGTCGCGGATCGCGCTGATCGGCAGCGCCCCCGGGATCAGCAGGTTGTTGGTCGCGATGGTGAGATCGCGGTGCCCGCTGAGGCGGCGGGCGGTGGCGAGCGTGGTCGTCCCGCCGTTGATCATGATCGTCGAGGCGTCCTGGACCAGTTCGGCGGCCAGGGTCGCGATCGTCTCCTTCTCCTTCTCCATGAACGCGAGCCGCTGCTCGACGGCGCTGTCGACGCGGTAGGCGGTGGCGAGGCTGACGGCGCCCCCGTAGGTGCGCACGAGAGCGCCTTCGGAGGCCAGCCGGTCGAGATCGCGGCGCACGGTGTCGATGGAGACCTTGAAGCGTTCGGCCAGCTCGGCCACGGTGACCTGGCCGGCGTCGGCGACGAACGCCACCAGCTGAGCCTTGCGCCCCGCGGGCAGGTGACGCTGACGGTCATCTTTATCGACGGCCACGGTTCCCCCTTCGTCAGTGCGGCAGTATGCCACAACTTCGCACACGATACGCACACTACCCGCACAAAGCTGCAAAGAACCGCAACCTCAGGCGAGCGCCTGCTAGATACCGGTGCAGGCAGCACATATTGCAGCACAATGCCCCTATGTGGAAGCCCTGGTCAGGCCGCTTGACGCAGCAGTCTGCCGTACTCCGCAGTTTTCTGCAGTTCTTCTCTTGTTCTCGTCTGTAACACGCTGCTAACGTGGCGCCAACACAGCAGAGAACAGAAAGACTTAGATATAGAAGGAGCTGGCCATGGCAGTTCGTTCCACCCGGCTGAAGAAGCTGATGGCGGCGCTGGCAGTGACCACTTTGGTCGGGTCGGTTGCCGCGTGCGGCGGCTCCAGCGAGGAGAGCTCGGACGGCACCGTCACCCTCGAGTTCGCACAGTGGTGGGGAGCCGAGCTCCCAGCCGGAGATTTCGACAAAATCATCAACGACTTCACCACCGCGAACCCCAACATCAAGATCAAACTGCTGAGCGCGCCGTACGCGTCGACCAAGCAGCAACTCGTCACCGGAGCTGCCTCCAAGACCCTGCCCGACGTGGTGGGACTGGACGGCGCCTGGGTCAACGACTTCGCCAAACAGGGCGCTATCGCTGACATGTCCGCGCTGATGACCGAGGCCGGTTACGACCAGAGTCAGCTCGCGAGCCAGATTCAGCTCGACGGCAAGACCTACATGGTCCCGGTCGTCAACTTCGTCTATCCGCTCTTCGTCAACAAGGACCTGCTGACGAAAGCGGGAGTCACCGCGGTGCCCACCACGCGCACCGAGTTCTCCGACGCCGCCAAGAAGATCTCCGCGACCGGCTCCGACGTGAAGGGCTGGGCACTCCCACTCGACACCGCGGTCCCGAACGGAATCCAGAACGACGTGATGTCCTGGCTGTGGGCCTCCGGCGGCAGCATGCTGAAGGACGGCAAGCCGAACCTGACCAGTCCCGAGGTCAAGGCCACCGTCGAATACGTGAAGAGCCTCAACGACGCCGGTGTCATCGCCCCCGGATCGCTCACCATGAAAGAGCAGGACAAGGTCGAGAAGTTCACCAACGGGCAGGTCGGCATGATGATCGACTCGCTGGCGCACATCAACCTCATCAAAGAGGGCAAGCCGGACCTGAACTTCGAGGTCGCCGCCCTGCCGGCGGTGGACGGCTACACCGGCAAGCGCGGTATCCCGTACGCCTCCTGGGGCATCGGCATCTCCAACTCGACCGAACACAAGGCCGAGGCCTTCAAGTTCGTGTCGTACCTGATGAGCCAGGAGACCAACGCGAACCTCGCCACGATCGCGAACGCCTTCCCCGGTAACAAGAACGCCGAGCCGGACTTCAGTAACTCCGACCCGCTGTTCAAGAAGGCCTTCGAGATCTACCAGGCGGGCACCCCGGCGAACGAGTTCGTCGGCCTGCCGAAGTCCGAGGAACTGATGCGCAGCTTCGACGAGCAGCTCCAGCTGGTGCTGACCGGTAAGACGACGGTCGACGAGGCCCTGGCCAAGTCGCAGGAGAACTGGTCCTCGGTCATCGGTTAGGTAGTCGTTCGGGAGGGCGCCGTATCGCCGGCAAGCGGTGCGGCGCCCGATCTAGGAGACAGCAATGACAATGAAGGCCGCCCCTGCCGGGCCTCGTGCCGGCCGGTTCCGGAGCCTGATCCCGTACGGCTACCTGTCGCCGACCGTACTGCTGATCTTCGTCCTGATGGTGATCCCCATCGTCATGGTGATCAGCTACTCGCTGCGCGACAACGTGATCGTCAACCAGAACCCGGTCTTCACCGGCTTCGCCAACTACACCAAGGTCCTCACCGACCCCGACTTCCTGGCCGCGCTGAAGAACACCGCCGTCTTCATCTCGGTCAGCACCGCGGCCCACCTGCTCCTCGGGCTCAGTTTCGCGATGATGCTGAACACCAAGCTGCTCAGCGGCGTCACCAAGGCGATCTTCCGGATCGTCTACATCCTCCCGTGGCTGTTCACCATCGCGGTCATCGCGGTGATCTGGCGGCTACTGCTCGACCCGTCCGGCGTCGTCAACTACATCCTTCAGACCCTCGGCGTCGTTCAGGAGGGCGTGGGCTGGTTCAGTGATCCGGACATCGCGCTCTGGGCGGTCACCTTCGTCAACGTCTGGTCCGGCTACCCGTTCTTCATGATCAGCCTGCTGGCCGGTCTGCAGGGCATACCCGCCGACCTGTACGAGGCCGCCTCGGTGGACGGCACGACTTGGTGGCAGCGGTTCCGGCACGTGACCCTGCCCCAGCTGCGGCCGGTGATCATCAGTATGGCGGTGCTCGACCTGATCTGGACGTCCCAGCAGTTCGCCCTGATCTGGATGACGACCGGCGGCGGCCCGCTGAACACCACCGAGATGCTCAGCACCTACGTCTACAAGCAGGCCTTCAGCGAGTACGAGTTCGCGACCGCGTCGGCGGCCGCCGTGATCGTCCTGCTCCTGACCATGGTCCTGGCCTTCTTCTACGTTCGTTCACAACGGGAGCGGTGAGACATGGCCTCCGTCAAGACCCGCCGCACCCTCGCCAAGGCCGGCGTCATCACCGGGCTCCTGCTCGGCGGCCTCTTCGCCGGCCTGCCGGTGCTGTGGATGCTCTCCACCTCACTGAAGAGCAACGGCGAGGTCTTCCAGAACCCGCCGCAACTGATCACCGACAGCTTCTCGTTCGACGCGTACACCGCGATCCTGGGCGACCCCGCCCAGCTCAGGTTCTTCCTCAACAGCTACATCGTCGCCGGTTCGGTCACCGTCCTGACCCTGCTGGTGGCGATCCTGGCCGGGTACGCGTTCAGCCGCTTCACCTTCCCCGGTTCGAAGACCATCAACGCGATCATCGTCAGCGTCCAAGCGGTGCCACCGATCACCCTGGTCATCCCGTACTTCGGGCTCGTCGTCGCGCTCGGCCTGTACGACACCTACGCCGGACTGATCCTGACCCACATGGTGTTCACGCTGCCGTACGCGATCATCATGATCACCGCCTATCTGAACACCCTGCCGAAGGAACTCGACGAGTCCGTCAAGGTCGACGGCGGCAACGGCTGGACCGCGCTGTGGCGGATCCTGGTGCCGATCTCGGTTCCCGGCCTGATCGCGGTCGGCGTCTACACCTTCATGATCTCGTGGAACGAGTACCTGTTCGCCCTCTCGCTGACCAGGACCGATGAGATGCGCACCGTGCCGATCGGGATCCAGATGCTGATGGGCCAGCACTCGTACGAGTGGAACCAGATGATGGCGATGAGCATCCTCGGATCGATCCCCGTCCTGGTCCTGTTCCTCATCTTCCAGCGGCGATTCATCGGCGGCCTGACCGCCGGCGCCGTCAAAGCCTGACCCCACACCCCTTTAGTTCCAAGGAGAAACCCGAAGATGCTGACCACCGGCAAGGCGATCCTCGACGTCGCCAACGAGCACGGCTTCGCCGTACCCGCCTTCAACATCAGCGACTGGGCGATGTTCAAGGGCATCGTGGAGATCAGCGAGGAGACCAACGCTCCGCTGCTCGTCGCGATCCACCCCGACGAGGTCAGCCACATCGGCCGTGACCTGATCAAGGCCATCGCCGAGCGCGCCCACCGCTCGAGTGTGCCGATCGCGATCCACTGGGACCACGGCGCGACCTATGAGCAGATGCTGGAGGCGTTCCAGTTCGGCTTCACCTCGGTGATGATCGACGCCTCGATGAAGCCGTTCGACGAGAACGTGGCGATCTCGAAGAAGGTGGTCGACTCGGCGCACGTGCTGGGTGTCTCGGTCGAGGGTGAGCTGGGCACGATCGGCGCGAACGACAGCTACGCCGAGGGCGGTTCCGCCACCATCATCTACACCGACCCGGACGACGCGGTCACGTTCGTCGAGCAGACCGGCGTGGACAGCCTGGCCATCGCGATCGGCACGTTCCACGGCTTCTACCCGGCACACCTCAAGCCGGAGCTGAAACTGGACCTGCTCAAGGAGATCAAGAGCCGGGTGCAGATCCCGCTCGTCCTGCACGGTGGCTCGAACAACCCGGACGACGAGATCCGGGAGGCCGCCCGGATCGGCATCAACAAGATCAACATCTCGACGGACATCAAGGTCGCCTACCACCAGAAGATGCGCGAGATCCTCGGCGACGACCCGAAGACCCGCGAGCCCAACGCCATCCAGCCGGCCTGCATCGCGGCGATGAACGAGGTCGCCGCCCACAAGATCGAACTGTTCGGCGCCGCCGGCAAGGCCGCGCTGTACTGACATGACAGACGCGTCCCGTGTAGTCCTGGGCCTCGGCGGCTGTGTCGACTACGAGCTGAAACTGACCGCCGAAGTCCTGGAACAACTGGTCACCGAATACGGCGTCACCGCCGCGGAGCTGTCGTCGCCGGCCACGGTGACCAGTGAACGGGACCTCGTGGTGTCGATCCTCTCCTACGTGGCCCGCGGTGGCGGCGGCGAACACTACGTCGCCTCCGCCGCGTCGTGTGAGACCTTCGCCAACCGTTACCCGCACCGCGCGACACTCGGGGGCACGTCGGTGCGAGCCGGAATCCTGATGAGCAAGCTCGGCGTGCCGTCGACGTTGCACCTGGTCAGTGTCAACGACACCATCCGGCGGCTACTGCCCGCCGGCACCGAGTGGATCAACAGCGGCACCGCCGACACCACGTACCCGCACCTGATCGTGCAGTACGACCGGGACCTGCGGATCCGGGCCGGCGACATCGACGTCACCGCGCCCTTCCCGAACCGGCTGATCTACGTCAACGACCCGGCCAACAGCGCGATGCTGCTCACCGGCGAACTCGGCGACCGGCTGGCCCGGGCCGGCGTCTTCCTGATCTCCGGCTTCAACGCCATGCGCGACCAGCGTGAACTCGACACGCGGATGGCCGAGCTGCGCGACCACATGCGGCGGCTGCCGCCCGGGGCGGTGACCTACTTCGAGGACGCCGCCTACCACGTGCCGGCCTTCAGTCAGCGTGTCCGTCACGCTCTTCTGGACAGCATCGACGTCTACGGGCTGAACGAAGACGAAATGCAGGACTACCTCGGCCGTACGATCGACCTGCTCTCGCCCGTGGAGATCGCCGGAGCACTCACCGAACTGGCCACGCTCATCCCGGCACCGACCCTGGTATTGCACACCAAGTATTGGGCCCTCGCCTACGGCGACCATGCCGCCACCTGGGCGAACGCCCTCGACAGCGGCACGGTGATGGCCGCCGTCCGCTACCGCCACGGCGACGACTTCACCGACGACGACGTGGTCGAACTGCGCCGCCGGGCGCGCCGACCGGAATCGGTGGTGTTCGCCCGAGACCTGGAGAACCTGGTGGGCAACCGGGTCCACTGTGCTCCGGCATTCGCCCTGGACGTACCGAACCCGACCACGGTAGGCCTGGGTGACACGTTCGTCGGCGGATTCCTCACCGCCCTGGCCCGCTCGTCGGAGGACACCCTGTGACAGTCGTGAAACTGCCGGCCAACCAGCCCGAGACCTTCTACCGCGGCGCCGGCCGGATCGCCGCGTTCCGGGACGAACCCGGACTGCCGGACCGCCCCGAGGACTGGGTCGGCTCCACCACCGCCCGCTACGACCTGCACCCGTCCGGGCTGACCACGCTGCCCGGCGGTGACCTGCTCACCGACGCGATCACCGCCGAACCCGGCCGCTGGCTGGGCCCCGGCCGCACCGACACCGGCGTCCTGGTGAAACTCCTGGACGCCGGCCAGCGGCTGCCCCTGCACGTCCACCCCGGCCGGCGCTTCGCGACCGATCACCTGGCCAGCCCGTACGGGAAGACCGAAGCCTGGGTGATCGCCGACGCCAAGCCGGACGCGTACGTCCATCTGGGTTTCGCCCGTGACGTGGAACCGGAGGAGCTGGCCGGGTGGGTGACCGCCCAGCGGAGTGCCGAGATGCTGGCCGCCACCAACCGCGTCCCGGTCGCGTCCGGCGACGCCATCCTGTGCCCCGCCGGAGTCCCGCACGCCATCGGCGACGGCATCCTGCTCGTCGAGGTCCAGGAACCCACCGACTTCTCGGTACTGCTGGAATACCAGGACTTCGGCCTGACCGGCGGCCACCTCGGCCTCGGCTACGACCTGGCCCTGCAATGCGTCGACCGCAGCGCCTGGAGCCCCGCCCGCCTGGAAACCCTGCGCGGCACCGACCATCTGCTCCCACCCGACGCCGACCCGTTCTTCCGAGCCCACCGGTTCCACGACGGCGACCCGATCCCCCCGGGTTTCGCGGTCGCAGTGACCCTCTCCGGCCAGGGCCGCTTGACCGGCCCCCATGACAACCTGCAGATCAAGAGCGGAGACACACTGCTCATCCCGTACGAGTCAGGCCCTCTCCACGTGCACGGCCCCGTCGACCTGATCCACCTGTCCCACGCGGCCTGACCCGCACTACTGCACCGGCCAGAGATCCAGGCGCACGTCAGCCCACCCACCGATCGACTGCTCCAGGAAGCGGTGTAGTTCCCGGCCCTCCCGGGCATAGGCGGCGGCGTCCTCAGCCGTCTTCCACCCGTCCTCGTAGTGGAACCGCACTTCGAAATGCTCCTGCCACGCACTGATCCGGTCAGCGAGTCCCACCGGAAGATCGAAATCGGCCGGATCCATGGCGCCGTCCTCCCACAACGGCCAGCCGACGCCATAGTCACTCATCAGCCGAATCAGCCGCCGCTCCGTCACCCGGCCAGGCTATCGCCGCCACGCCCGCGCGGCGTCACCGAGTGGCATCCCGGCCGGACGGCTGAAGCCATCGAGACGCATGTGTCTTTACCGTGCCCACATGCGGCTTGCACCGATCCTCGCCGAGATCCTGGCCGGTCAGCGTGCTGATCACCAGGAGAGGATGCCACGCGGGTCCGGGGCCGGTGGGACCGCATCGGGGACTCCGGAGGGTCCCCCGGCCCTCGGTGACCCGGCTGGTCAGGCCGGGGCGAACGACTGCGCGGCGAGCCAGTCGCTGAAGGTGACCGTGCCACGGGGGCCCGGTCCGGTCGGCAGGAGACCGCCGCTGCTCATGCCGCCGGGGAGGTACACCGGCAGCACCGGGCGACGGCGGGCTCCACCGGCGGCGATCAGGCGGCGGGCCATGTCGGTCAGGGCTTCGGTGCGCGGTCCGGCCAGTTCGGGGGCCATTCCCTGGGGCCGATCCTGAGCGATGTCGGCCAGGGCGGCCGCTGCCTCACGTACCGCAACGGGCTGGATCTTGCCGGACGGGACCACCGCGACCGGACCGGGAACCCCGGCCAGAAGCTGCCCGGCGAAGTCGTGGAACTGGGTGGCCCGCAGGATCGTCCACGGCACCGGGCCGCTGCGGACGATCTCCTCCTGCCGCAGCTTGCCCGCGTAGTAGGGGTTCTTCACCCGGTCCACACCGACGATCGACAGGGTGATCAGGTGCTGGACCCCGGCCCGGTCCGCGGCGGCGAGCAGGTGGCGGCCGGCCTGGTCGAAGAAGGCGATCGCGGCGGCCTTGTTCATGGTGTTCACATTGCTGGCGTCGATGACCGCGTCCGCTCCGGCCAGTGCCGCGTCCAGCCCCGACCCGGTCTTCAGGTCGACCCCGGCGGCGCGGGCCAGTGTCACCGCTGTGTGCCCGCCCGCTTCGAGCGCCGCCACCACCAGCCGTCCGGCCAGGCCCGTGCCACCGGCAACCGCAATCCTCATGGTCGTTCCCATCCTCGTAGACGCTGTACGAGAAGAAGACGACGTGGCCCGCCGCATTGTGACGACGGTTTACGGCTTTCGCGCCACCACCCCGAACAGCGAGGCCTCGACCGGGGTCGGCTGCTCGTCGTCGGTGGGGTCGGGGCGCCACTCGCTGATCGCCGAGATGCCCGGTTCGACCAGTTCCAGGGCAACGACGAATTCTTCGACCTGGGTACGGGTACGCGGGTGTACGTCCGAACGCCCGGACCGTAACGCCTCGTCCCAGTTCGCCTTCAGTTCCGGCGTCAGCAAGTCGGTGGTGGCGAGTGTCATCACCAGGTGACTGCCGGACGGGAGGGCGTCGAGCAGAGTGCGGACCGCGGTGACCGCCTGTTCCTGCGACGGCAGGAAGTGCACCACCGCCACCAGGATCAGCCCGACCGGTTTCGACAGGTCGAGGATCTCCAGCCCGGCCAGGATCCGCTCCGGTTCACGCAGGTCCGCCTCGATGTACCGGGTCTGTCCCTCGTCCGCACTGGTCAGCAGCGCCCGCGCGTGCACCATCACCATCGGGTCGTGGTCGACGTAGACGATCCGGCTGTCCGGGGCGATCCGCTGCGCCACCTCGTGGGTGTTGTCGGCGGTCGGCAGCCCGGTGCCGACGTCGAGGAACTGCCGGATCCCGGCCTCGGCGGTGAGGTACCCGACGGCGCGGCGCAGGAAGGCGCGGTTGGCGCGGGCCGCGATCCGGGCCGCGGGGTACGACTTGGCCAGCAGGTCACCCGACTCGCGGTCGGCGGCGAAGTTGTCCTTGCCGCCGAGCCAGTAGTTGTAGCGGCGGGCCGGATGCGCCACTCCGGTGTCGAGCCTGTCGAAGGTCACGGCGGAGATCCTAATCAGACGGGCGGGGGTGTGAACCCCCGCCCGTCCACTACTAACCGTCGATGCCGTGGACCGGCGGAACCGTCAGGGTCCGCTGCTCCGGGGTGCCGCCGAGGATGACCTCACGCAGCGCCGTGTTGTTGGTGGTGCTCAGCTCGGCGAGCTTGCGCTCCGGGTTGGCCAGCACCTCGATGTAGTAGGTGCCGTTCGGCAGATCGGTGATCTCGAACGACTGGCCGGGACGATCCTGGGTGTACGTGTCACCGCTGCCGATGTCGAGCACCTCCCGGACCGCGACGACGGTGTCCGCGCCGCAGGACGTCTCGAGGGAGGTGTTCTCCGGCCGCCACTTCGCCCCGGTGATGGTGTAGTCCACCGAGTCGGTGTTGGCCAGGCAGAACGCCTCCTTGCCGCTGCGCACCGCGAGCACCTTGTCGGCGGCGAGCAGGTTGTACTGGGCGAAGTCGGTGAAGTGCCAGTGCTTGTGGCCCTCCCGCGCGTCCCACTCCATGGTGCCCGCCTGTTTCGAGCCGACCTGGTTGCCCTTGGCGTCGAAGAAGTACTGGTAGGCGTCCATCAGCCCGGCGTCGGTGCCGGACCGGCGGAAGCCGTCGACCAGCAGCGGGGAGGTTCCGGCGTTCCAGACGGTGGCGCCGAAGTTGATGAACGTCTTCCCCTCCTCCTCCGACAGCGAGATGCCCCAGGCCGGCAGTGACCGCAGGTCCGGCTTCGGGCCGGCGGCCGGGGCTGCCTTCAGGGTGTTCGCCGGGCGCTTCGCAGGCGCGCGGAACTCCGGCAGGTACGACGACACCTGGCGGGCGGCGTCACCCTGACCTGCGTGCAGGGCGTGCTCGTCCTCCAGCGGCGGGGCCGACGACGGCTCCTGAGTGGTGTCCGCCTTGCGGGCCGCGAGCAGGCCCGCCTCACCGGAACGGGACTCGTCGACGACCGTGACGGCCACGGTGGCGGTGGACGAGGCGGCCGGAATGCCGAACAGCTGCTGGTACGCCGGGTTCACGGTGGCCGTGGCGGTGTACTTGCCGGGCGCCAGGTCGAACTCGGGGATCTTGCCGTCGTACTCGGGCTGGTCCGGCACGTCGGAGCTCCAGCCGGCCTGCACACCCCAGACCTGGCCGAGCGTGAACGGGTTGTAGCCGCCGCAGCTGGTCGGGTACGGGTTGGTGGCCGGGGCGTCCGGCCGGGTGCGGGCGGACCCCCACGAGTTGCCGCAGAACGCCGTCGTGTACTCGGTGACCGGCTTACCGGCCTCGTCCACGATGGTGATCTTCGTGAAGTCCTTGAGACCCCAGAAGTCGGTGACGGTGCCGGCCGGCAGAGCCACCTTCTTCTTCTTGCCGTTCTGGACGACGGTCCGCTCGGCGGTGATCGGCTTGTCGTAGCCGGTGCGCTTGGCCCAGACCTCGAACGCGTCCTGGCCGGCGACCACGTGCAGGCCCAGGTTGAACGAGAGCCAGGTTTCGCCGTCGTACTCGTACCGTTCGGCGGTGACCGCGCTGGTCGCGGCCCGGAACTGCAGGGCCGGCGGGGCGGCGGCGGCCTGGGCCACGCCCACTCCGGCTGCGGTCAGAGCGAGTGTGCCGGTCACGGCACCCAAGGTCAGCAGGCGGGAACGTAGACGACGATGGTTCGTCGGATCGGTCATGCTGTCCTTTCGTCGGGCGGCCGGCGGTGACCCCGGCCGCTGACCGATCATCCAAATCGGACACCTATGAATTTCCTGTGAAATAGACACCCGTTGGCACGAACCCGGGAGAGACGTACGATTTCTGGGAGCGCTCCCACATCCCCTGAAGGAGCTTCCCCGTGAACCGTTCCCTCCACGCCCTGTTCGCCGCCGGCCTCCTCGCCACGGCCGGGCTCACCGCCCTCACCCTGAGCGAACCCGCCCGGGCCGACGCCCAGATCTGCGAGCAGTACGGCTACACCACCATCGGCGGCCGCTACCTCGTGATGAACAACCGCTGGGGCACCACCGCCGAGCAGTGCATCGACGTCACGAACACCGGCTTCACCATCACCAGCCAGCAGGGCACCGGCAACACCAGCGGCGCCCCGGTGTCGTACCCGGCGGTCTACTTCGGCTGCCACTACACCCGGTGCTCCCCCGGCACCAACCTGCCGCTGCGGGTCAGCGCGATCACCAGCGCCACCAGCAGCGTGAGCTACAACTTCGTCTCCGGCGCGACCTACAACGCGTCGTACGACATCTGGCTCGACCCCGCGCCCAAGACCGACGGGGTGAACGCCCAGGAGATCATGATCTGGTTCAACCGGCAGGGTTCGATCCAGCCGATCGGCTCCCGCGTCGGCACCACCACCATCGGCGGCAGGTCGTTCGAGGTGTGGCAGGGCAGCAACGGCGCCAACGCGGTGGTGTCCTATCTGGCCACCACCGCGATCAGCAGCTGGAACTTCAGCGTCCTGGACTTCATCACCGACGTTAAGAACCGGGGCGCGATCACCGACGCGTGGTACCTGACCAGTGTCCAGGCCGGTTTCGAACCGTGGATCGGCGGCGCCGGGCTGGCCGTGACGGACTTCTCCGCCGCGGTGAACGGCGGGGGCACCAGCCCCAGCCCGTCCACCAGCCCCAGCCCGTCGACCTCGCCCAGCCAGCCGCCAACCGGAACTGCCTGCCGCGTCACCTACGCCACCAACGTCTGGAACACCGGGTTCACCGCCACCGTGACCGTGGCAAATACCGGCAGCAGCGCCGTCAACGGCTGGGCCCTGGACTTCGCGCTACCCGGCGGGCAGTCCGTGACCGGGTCCTGGAACGCCGCGCTGAGCGGGACGTCCGGGGCGATCACGGCGCGTAATGCCGCCCACAACGGCAGTCTTCCGGTGGGCGGCAGCACGTCGTTCGGTTTCCAGGGCTCCTACAGCGGCACGTTCGCGCCCCCCGCGACGTTCGCGCTCAACGGAACGGCCTGTACCCGCGCTTGAGCCCCGGCCGTCAGCTGATCAGGAAGTGTAGGTCGCGAAGCACTTCCGAGACGACGAGCGGGGGCAGTCCGGCCAGGTCGGCGGGGCGGATCCGCTCCAGGGTCTGGGGCGCGTCCGGCTCCTGCCAGTGGTACCCGGGGCCGAAGTCGATCTCGACCCCGGGGCCGTCCGGCCCGTCACGCAGCAAACCCTGATGGCCGTCGTCGAAGCTCCAGCCACGGGCAGTGAGCGAGAAGAGTTTGCCCGACGGCACAGAACGGCCGGTGAAAGCACTGAAGTCGGCGTCAGCGACCTCGAACAGTTCCCGGCCCACCTGCGGGAACGGCTGGATGATCGCGTAGTCGGCGAAGATCGTCGACCACTCGGCCCGGTCGTTCCCCAGGTGCCAGGGGTGCGGCAGGCCGACCGTCGCAGCCGGGTCGAGGGTCCACGTCTTGTCGTCGATGTCGGCGAACGTGCGGTCCTCGGCCGGGCGGAACGCGGTGACCGCCGACCCGTCCGCGGCGAACGTGGCCCACAGCAGCCGCCGGGTCAGGTGCCAGGTCAGCGGGTGCTCGACGAACAGTTCGGTGAACTCCGCCGCGGTCCAGCGGCGCTGGGTGACCATCGCCAGCTCCAGGGCGTACCGCCGCTCGGTGATGATGGTCTTCAGGTCTTTGCGCAGTTCGGTGTAGCGGGCTCGGGCGGCCTCGGCCAGCTCCGGGTCGTCGGTCGCCGCGGTCCGGGGCACCCGGCTCAGACGGTTGCCGCGCTCGTCGTGCAGGACGGTCTGCACCTGGTCGTCGAGGGTGATGGTGAACCGGCGCGGGCCGTAGTCCAGCGGCGTCAGGTCCGGTTCGGGGACGAGACGGTCGAGGAGCTGCTGCACCGTCACGCCCCGGGCCGTCGCGACCATGACCAGGTTCTCCGAGGCGCAGAGCTGGAGACCGGCATTCGGCGCCTTGCGGCTGAGCCGCAGTAGTTCACGCAGCGCGACGTCGGTGCCGATCCCGCCCAGGGCCTGGATGGCGTTGCGCATCCGGGCGTTCGCCTTCTTCGCCCACTCCGGGAAGAACGCCGTCAGCGCCGCAACCGTGCTGTCGTCGCCGAGCACCCCCAGCGCCAGCATCGCGAAGTTGGTGCGGGTCGGGTATTCGGCGGCCCGCCACTGTTCGAAGACGGTCCAGGCCAGTGCGGCCGCCGAGTGGTGCGCGCGAACCTCGGCGAGGTCCGGGTGCGGCTCGCCGACCGTGGACGCGGCCACCAGCTCGCACACCGTCTCCGGGGCGAACCGGCCGACCGCGGGCAGCGCTGCCACGACCAGCCAGTTCGGCAGGGACCGGGTCTTGGGGCGGGGAGCCGCTCCGGCCAGCTCGGGGAAGGCCAGCAGATGATCGCGGAGCAGTTCGTCGGCGATCCCGGTACCGGTTCTGGCCCGGAGCGCGCGCAGGGCGATCTCCGGTCGTTTACGGGCGGCGGCCAGGAACGTACTCCGGAAGTGTTTGCGATCGACCCGGTCGATGATCAGGCCGAGCGCGCCCTCGAACGGGATCGCGGCGAGGGCGGTGATCGCCCGCTTCTCGTCGTCGGTGCCGGCGAAGACGTTGCGGTAGCGGGACTCCTCCTGATCGTCGAGCAGGGTGGCCCAGGCCGTGCCGAGCCCCGCGCCCCCACCTGCGACGATCTGTTCGGCCCGGGCCTTCGCCTCGACCGGTAGCCGCCGGTCGGTGACCAGGTGAGCGGCGAGCAGGTCGGCGTAGATCGGGAACCGGCCCTCGGCGTCGAGTTCGGTGAGCACCCGCACCGCCCGGACCGGGTAGCGGGTCAGGACTCCGGACTTGAGGAAGGAGCCGCTGCGGACCGACGTGCCCTCGAAACACTCCCGGCAGAGCGCGCGGAACGCCTCGTCGGTCGGGATCACCGACAGCAGGCGGAGGCCGTCCGGGTTGAGCGGGCGGACGCCTGGCCACCAGGGCGAATCCACCAGCCGCAGCAGTTTCGCGTAGAACGGCGTGGCGAGCAGCGCGCCCGCCTCCGGGCCGACGCCGTCCAGGACCGTGCCGACATTGCCGTGCTGGCTGTACGGAGACAGGTCGGCGACGACGTGGTCGCGCAGTTGTTCCAGGTGGGTGATCGTGCTCGCCGCGAACAGCAGGAGCACGCTCAGATGCCGGTGATCACCTTCGGACATCTCCTCGCCGCCGGAGTCGTCGGCCGCCCACTCCGCGGCCGCCGCGCAGTCCTCGTCGACCCAGCCGGTCTCGGTCGGGATCAGGAACGAGGCGAGGATCCGGCCGATCGGGGTGGTGCGGCCCGCGGCGAGGACGGTGCGGGCGTCGTCGTACTCCGCGTCCGGGGCGGTGGCCAGGCGCGCCCGGACGAACTGCGCCGCGTCCCGGAGCCGGCCCAGGTCGATGGCACGCCAGCCCTGCTCGTACGTCTCCGGGTTCGAGGGGTCGACCTCCCAGAGCGACCCGGTGGTGACGAACTCGCCCATCGCCGCCACCATCCGCACCCCGAAGCCGGTGCCGAAGTGGGCGACGGCCGGTTCCACGATCGACGCCTCGAGGATGGCGACGGTCAGCACCGCGACCGCGGCGCCCCGGGGGTCCGCCGGGCCGGGCTCCTCGGTGTCGAGCCAGGGCCGCACGAAACGGTCACCGGCCGCGGCGAGATCAGGGTCGTGGAGCACCGCGCGGTCGTCGGGCAGATAGCCGTTGCTCTCGATGTATCGCAGTGCCTCACGCAGCTCAGCGGCCGAGTCCTCCGGAGTCTCCGGCGGCGGCACGGCGAAGCCACCGCGCCGCGGCATGATCTCCTGCCAGTCCGTGGGCAGTGCCCAGGCGTCCTCGTCCGGCAGCACCAGCTTGCCCATCAATCTCCCCAGGTCGATCCGTCTAGGCGTGCGACGGATCCGCGTGCGGGAAGTCCCACAGCAGGTAGTCACCGACCGGGGCGAAGCCCATGCCGGTGTAGACCGGGACACCGGCCGGGGTCGCCTGCAGCACTGCCGTGACGGCACCCCCGGCCGCGCCGTCGCCGATCACCCGCGCGGTCACCGACCGACCGAACCCACGGTTGCGGGATTCCGGTCGCACCCCCACAAAATAGACGCCGATCGTACGGTCCTTCGGAACCGACACCCCCGCGGCCACCGCCACGACCCGCCCCTCGGAGCGTCCCAGGTACAGCTGGAACCGTTCGTCGGCGACCGTCTCCGGCCCGCAGATCGCTTCGAGAAGCTTCGGCTCGTACCCGAAACTGTCCGCCGCGCAGTCCACGAACTCCTGCACGTCGTCCACGGTCCGGGCCACCTCGACGACCAGGCCGTCGGCCCGTACCGCCGCGTCCTCGCTGGCGACGGCATCCCGGCTCATGATCGGGTACAGCGGTTCCCGCTCGACGCCGCGGACCGTGGTCACCGACGCGGGCCCGGAGCTGACGACCCGCCAGGGCAGGCCCCGTTTCCCGAAATAGCCCGCCGCCTCGGCGATCGACTCCTCGTCGTCAGCCCGGCAGTGCACCTGGTTGTAGGCGGCGCCGTCGATCCCGGTATCGACCATCACTCCACGGGGCAGCTTCCAGTAGGTGCCGCTGGTGCAGCGAGCCAGGTGAAGCCAGAAGGACAAATGGTTCGTATGTAGTTCCCGTAGCACGCCGCCATGCTACTGGCCGCCACTTACTTCTCCGCGGCCTCGGCCTTGGCGGGGCCTACTTCTCCGCGGCCTTGGCCTTGGCGGCGCGGCGGCGGTCGATCGAGTCGACCAGGGTCTCACTGACGTCGCGGCGGGCCTTGCGGAGCAGGAAGACCGAGAGCAGCATGCTGACCGCCATGGCGATGAGCGCCCGCAGGAAGATGTCCATCTCCAGCGGGAGCACGGTCAGCACGGCGAAGGCCGCCAGGAAGAGGCCCAGCCGGGCGAGAGCGAGGAACAACACGGAACGCATGGCTCCCATGATGACCGACCGGCTGGGCCGGACGTCAGGAGGTGCGGCGGAATGTGGCGTCGGCCTGGGCTGTCGCGGTGGTGATCGGGTCGATGCGGAGCACGTAGTCACTGTGCCTGATGTAGCGGTCCGGGAAGTTGTAGGACTGGAACGACTGCCACGTGGTGTCGGCGAGGCCGGCCACCTGACGGAACGTCGCGTCGGCGCGGTAGGTGGTGGTGCCGGTGTTCGGTTCCAGGCGCAGCACATAGTTGTTGTGGCGCAGGTAGTGGCCGGGGAAGTTGACCGACTCGAAGGACACCGCACTGGAGTCGGCGAGGCCGGCGACGATGCGGAACTGGGCGTCCAGGGCGGGTGTCACGGTCGGGTCGATGCGGACGGCGTAGTTGCTGTGGCGTACGAAACGGTCCGGGAAGTTGTAGGACTGCAGCCGTTGGACGGTGACCGCGCCCGGGTTGCCGAGTTCACCGGACGGCCCGGCCAGGACGGTGGTGCCGGCGACCGGGACGCCCAGGTTGGGGGTGCCGTCCGGGTTCCAGGAGATGCGCTGGGCCCGGCTGGTGCGGGTGGTGCCGCAGCCCTGCGAGGCCGAGTCGTTGGCGTGGTAGACGATCCAGTCCTCGGTGCCGTCCGGGGACTTGAAGAACGTGTGGTGGGCCGGGCCGTACGCGCCGTTGCTGTCGTTGCGCTGGAACAACGGGTTGGCGATCTTGGTCCAGTTGCCGCGGACCAGCGGGTTGGTGCCGGTGAGTTCCAGGCCGCCGATCTTGTAGTCCGGGGTGCCGCAATAGCTCGCCGAGTAGGTCAGGAAGGTGCGCCCGTTGCGCTGCAGCGGGTATGGCCCCTCGTTGACCGGGTTGCCCACCTTCTCCCAGGTGTACGTGGGCTCGGAGATGATCGTGCCGAGCGCCGCCGGCGTCCACGGGTTGGTCAGGCGGGAGATGAACAGGCTCTGCAGGCCGCCGTTCTCGAAACCGCTGTTGTTGTTGAACGCCGAGAACACGAAGTAGTTGACCCCGGCGACGGTCAGCACGCTGCCGTCGATGGACCAGCCGTTGTCCGGCATCAGGACCAGGGCGCCCTTGTACGTGTAAGGGCCCATCGGATCCGTGCCGGCGCTCTCCAGGACGTGCTGACGTTGCCCTCCGCAGCAGGCCGAAGGGCCGGCCGAGTAGTAGAGGTACCAGCGCTGCCCGTTCGGCCCGTCGAGCAGGTGCAGGCTGGGCGCCCACATGTTCGACACCGCGTTCGGCTGCGACATGGTGAACACGGTCGTCTCCGCCGCGGTGCGCAGCCCGGCGACGGTGGCCGACTTACGGATGTAGATACGGCCGGTCCAGGTGGTGGCGGCGTAGTAGTAGCTGCCGTTGTGGTAGCCGAGCCACGGGTCGGCGCTGTTCGGCGTACCGACGACCGGGTTTTGAAATGTCGCTCCCGGAGCGGCGCTCGCTGGAGCCGGGGCGACGAGAACGGCCAGCAGAAGCACGATCGCGGTCAGCATGCTGCGTAAGCGCATGAGGCTCCATCCCGACACGTTAACGCTAACATTGATGACCGGCATGTTACGAGAAGAAGTTCACGCTAACAAGGATCGATGGCTCGGCGCGCACGCGAACACACACGCCGAGCCAGGCTCAGCAGAACCCTCAGCCGATCGCGAAACTCGGGTGCGGGGGCTGGTTGTAGGCGGTGTTCTGCGGGGCCTGATCACGATCATGCTGCTAGGGGCGCTCTGGAACACCTCCCAGCTGGCGTTTAGAACGTCAGTTCTAGGTGATGCCGGTCAATGCCGGTCGGCGTCTGACGGCCCACTCGCGGCCCCGGACGGCCCCGGGACGGCCCGGCGGCGAGACCGGTTTTCCGTACCACGAGCACTGATTTCTGGAGTGGCATCCCGTCGCGCAAGCATCGCTCAGCCGGGCCGCGTCTGCCCGGTCCAGGTGGAGCGCCACGCCGGACGAACGACCTGGACCGGGCAGACGCGGTCTGGTCGCCTTCGGTGTGCGACGGGGTGCCCGGAAGTCGGCATCCCAGAGCAGCCCGGGTCCAGGGCGGGCAGCCCTGGCCGCCGGAGGCTGGCCCCGGGTGCAGGGCCGGGAAGGTCCTGCCCGCCGGAGGCACCGTTCTTGTAGCGAGACACCAGAAGCCCCGGACGTTTCCCGCGTGGGAATGTCCGGGGCTTCGTCGTGTCCGGCCGTCGTCGCCCGTCCGACTGCCGGGCCGCGCCGGTAGCGAAGCGGCAAGGCGCGGACGGCCGGCAGATTCAGGGCCAGGCGTGCGGGCCGAAGGCCCGCCTTGAAGATGTAGAGAAAGTTCTCACCGAATCCAAGTCCGGGTGCAGTCCTGCGTGGGTCTGGCCGATCAAAGTTTCTGCACGCCTTCAAGGCGGCCCGAGACGGGCCGCTCACGCCGCCGCCTGGGCGCGCGTCCGTCGCTTAGCTGGCGCACACGACGGCCCAGGCAGCCCGTCCGCTGGCGTGTACTGCGGGTCGGGCCGCTGCGACGACAGGGGACACGGGTTGTAGGGGAGGAGGTAGCCGGCCGCCGACCGGTGCGGCCTGGGCGACGCGGCCACGCTGCCACGCCAGTCCGGAGCGCGAGTCACGGCTGTCGGATGCCGGTCGTGGCGGCGCGCAGTATGTCCGTGCCGCTCCTCCGAGGTCAAGGGCGCTTCGCGTCGCAAGCGACGGCCGCAGGCGGCCGCCCTGGACCTCGGAGCCTCTGCGGCCTTGGCGGTCAGGTGGTCAAGCGGCAGGCCGGTGGCCTGCCCGCATCCGGCGCACGCCGCCACGACCGTCACCGACTTGCCGGTCACAAGCCAGTGTCAAGCGAAACTTGACACCGAATCGCCAAACCAAGGGATGCACATGGGCCGAGTCCCGGTTAGCCTTTGGCTAGCGTCGAACTGCCATTCTCGATCAAGCCGAGCTAAGGATCTTGATGGGGCCAGAGAAAAAGAAGCGATCGCAACCGCGCCTCCCCTTAAGTGACCTCGAATCGACCGATGAAGGCAAGGAGGTCGCTAGCCAAGGGCCTCAAGGAGAGCTGCTATCAGACAGTCGGACTGCGGCGGCCGCACCTATCCAGCGAGAGAAGCGGCGATCAGAGATATATGATGAACCAGTTGACGCTGGGGAAGTTGCTGTTGTCCGTACTGGAAGCACTACTGTTGAAGGTTCAGGCAGCGTCGCTGTTACTGGGATCAACTATGGGCAAATCCATATTTCAACGTTCCCGATAGCTGAACAAGAGAGTCTCGATCTGGCGCGCAAAATCTTCCGGGAATCGCTTCAGGACCGCGACGCTTTCATTAGTAGGTTTTTGCAGCAGGCGCTCAGGCAAGCAGGAATGACTTTTACGCTGAGCGTAATCTTCATGGCCATCGGCGGTGCGCTCGTACTATTTGCTGGTGTCATGGCCATAGTCAATGCTGAATCTACGCAAACGACCGATTACCTCCTTCTGGCGGCAGGTTTGGGAGGCTTGGTTGTCGGTGCGGCCGGCGCAGCGTTTGCCCGTCGCGCAGACGCGTCTAGAAAACATCTTGCAGCCCAGGCCGATGCGATGCACGAACAGCTCCTAGGCGAACGGAAGTTCGTTCAAGCGGCTGAATTGCTCGCTGGCATAAAGGATCCAGACCTTAATGACCAAACAAGAATCGCTCTGGCGTTGAAGCTTTTAGGAGCCGATCCGCCCGCTCACTGGAGTTCTGTAAGCCCGCGAGGCACTAATGGCGGTAGTCAGTGAGATATGCGAACCTAACGCGCCGGACGGCGACAGGAACGTCCGATCCGTGCATGCTGGGTGACTAACTGAGTGACAATCGCGAGCGACCGCGTTGGACGGCCATGGACGTCAAGGGACTGATATATGCAGGTCAGCCGCTTGTTGACCAAGCTAATTCAAGATCATGTATTGCCTGGGGGTCAAGCGCGCGTTTGGGATTCTGACCTGCCGCCCGTATCCGCGAGTAGGCAAGCCACGCGCCCACTTCGACCCAAACACTATCCCGCTTCGGCAGACTCCTAACCGGACTGCGAGTTGCCGCCTATCGGGCATCCAGCACGATGACGGTTACGTTGTCCTTACCTCCACCATCCAGTGCGAGAGCGATTAGCCGTTCGACGCAGTCCCATGGCGAGCACTTGGAGACGAGGGCTTCTTCGATCGCCTGAATCGGAACGTACGAACTCAGACCGTCAGAGCAGAGCAATAGCCGGTCGCCGGGGTACAGCTCAAGGAGGCTGATGTCCGGCGACCGGCCGTCCTTCCTGCCGTCGAGGAAACGCGTAAGCTTCTCGCCGAGTTGCGGGACTGCATCGACATGCGCTAGCAGATGCCGATATACGTGGTCCTCACTGATCTGCCGGAGGGTCGGCGCCTGGCCTCCCTCTCGCCGAAGTAGGTAGGCCCTGGAGTCGCCGATATTGGCCAATGCGACTTCACCCTCGGCCTGGAGGATCGCCACCACGGTCGTACCCATCCCTGCAAGTGCAGGCTCCGCAGCAATGCGTTGACGGATGGCGTCGTCGGCCGCGTATACGGCACGTCCCAATGCGTCCGCTACTTCGGATACCGAAACTGACCGGTCGTACTCCGCGAACGCTTCGACCGCAGTAGCGCTAGCGATGTCACCGGCGACATGGCCGCCCAGCCCATCGGCGACAACGAACAGCCGACGTCCCTGGTAGTAGCTGTCCTCATTGCGCTTGCGGACGAGCCCTACATGGGTTCCACTCGCCACCGTGAGTTCCAGGTGGTTGCCCATGCTCAGCTGCCCTGACTTTCGGGATCGGGCCAGGGATCATTAGCGTCGCCCTCGCGATGGAGGACGTGAAACGTCTCCACGCGGTCACTGGCAACGACGTATTCGGTGACCTCAACGGGCTTGTCATCGGCGCCCGACGTGCCCACCCGAATGATCTCCAGGACTGGGAGGCTTGTCGGGATCTCCAGGAGTGCGGCCTCGTCCTTGGTGGGCATCCGTGCCCGGTGGATCTCCATCCACTTGATGGGCCAGTGTCCCGCCTTCTCGATCTGGTAGAGCCACTCCCCCGCGCGTGGGTTGGCATCGACATGGGCGACGGCGTCGGCAACTCGGGGGTGGATCCAGGAGATGTTGATTTGGAACGGCGCCTCGGCCTGCGGTCCCGTAACGCGGAATCGACGGGGTACCTCGGTGCCGGGCTCGACGCCGAGGAGCTTCGCAAGGCGGGGGTCCTCCAGCCGCGCGGGAGTGTTGTCCGCCTTGCCGTGGCGCACCCATACTTCTTGGCTGCTGGCCGACGGGAACGAATACCCGGTGGCGTGCTCGTTGCGCTTGACTAGGTCACCACGAGGCCGGCGGGGGCGCATGGTGCCGTATCGAACGGCGATCCCTCTGCCCTGAACGGCCCATACGTAGCCCTCGGTCTCTAGGAGCGCGATGGCCCGGCCGACGGTGTCGCGGTTAGCGCTGTACTCCGTCGCTAGATCATCCAGCCGGGGCAGACGCGTCCCGGGCTCCCACTCGTTGGCCTCGATGCGTTGCCGCAGCTGTGCCGCGATGTCCCGAAACCGCGAATGAACAGGCACGCCGCACCCTCCCCCTGATTGTCCCAAGACAATCCTTGACATCTGAGCTCGATTGTCCCCACACTATCGCTGAGTGATTGTCCCAAGACAATCGCGTACACCCTGATTGGGCGTGGAGGTGAGGTAGTGGCAAAAGGGATGTTCAGTGCGGCTCCGGTGGGGGCGGTGACGCTGGTGGAGACGCCGGTGTCGCAGTGGTACGTGAAGATGGCGCGGCTGGCGTTCATCTGTGTGGGCCTCGGCTGCGGTGTTGCCGTGTCTGCGGTGGCGTCGGCGTTCGTGGCGCTGTGGATGGCGCTGGGGTTCGGCGTCGGCGCTGGTCTGGTGCTCGGCTTCGTATCGGCGCTGGTGGTGCGGGCGTGGCCGGTGTTGCGGGTGTTGTGGTGGTGGTCTCTGGAGATTGCTGTCGCATCGCTGCTGCTGGCTGGCGTGTCTCTGCTGGCCCGGGTGTGGCCGTGGTGGTTGGCGCTCGCGGCCGTGATGGTTCTGGTGGCCGGCGTTCTGCTTGTCGGTCCGGTGCGGCGGTTTGTATTCGCGTGGTCGTGGTGTGTGGTGGATCGTCACCGGCTGCGGCTGTGTTTCGCGCAGCTGGTCCGTGGGTCGGGTCAGGGTGGTTCGCGGCCGTTGCAGGTGCCGCTGATGTTGTGGGCGCGTCCGACTCTCGCTGGTGAGCGGGTGTGGGTGTGGCTGCGGCCGGGCCTGGCGCTGGAGGACTTGGACGGTAAGACGACCCGGATCGCGGTGGCCTGTTTCGGGGCCAGTCTGGTTCGGGTGTCTCGTGCCCGGCAGAACCTGTCGGCGCTGGTGCGGGTGGACGTGACACGTCGTGACCCGTTGACCGGCATGGTGCCGTCGCCGTTGTCCGCGCTGCTCGGCGGCTCGGACACGTACGACGAACTTGCGGATGTGCCGGTGTCTCCGGCCGTGCCGCTGGTCGGCCTGGACCTGGCCGACGTTCCCGAACAACCCGCTCCCGAACCGCCTCGTGGCGGTGGTCGCCGGTGACCGGCGTCCGGGTGTGGGTGGCGTATCCCTCTTTCCGTAAGGAGTAAGGCAGTCATGGCTGGAGAAACCCAGATCACCGTCATCGGCAACCTGACCGGTGACCCCGAGGTCACCTTCCTGAACAGCGGCCCGGCGCGGGCTAAGTTCACCGTCGCGTCGACGCCTCGGTACCTGGACCGTGAGTCCGGGCAGTGGAAGGACGGCGAGCCGCTGTTCCTGAACTGCACGGCGTGGCGGGAGCTGGCGTCGAACGTGGTCGCGTCGCTGAGCAAGGGCAGCCGGGTGATCGTTGTCGGCCGGTTGAAGCAGTCTCGTTGGGAGACCGACGAGGGCGAGAAGCGGTCGGCGTACGGCGTGGAGGTCGACGAGATCGGCCCGTCGCTGCGGTTCGCGTCGGCGAAAGTCGTCAAGGCGACCCGCTCGAAGGGCGGTGACGGCTTCGTTCCGGAGTCGGCGCCGGACAGCCCGTGGGACAGCACCAAGGTCGCGGTCGGGGCGGAGGGGTTCTGATGGACTCCACCCGCTACGGCGACATGTTCGCCGGTGGCTGCGACGGTGCGATGCTGACACCGATCTGGCGGGGCGCAATGCTCGCCACCACGGTCGACGACACCGAACCGGTGATGGTCGACTTCACGGCCGCGTGCCGGGCACTGACAGACCCGGACCGGGTGCCGGTGATGGAGCACGGCCCGTATCAGGGCTGGCTGCTGGTTCCGGCTCCGCGTGAATGTCCCCGGGACTCGGTGCTGCTGTCGCCGGACGGGCACGTCGCGATCCGTCTGGAGCTGGCCGATCTGCTGACGGCCCACTGGTCGCAGCAGGCGGACGGGCGGGAGGACCGCTGATGTCCGCGACGGTGCCGCATCCGACCGCGCTACGGCCGGGTAAGGCGCTGTCCATCTTCGACCCGGTGTTCATCGGGATCGACGAGTTCGGCCAGCCGGTGTACCTACCGATGATCTACCGCAACATTCTGATCGGTGGAGAGCCGGGGGCGGGCAAGTCGGGCCTGCTCAACGGCGTGGTGGCGCATGCGGTGTGTTCGATGGACTGCAAGCTGGTGCTGTTCGACGGCAAGCAGGTCGAACTCGGGCAGTGGCGTGACTGCGCGGACGTGTTCGTCGGTCCGAAGCTGGAGCAGGCGCTGAGCGTGCTGCGCAGGTTGCAGGTCATGATGGACCGCCGGTACACGTATCTGCTGGCGTGTAAACGCCGGAAGATCACCCCGCGTGACGCGTTCCTGCCGTACGTCGTGGCGATCGATGAGATCGCGTACTTCTCGGCCACGATCGGTAAAAAGACCGACCGTGAAGAGTTCGCGTCCCTGCTACGGGACCTGGTAGCCCGGGGCCGTGCCGTCGGGATCATCGTGGTCGCGGCGACACAACGGCCGTCGTCGGACATTATTCCGACCTCGCTGCGGGACCTGTTCGCGTGGCGCTATGCCGGCCGCTGCACCAACGACAGCTCGTCCGACATCGTGCTCGGACACGGCTGGGCGCAGAAAGGCTGGTCGGCCAACACCATCTCCCCGACCAATCCTGGTGCGGGTCTGCTGATCGCTGAGAACGGCAGCCCCCGCATGGTCAAGGTCGCCTACCTCGACGACAACACCTGTGCGCGGATCGCCCGTCACGCGGCCGACCTGCGCGCTGACGACCGGGACACGCCCGTGCGCCACCTGGCGTTCGCGGCCTGACCGTCGCCCTAGACCTCCCGAACTCTTCGGGACGGAAACCCTCATCCCTTCATCTCTGATGGGAGGCCTTCGATGGCCCGAACCAACCGCAACAACCTGCCGGTCCCGGTACCGGCTCCCCGGATCGTCTACATCCCGGACCCGACGATGCAGGCCGACCTGGAGAGGCTGACGACCAGCCAGCTCCACACCCGCCGCGCTCAGCAGGCCGCGATGTACCAGATCTGGAAAGAACGCAAGGACCGGATCGACGAGCAGGACCGTAAGGCCCGGCGCTTCTGGTCCAGCTTCGGCGCGGTGATCGGCTTCGCGTTTCTCGGCCTGGTCGGCCTCGTCGGCTGGTGGCTGTGGACCGTCGTCGGTCTCGGCATCCTCGCGCTCCCGGTACTGCTGGCCGGTGCCACGGCGACCGCTGTCGGCGGTCACCGCTGCATCACCATCGTGCAGCACATGCACTGACCAGCACTCAAGTCAAGCGGTCGACATCAGGACTCACCGACCAAAGCGATACCTGATGCCGCCGCCCTGAACACCCACCCGATCCATCGGAAGGAGTAGGCACGATGAACCCTACCCAAAAACAGGGCGGACACGTCCCTGAGCTCAACCAGCAGGACCGCTTCGAGCTGACCGAACAGGGTCACCGGTACCTGGACTACACGTCTGACGAGCTGGACAGGTTCCGGACGCTGTGCGAGAAGTACGACGCCGACCGGGCCGAGGGCCACGGCGAGCGACTGCTCGACGCGTACGCCGCTCACCACGAGACGGCGGACAGCCGTGAGGTTCTGGGCGACGGCGATGAGCCGGGTTCGGTGCCGAGCGTGCTGCGGTCGGCTGCTGTGTACCTGCAGCGGCACGGCTGGATCCAGGGTGCCTACTACGACGCCACGTGCGGGGTGTTCACCCCGCCGACGTGCATGGTCGGCGCGATCGGCATGGCCTGCTACGGCGGCCCGGTCGACGCTCCGGCGCAGATGTTCGACGAGCCCGGCTTCGCCGAGTTCGAGCAGGCGGTGCTGCACCTGGACCGGTACCTGCTGGTCCACCACGGCGTGGAGGCCTACGCCTTCAACGACACGCGGGGCCGCACCACCGCCGAGGTCATCGACGCGCTCCGCAGGGCGGCCGACGTGCCGTCCGGGGAGCTGATCGAGGCTCTGCGGGCGATCGACGAGATGGACGACCGCCTGGCCGAGTCCGGCCTCACCTTCGAGCAGGTCATCATCCTGCTCCAGAGTTCGGACGAGACCGTGCAGTCCAGCGATCTGCCGGATGACGACGGGCAGGCCGGGTTCAGCGAGTGCCTGCTCTGCGGGGCTCCCGGTGGCTACCCGTACTGCATGGGAGCCTTCGGCGGTCAGCTGCCCTGCGTTGCCGTGGTCGAGGCCAGCAACCTCGGTGGCGGTGACGTTCGATGAGTAAGAACACCGTCAAGCGTCCCTTGACGCACCAGCGCCGTACCCGGGGGTCGCGTCTGCGTCTTCCGGTCATGGTGGCGCTGCTGGTGTGGTTCCTGTCCGGTCGTCCGCTCGACGGGCGCCGTCACAGCGACTGCACGTTCTGGACTGCGGGAACCCGCCGTGTCGGCCGTCCCAGCTACCTGATCACCTTCCGGTGGTGGGCGCTGGCGGCCGGATGGCAGCGGCTCGGCCTGCGGCTCACCGCTGTCGCGGTGCTGTCGATGGCCGTGGTGGGGGTGGTCGCACGATGACCGGTAAACCCTCGACCCCGCGCAAGCGTGCCTCCCGGCAGACCGAGACCGCCGAGTTCGACGCGTTCGCGCGCCGGATCCTGCGGGCGTACTCCCGCCGCGTCGCCGCCGGTGACGTGGAGGCCCTGGCCTCGCTGAGCACCCTGGCCGTCGAGCTGGACGTCGTGACGCGTCTGGCCGTGGCCGGTCTGCGGGCTAAGCCGTACTCCTACTCCTGGGACGAGATCGCCCGTCGGCTTGGCGTGTCCAAGCAGGCTGCCCAGCAGCGCTACGGCGAACGAACCTCCTCCCGCAACGCCCTGGACTCCCGGCTTCTGCACGCGGGTTTGGGCGTGTCCGTGGCGACCCTCGTGCAGGTGTTCGCTGATCACCACCCTGGTAGCCCCGCAGCATCGTGCTGCCCGGGCTGCGGCTTCCGCTATCCCGACAACGTCCTCGACTGCCCCACGAACGCCACCGTGCGTCCGCTGCTGCTGCGGCGGCGTGGAGAGGACAAGACGGCGGTAGCCCGACTGTCCCCCGACCAACGCGCTGACCTGCACAACCCGAAGTCCCGCACCCGGCGGGCGACGGTTCGGCAGGCAGCCAACGACATGCCGAGTCCGAACCGGAACACAGCTCTACCCCTGTTCCCTATCCACGGAGAGGACCCGGCGCGATGACCGACACCAACATGACCACCTACGAGGACAGCAACACCGTCCCGGAGAAGATCGCCGAAGTGCAGACCCAGATCGCCCGGGCCGACACGAAGGCATCCATCCTGACCGGTCTGTCCCTCGGGGCACTGACCGGCGGTGCCGCACTGGCGGGCAAAGCCCACCTTCACGGACTCTCCCTGGCGGCTGCTGTCGCCACCGCCGTCCTGATCGGTGCGGCGACCCTGCTGCTCGGTGCGGCCATCCGGCCGGCACTCGGCGGCAGTTTCGGGTTCATGCACTGGGCGTCCGCGCCCTCGGCCGTACTCCTGTACGCCGAGCTGAACCGCGCGGCCTACGACGGCACGGATGAAGGCCGACGCTTCGAACAGGTCGCCTACCTCCGCCTACTGGCCCAGTCCGCCCGCCGCAAATACCAGCGGGTGCGTCTGGCCGTCGACCTGCTCGGCGTCGCCGTTGGCCTCGCCGTGCTCACCGCGCTCCTCTCGGCTCTGGACTGACGGGAGACACGCGGTGATCGACATCGACGACATCTCCGCTCTGGCGGAACGCCGCGAGGTCATCCTCGTCGGCCTGCTACTCGCCGTAGCCCTGCTGCTGTGGGTGGCCAAACGGGTCCGGAAGATCGCCCAGAGCGAACGTCCGGACGACACCCTGTCCAACGTGGTGATGTTGATCGGCCTCGGCTGGTCCTCGGAAGCGGTCTGGGAGATCGCCCGTGTCCGGCTGGGCTTCCCGCTCGGGCTCACCCTGCTGCTGTTCTTCATCTTCGAGTCGATGCTGACCCTCGCCATGATCCGCGCCAAGCGGCACATGCGAGACCACGGCTGGCCTGGCCGCTCCGGCACGACCGCATGGACCATCGCCGCCTGCATGGCGCTCGTGGCGCTGGCCGCATCCGACTCGTTCGCGGAGGCAGTTCTCCGGATGGTCATTCCGCTGCTGGTGGTCAAGCAGTGGTGGGACGGCCTGGTCGGCGGTGCCGCGAAACGACCCGCTGACGCGTCCACCTGGCGGTGGACTCCCCGCCGAGTGCTGCTCGCCCTCGGGGCGATCGAACCCGGCGACCGCGACGTGCAATCGGTGCACCGCGAACAACTCACGCAACAGATGACCCGCTTGTACCACCGGTATAAGCACGGCTCCGCCCGGCTGCAAACCCGTCGCGCTGCGCGACTGGCCCGGCTGAGCCTCACCGCGGACGACGCCATCATCACCGAAGTCCAACGACGTGGTGACCGCGCTCTCTGGTTCGAACAGAACCGGCCGCACCCCCTACCCGTCCCGGCCGCCCCGGACGTTCCCAACGTCCCGGCCCTGACCAGCACCACGACCCCGCCGAGTAGGCCGCCCGTCCCGATGGACGTGCTGCCGCCGGCCGTCGACACCCCAACGGTGAACCCTGCCCCGGCACTGCCGGTGGCGCAGGAATCGGCACGGCCGTCGGAACCTGACAGCAAAGCTGCCCCGACGCCCGATGTCATCGCTGCCCGGATCACCAAGCCGACCTCGACCAGCCCGGACCGATCGACCGCCACGTCTCTCCCGGTCGCCCCGGCACCTCGCCCGCGTCCCCACAAGTCCGACGCCCCGGCCGCAGCACCATTGCCCCGTCCCGCCACCGGCACTCCTGTCACAGAGCCGGACGTGGTGCAACTGGAACTGCCGACCGTAGCGCCTGACCTGCTGGAACGCGCCCGCGAGGCCGCCAGGCAGTACCGCGCCGAGAACGACGGCGAACAGATCAGCACCGGTCAACTCGCGGCCCGGCTTCGGATCAACTCCGAGCAAGCGGTAGACGCCCTGACGCACCTCATCTCGGCGCCGATCCCTGCCGTCAACGGCCGTCGCCCGAGCACGGCAACCCGGTAAGCGACTCGACAACCAGCGTCGTACCCGAAGCAACCCGCTTCGGGTACGGCCCCGGCCGCCGAGCCAACCCTCTCTCACCATCGCCGAAGGAGCAGACGAACCCCGTGACCCTGTCGACGCTTCCCGTCGCACCCGAGCCCACCGGCTCGGGCGCGCCGACGTGCGCCGACACACCGGCCGTTCCCGCCTGGTACCGCACTTCCACCGACCTGGCCCGCCAAGCGGTCGCCCGCGCCACCCGCGACGACTACCCGGCCTGGCTGTCGCACGTGCGCCCGGCCGCCGACTGCACCCGCCCGGTACAGCTCGCCGGAATGCTCGCCACCGTCGAAGCGGCCACCGGCCGTCTGCTGGCCGCCCGCTCGACGGCGGACATGCCCGACGGCGTCATCTACAAGCCGTGCGGAAACCGCCGGGCCGCAGTGTGCCCGGCCTGCTCGCAGCGCTACCAGAACGACGCCTACCAGGTAGTGCGCACCGGCCTGATCGGCGGCAAGGGCGTCCCTGAACAGGTCGCTCACCATCCGGCCGTGTTCCCCACCTTCACCGCCCCCAGCTTCGGCCAGGTCCACACCCGGGCCGTCCGACGGCACACCTGCACCCGGCGCAAGGACTGCGACTGCCGCCCGGAACCCTGCCACGCCCGCCGCGACCTGACCGTCTGCCCCCACGGAACCCGGCTGGCCTGCTTCGCCCGTCACGACGCCGAAGACCGGCGCCTCGGGACACCGCTGTGCCTGGACTGCTACGACCACGACGCCCAGGTCGTGTGGAACCACGCGGCCGGTGAACTGTGGCGGCGCACCACCATCGCCATCACCCGCCGCATCCACGCCCGATCCCGCCAGCTCGGCATCCCCGACGTCCCGGTCATCTCTGAAAACCGGGGCAAGACCCGGGTGCGATGGGTGCCACCGGTCAGGCTGTCGTTCGGCAAGGCCGCCGAGATGCAACGCCGTGGCGTCGCGCACTTCCACGCCATCATCCGCCTCGACGGCTTCGACCCCGACCAGCCCGACACGGTCCTCGCGCCCCCGCCCGGACTGGACGCCGCCGACCTGGTCGACGCCATCGACCACGCCGCCGCCACCGTCACGTTCACCACCGCCCCACACCCCGCCCGGCCCGGTGGCTGGCCGATCGCCTGGGGCGAACAGATCCTCACCAAAGTGATCACGGTGGCCGGACAGGGCGAGGTCACCGACGGCCAGGTAGCGGCCTACCTGGCGAAGTACGCCACCAAAGCCACCGAGATCACCGGCCACACCTCCAGCCGACTCACCACCGAGACCGTCGACCTGTACGCCAACCCCGACGGCACCCACACCGAACGCCTCATCGACGCTTGCTGGCGACTCGGCAACTTCCGCCACGACTCCACCCCACCAGCCCGCTGGACCGACCAGCCACTACGGGAACCGTTCCCCGTGGCGGGCTTCGTCCCAGCCTGGACCTGCCCGACCTGTCATACCCGCACTCGGTATCCGGCCTGCCCCACCTGCACCGCCACCGACCTGGCCACACCCGGCGAGCAGGCCGAGCCTCCGGCACGGCGCAACCCGTACGCCCGGCTGCGGCGCTGGGCGCACATGCTCGGCTTCGGCGGCCACTTCCTCACCAAATCCCGCCGCTACTCCATCACCTTCGCTCTGCTCCGCGACCAGCGGGTCGAGTTCCGCCGGGCACAGTCAGCCGGACCGGAGCAGACCGACACGGCTGGGACCCCGACCACGCTGGTCGTCAACTTTCTCGAATTCGTCGGCGCCGGATGGCGCACACCCGCAGACGCCATGCTCGCCACCACCTCCGCCGCGATGGCCCGAGAACACCAGAACGCCGCCAGGGACTACCTGACCACCCTGGCCGCGTGAACGGCCATCGACCGTCAAGAACGCCTTGACGGCTAACCGACGGAGAGGACCCATGGCAACACCTATCGAGGACCAGCGCTGGACGGTCACCGACGTGGCCGCGTTCCTTCGCGTGCCACCGGAGACGCTCTACACGTGGCGCAAGCGCCACTACGGTCCCCCGGCCGCCCGCGTCGGCCGGCACCTCCGCTACGACCCGGTGGCGGTCCGGACCTGGTTCCACGAGCAGGAGGCGGCGTAGCCATGGGCCACGTAGAAGACCGCTGGTTCAGGACCATCGAAGGTCCGGACGGCAAGGACCAGCGCGTAAAGACCGACCGCCACGGTGTGGGCCTGCGGTACCGCGTCCGCTACATCGCACCCGACGGGAATGAGCGCAGCAAATCCTTCCCCGACCGGGCGAAGAGGGCGGCGGACGAATTTCTCAGTGGCATCGAGACGGACAAAATCCGGGGTGACTACGTCGACCCGGCGAAGGGGAAGAAGCCCTTCGACGAGTTCGCCGGGAGCTGGCTGCTCACCCACCGGTTCGACGAGTCGACCAGGGTGGGGGTCCGATCGCGGATCCGTAACCACCTGGTCCCCTTCTTCGGCAAGCGGGCGGTCGCCGCGATCCAGCCCAGCACGGTCCGGGAGTGGCTTTCCTGGCTGGTCGGCCGAGGGCTGGCGGACAACACCCGGGTGGTGTTGTTCGCTCATCTGAGCGGGATTCTGACCGCTGCGGTCGACGATGGTCTGATCGCCAAGAATCCCTGTTCGGCCCGGTCGGTGGTGGCGCCGACGCCGGTGCTGCCGAAGCTGGTCCCGTGGACGGTCGAGATGGTCACGGTGGTGCGCGCGGCGGTCTCACTCCGGTACCGGCCGGTCGTCGATGTCGGCGCTGGCTGCGGTGCGCGACAGGGAGAGATCTTCGGTCTCGCCCCGGGCGATTTCGACTTCGAGGACGGCTGGCTGACGATCCGGCGACAGGTCAAGCGGGTCGGATCCCGGCTGGTGTTCGGGTTGCCGAAGAGTGACAAGGAACGTCAGGTGCCTCTGCCGCCTGGTGTCGGTGTAGCCGTCCAGGCTCATCTGAAAAGGTTCGGGGCGCATGCCGTGAGCCTGCCGTGGGAGGACCCGGTCCACGGCCGACAGGTCACTGTCCCGCTGGTGTTCACCACTCTGGGGCGGACGGCTATACGCCAGCAGGTTGCCGCCAACCAGATCTGGCATCCGGCGCTCAAGGCCGCCGAGATCGAGGTGGTCCGGGCGAACGGGATGCACGCCATGCGGCACTTCTACGCCTCCGCGCTCTTGGACGGCGGGGAGAGCGTCAAAGCGGTATCCGAGTGGCTGGGGCACTCGGATCCGGCGTTCACGCTGCGGGTCTACGCCCATCTGATGCCGGACAGTCCCCGCCGGGCGCGACGCATCCTCGATGCGCTGCTCGGCGGGGACGACGGCCCAGAGACGGCCCAGAACCGTGGTTGATCTACGAAATGGCAAACGAGGGGTGCGGCGGCTGGTTGTAGGCGGTGTTCTGCCACGCCACTGCCTCGCGGTACATCCGGTCCTGCATCAGGGACGGGCGGGAGATGCTCGTCGCGTCGGTCGTCGAGTAGATCCGCAGCGCGGTGTTGTTCGTCGTCGGCCAGATGACCTCCTCGCGCCAGTCGCCGAGGATGTCGGCCTGCAACGACGGGGTGGCCTTGGTGCCGTTGTTGGAGTGCACGTCGCTGGCGGTCAGCAGCCGGGTGTCGGCGCTGGTGCCGTACTTGTCGATGCGGGTGCCGTCGAGGAGTTCGCGCTGGGCGTCGCCGTCCCACCAGATGACGAAGTTGGCGCTGGACGGTTTGCGGCCGATGCTGGCGCCGCTGGTGTTGTAGAGGTTCGAGTACGCGCTGGACCAGGACTCGGCTCCGGCGCTGCCGGCGTAGATGTCGGCCGAGACACCGCGGCCGTTGTCGCAGCCACAGGTCGGGTTGGACCAGATGATCGCGCCGGTCCGGGCGTCGGCCATCCAGGCGGCCGGTTTGCTGGTGCTCTCGTTGACCTTGAAGACTTCCAGTCCGGCACGGCTGGGGATCAGATCACCGACGTGGTACGCGTCGCCGTGACCCTGCCCGTTGACCCACAGGCCGGAGCCGTTGTCGTCGATGGCCATCGCCCCGTACATGATCTCGTCCCTGCCGTCGCTGTCGACGTCGGCGATGGAGAGCTGGTGGTTGCCCTGGCCGGTCCAGGCGGACCCGTTCGTCGACGAGTTGCTGTCGAAGGTCCACTTGCGGGTCAGTGCGCCGTTGCGGAAGTCCCAGGCGGCGACCACCGAGCGGGTGTAGTAGCCACGGGCCATGATGATGCTCGGGTACGTGCCGTTGATGTAGGCGGTGCCGGCCAGGAACCGGTCGACCCGGTTGCCGTAACTGTCACCCCAGGACGAGACGGTGCCACGCGCGGGCACGTAGTCGGCGGTCGCCAGGGCCCGGCCGGTCTGGCCGTTGAAGACGGTCAGGAACTCGGGCCCGGTGAGGATGTAACCGGACGAGTTCCGGTAGTCGGCGCTGGAGCTGCCGATCACCACGCCCGCCCCGTCGGCCGTACCGTCGGCGGTCTTCATGGCGACCTCGGCTTTGCCGTCGCCGTCGTAGTCGAACACCTGAAACTGGGTGTAGTGCGCGCCGGCCCGGATGTTCTTACCGAGGTTGATGCGCCACAGGCGGGTGCCGTTGAGCTTGTACGCGTCGATGTAGACCGGCCCGGTGTAGCCGGACTGGGAGTTGTCCTTGGCGTTGGACGGATCCCATTTCAGGACGATCTCGTAGGCGCCGTCGCCGTCCAGGTCGCCGACCGAGGCGTCGTTGGCGGCGTACGTGTAGGCGACGCCGTCCGGGGTGGTCCCGCCGGCCGGGATCTGGATCGGCACGTCCTGGTACGCGGCGGCCAGCGCGACCGTCGGGGTGGCCGCGGCCAGGCTCTCGACGCCGCCGGTGATCGGGCGGACGGTGTAGGCCGCGCCGGCCGGGGCGCCCGCGTCGGTGAAGTTGGTGCCGCCGGTGGTGGTGATCCGGGTGTCGCCGCGGTAGACGGCGAAGCTCACGCCGGCCGGGTCGGACTTGAGCAGCCGCCAGGACAGGAAGTTGCCGGTGGCGGTCCGGAGACTGATCAGGCCCCGGTTCAGGTTCTCGGTGGTGGAGGTGGGGTCGGCGGCTACCGCCGGTGCCGGGTCGGTGGGGATGCCGACGACGGCCAGCGACACGGCGGTCAGGGCCGCGATGACGCCGGTGAACACTCTGGACATGGGGGATCCAAACGTGGACGGGGACTGGGGATGCGGGCGATTGAAAGCTTTCATTCTCGCTGTCGAATTAACCGTTCCGTAACATCGCCCGCGGCCGATGCTATCGATGCGATTCGATGGCCGCAACAGGCCGTGACGTCAGGCGGTCCACAGCAGCGCCATCACCGCCAGGTAGACGGCGGCGGCGACCGGCGGATAGAAGTCCCGGCTCGGCTCCCGCCGCCCGAACCCGGCAACAGCTGCGAACACCAGCAGCGCCAGCTCCGCCCACAGCACGATCGCCCGGCCGGTTGGCCCGAACGGCAGCGTGGGCAGCGAGAACAACATCATGAAGAGCGGCGTGGGTACGGCTACCGCAAGCACCCGCCAGACCCGCAACGGCTTACCGGCCAGCAGCAGTCGAGTCAGCAGCGCGGTCCCGAACGGGGCGGCGGCCGCGAAGATCACCGCACTGGTCAGTGGCACAGCACCGAACATCGGAGTGTTCGACGGTGCCGCCGGGTGCCACACCCACCAGCCCAGTCCCGGTCCGAGCTGGTCGAGGATCTCGTAGCCGACGTGGAACACCACCGCGACGCAGGCCGCGCCGATCAGCGGATGCCGCCGGTCCAGGATGCCGGTGCGCTGCAGGATCGCGTACGCCAGATAGGTCATCGCCGGGTAGAGCGCGACGATGTACAACGCAGCCGGTCGAAGAGGAACTGCACCGTGAACACGTTGTGCACGAAGATCAGCCCGACCTGGTCATCGAGCCCGAACCAGTCCGGGAAGTACAGCGGCGGTTCCAGAATCAGCACGTAGACGACGATGGCGAGCCACAGGCCGAGGTTCGACGCGTCGCCGCGCCGCCGCCACCAGAGGACCGCGTGCACCAGCGCGGCGATCGCGCCCGCGACCATCAGCAACTCCAGAACCGGCTGGGTCCAGCTGTCCAGTGCGGCCGGGTTCCGGATGGTGACCAGCGGGTTCGCGGTCGCGCAGTCGACGCCGGAGAGCGCCGTGAAATCAGGCCTCCGCGGCGGCCTCCGGATCACTGATTCGCGGAATGGCCCGCCGAGTGGAAGCCCCGATGAACTCTCAAAGGCCACAGCGATGATGCTGATCGCATTACACATCAGCCCGAACTTCGGATGGCTGGGCAGCCACTGAAACGGGGATGGTCTCCAGCCGAAAGTCGATCCGCCGGATCGGCAGCTCCGTCATCCCTGAAACTAGAACACGTTCTACATCGATGTCCATGGTTCGGGGCGGTGGACGCCTCGGGGGCGGTAGCCCAGGTCGTCGGCGGTGCCTGCCAGGTCGGCCAGGAACCAGATGCTGGCCAGCCACATCTCGGTGCCCTGCAGGCCGGGTGGGGTTCGGGACGGGTGGAAGCCGAAACCCTGGCCCGGGGCCCAGTGGCCGAGCGCGTCGGTCAGCAGCTTCCCGGCCAGGGCTCGCACCTCGGGTGTGCGGTGGCCGGTGGACTGGGTGAGCCAGAGCGGGTGGGCGATGTCGAGGATGTTGCAGGCGTTCTGCCGGTCCGGGCGGACCACACGGGTGTCCCCGGCGTGCGCGAGGACCGTGTCGATCACCCGCTCCGGGTAGGGCAGCGGCAGCCCGAACTGGGCGAACGTGCCCCGCGACGCGCGATAGAAGCCGTTCACGATCTGCAGCAGACCGTCGTCCGGGCGCGGCGAACCCCACATCCCGGTACGCGGGTCAGCGTTGAGCAGCAGCCAGCCGAACAACGCCTCGGCACCGGTGGGTTCGCCCATCCGGCGATTCCAGTGCAGGGCCGTGCCGAGGATGTCGACCCAGTGCCCGCCGTGCCACGCGCCGCTCTCCCAGGGCAGTTTCGCCAGCGCTTCGGCGATGCCAGCCGTCTCCACCAGCCGGATCGGATGTTGAAAGGAACTTCCGAGCAGGTCGAGCGCGTAGCCGACGGCCAGCACGTGATAGCCGGCGTCCGGATCAGTGAAGCCGGGCTGACGGAGGCCCAGCTCGGGGCCGGGGCTGCGGGAGGCGTCCGGCTGCAATGTTGCGACCAGGCCGGTGACCGGGTTCTGCCAGCCGCGCAGCCGGTCCCGCTGGGCCTCGGCGGGAAGCTGTGGTGGAGCCGTTCCCAGCAACAGGTCGGCGATCTCGACGGCGTCGCACTGGGCGCGGACCGTAGGCGCGGCGCCGGGCGTGTCCACGAATAGGTCACCGTCGAAGCAACGGTCCAGAATCCGGACCGCGTCTGCTTTGACGGCCGCCGCGAAGGTGGCGAGCCCGGACGGCCGGGACGCTTCCGGGTGGAACGTCGGCGGGACGCGCCATTTGATCACGCGGGCCGGGTTTCCGGCGACGACCGCGCCCGATGGCACGCTCTTGGTGACGATCGCGCCGGCCGCGAGGACAGCCTTGTCGCCGACCGTGACGCCGTCGAGCACTACCACGTGCGAGCCGATCCACACGTCGTCGCCGATGGTGACGCCCTTGCTGGTCAGCGGCTGGCGGAAGACCTCGACGTCCGGGTCGGTCATGTTGTGGTTGAAGCCGAGGATCGAGGTGTGGGCGCCGATCCGGACCGCGTCACCGATCTCGACGTGGCCGCGGACCACGGTGTAGGCGTTGATCGAGCAGTCCCGCCCGGCCCGGACCGTTCCGGTCAGGTAGGCGCCCGCCGCCACATAGGTGCGTGGGCCCAGGACCAGTGCGTCGTTGCGCACCGACGCCAACTCGGAGACGAAACAGCCCGTCGCGATCTGGTGGCCGGGCAGCGCGTTGAGCTGGTCCCGTACCAGATGTTGCCGGGTCTGCTCCTCCTCGCCCGCCTCGATCCAGAAGTCCCACGGTGAGTAGTCGAAGTCCCTCCCCATAGGAGCACCCTAGATCACCAGGTGACTGATCCATGCCTGTCGAAGAAGCCGCCGGTCGGGCCGTCGGCGCTGATCGTGGCCATCCGGACCAGGATCTCCGCGCCCTCCTCGATGGTCTGCGGGCCGGAATGGCCGTTCAGGTCGGTGGCGGTGTAGCCGGGGTCGACCGCGTTGAAACGGATCGCGGGGAAGGCCTTGGCATACTGCGTCGTGACCATGACCAGGGCGGTCTTCGACGAGGTGTAGTCCAGCACGTTGACCCGGGATTCGACCCGCTCCGGGTCGGTGCACAGGGCGATCGAGCCGAGGCCGCTGCTGACGTTGACCACCACCGGTGACTCGGCGGCCCGCAACAGGGGGAGGAACGCGTTGGTGACCCGGACCGGGCCGTAGAGGTTGGTGTCGAAGACGTGTGCCATGTCGGCGGCGGTGGTCTCGGCGATCCGCTCACCGAGTTTGCCGACCCCGGTGATGCCTGCGTTGTTGACCAGCACGTCGAGGCGGCCGCTGTCGGCACGCACGAACTCGGCGGCGACCCGGACCGAGTCGTCGTCGGTGACGTCCAGTTGGACGAAGCGGGCGCCGAGCTTGTCGGCGGCGACCCGGCCCCGGTCGGCGTCGCGGGACGCGGCATAGACGGTGTGCCCGGCCTCGATCAGCTGGCGGGCGGTCTCGAAGCCGAGACCCTTGTTGGCTCCGGTGATCAGTGTGGTCGTCATGCGATCCATGGTTCGTCGGCGGGGCGGGCTCAACCAGGGACTGCTGGTACCAGGCTATTCGCTCGGGACGAGGTGATACTGGATGACGTGAGCGGATCACCGGAACTCGGCCGGGCCCTGCGGAGCTGGCGGGATCGCACGACGCACCAGGAAGCGGGTCTCCCGTCGAGCGGGGTGCGCCGGGCGGCCGGGTTGCGGCGTGAGGAACTGGCACAGTTGGCGGGGCTGTCGGTGGACTACGTGGTGCGGTTGGAACAGGGCCGGTCCACGTCACCGTCCGTACAGGTGCTGGCGGCTCTTGCCCGGGCTCTTCGCCTGTCACCCGCCGAACACGAGCATTTGCATGTTCTGGCCGGTCAGGCACCACCCGGGCGGGGCCAGATCACGGCACACATCCCACCGGGCGTGCACCGTCTGCTCGACCAGCTCGACGGTGTCGCGCTCACCGTGTGCGACGCCGCATGGAACGTCATCCTGTGGAACCCGCTCTCCGCGGCCCTGACCGGCGATCTGTCGGCGTTGGGCGGGCGGGAGCGCAACATCGCGTGGCGGTCGTTCACCGCCGTACCGAGCCGGATCCGGCACACTCCCGAGCTGAGTGCCGCGTTCCAGACGGCGATGGTCACCGACCTGCGCGCGGCGGCCGCCCGTTATCCGGCCGACCCGGGCCTGCGGGCCCTGGTGACGGATCTGCGGATGGCCAGCGACGACTTCACCCGGCTCTGGGACAGCGGGGCGGTCGGTGTCCACGAGTCGAACCAGAAGACCGTCCGTCATCCCGAGGTGGGCACGTTCGTGGTCGACTGCGATCTGCTGACCGTGCCCGGCAGCGACGTGCGGATCGTCGCCTACTCGGCCGCGCCCGGCAGCGACGCCGCCGACCGGCTCCGGCTGCTGAACGTGATCGGCGTCCAGGGGCTATCCGGCAAAAGCGCGATGCCGGCGACAAGCGCAATGCCGTCGACAATGAGGCGGGCCGCTGGTGTTGCTCACGACGGCGGCGAAACGCCGGGCGGAGTGCCCAGAGGATCCTGGGCACTCGACGGTGAGACCGTCCCCTTCTGATCCGTCAGCGGAAGCTGAACAGCGGGGGCAGGACCAGGACGACGGTCCAGAACCAGACGGCGTACACCGGCAGGTATGCGGTCTGCCAGCGCTCGATGGCCGCGAAGCCGGTGCGGCGGCGGACGAAGCCCAGCAGCAGCCACGCCGACCAGGTCAGGTTGACCAGGAGAACGATGTTCTGGCCGAGTGCCGTCACGTTGTTCGGGGTGGTGCCGTACTCGGCGATCCGGCCGGTCATCATGTAGAGCACCAGCGCGTCGATGACCAGGGCGCTGACCACGAGGGCGAGCTGCATCACGTCGAACGGTCCGGGCGGCGCCTGCGGGTTCCGGGCCGACAGCGAGTACAGCAGCAGTCCCAGGACCACCGCGAGCAGCAGGTCGAACATCACCAGGGTCTCCCGGTCGATGTCGATGCCCCGGCCGTTCCAGCCGACGGTGACGAGGAAGACCAGCAGCGCGACGGTGAACAGCGGGGTGAACAGGCGGGTGAGCACCGGCGCGATGTTCTCGATGACACCCTGTTTGACCTCGACGAGCCATCCGGCGACGACCGTCGCGGCCACCATCCCGGTGGGCACGACCCATTCGCTGATCACCTCGTCGGCCTCGATGCCGATGGCGTTGAAGATCCCGTACAGGAAGGCGACGAAAACCCCACCACCGAGACCGATGAGTACGAGGTAGACGAACCACTCGCCGGTGAAGCGGATGAAATCCATCCGCCGTCGTGACGAGCGCAGGTCGTCGGACACGTAGGCCAGGCCCACCACCAGCCACAACGCCAGCGGAAGGTGGGTCATCACGATCCCGGCCGACTGGGAGTCCTCGCCGAGCGGGTAAGCGTTCGCCGCGACCGCACCCACCGCGAACAGGGCCGTCAGCACCCCGTACACCCAGGTGGCGGGGCGGCGGCGCCACAGCAGGAACGCCGCCAGCCAGGGCAGCGCGAGCAGGGCGGCGTTGGTGCCGTAGAACTCGTCACTCGCCCCCAACAGGATCGGAAGCTTGATCGTGACGGCGGCACCGGCCGCGCAGACGAGCATCGCGATCAGATCGCGCCGGGACCGGTTCTTCGTCGCCGGGTCGCCGGGTTCGCCGGTGAACATCAGCTGTTTCCACAGCCGTTCGGAGTGCTCGCGGGCGAACTCGCGGGACAGGTCGTCCAGGCCACCCATCCGCTTGACCGCGATGAGGAACGCCTCGTCACGGTCCAGCCCGAGAGTCGCCAGTTCGTCGACGGAGTTCCGGAGGTGGTCCTCCAGCTCGTCGGCGTCGGATTCCACCAGCTCCGGGCGGCGGCGGACGTACTCCCGCCACTGCGCGAACTGGGCCTCCAGTTCGTCCTTGCCGTTGGTGACGGTCACGCGATGCCCTCCCGAGGAATGAGCAGGGGCCAGACCTGTGTCAGCGCTTCGACGACGGTCTGCCACTGACGTTGCTGTTCGGCCAGTTCGGCCCGGCCCTGCTTGGTGATCCGGTAGTACTTGCGGCGGCGCTCCCCGGCCGCCGCGTGCCAGTACGCCTCGACGTGACCGAGACGCTCCAGCCGGTGCAGCAGGGGGTAGAGGAAACCTTCGGTCCAGTCCAGTTCGCCACCGGACAGGTCGCTGATGCGCCGCAGGATGGCGTACCCGTAGCTCTCGCCGTCGGCGAGGATGCCGAGCACGATCGGCGTCGCCGAGGCGGCCACCAGATCCTTGGTCACCCGCACGGGCGCCTCCTTCCATACCTAGAAGTACGAGGCATAGTAGTTCTAGGTATCAAGGGCGGTAAAGAGCCGCCCCACCGATCGGCGGGGCGGCTCTTCGCGGGCGGGGGTCAGAAGTCGTCGGGTGTGCGGATCCGGTCACGGATCCAGACGCCGGCCGGCTTCAGACGGGCCGTGCCCGCGTAGGCCCCGGCGGCACAGGTGCCCTCGGTGAAGACCGCGCCGGAGCGCATGTCGTCGGAGTAGTTCCAGTTCACCCAGCTCACCTTGGACTGCGCCATCAGGTCCAGGTACTGCTGGGCCCGGGCGAAGTCGTTGCCACCGTCACCGGTGGCCTGCTGAGTGCCGAACTCGGTCACGAACATCGGCAGCTTCGCGATCGCGTCCCGGAACGTGGTCAGGTAGTAGTCGTCGTGCGAGGCCGCGTAGAAGTGGAACGTGTACATGATGTTCGCGGCGTTCACCGGATTCGCCAGGATCCTCGACACGCCCTGCCCGTCGCCGGAGGCGCCCAGCGACGACCAGTCCTCGGTCCCGACCAGCACCACACCGTCCGGATCCTGGGCTCGGATCACCGGGATCAACTGATCGGCGTACGACTTGATCGAGGCCCAGTGGACGTCACTCGGCTCGTTCGCGATCTCGTACAGAATGTTGGTCTTGTCCTTGTGCCGTGCCGCGATCTGCTGGAAGAAGGTCTTGGCCCGCGCCAGGTTGAAGTTCGGATCACCGGGCGACAGCATGTGCCAGTCGACGATCGCGTACAGGCCGCGGGCGGTCGCCTTCTCGATGTAGTCGTTGACCTTGGCGGTGAACCCGGCCGGGTCGGTCTCGTAGCCACCCTCCTGGATGTACATCGAGATTCGCAGGACGGCCGCGTTCCACTCGTTCGCCAGCACGTTCAGCGAGGCGTCGTTGACACAGTTGGAGTACCACTGCAGGCCGTGCGTGCTCATGCCGCGCAGTTGGATCGCCTTGCCCTGCGCGTTGCAGAGCTGTCGGCCACACACCTTGAGCTGCCCGTTCCTGGCTACCGGGGTGACACCGGAAGGGGGCGTGGTGGTCGTCGGTGCAGTCGTCGGTGTGGTCGTACCGGTGCAGGACACACCGTTCAGTTTGCACCCGGCCGGGCCTCCGGAGCCGGTGCCGACGAAACCGAACGTGACCGAGGCACCGGGGGCGACGCTCGCGTTCCAGGACCGGCCGGTGAAGGTGTGGTGCTGCCCGGAACTGGTGAGCAGCGCATCCCAGTAGGACGCGAGCCCGGTGCCGGACGGCAGGTCGAACTCGACCCGCCAGGTGAGGGCGGACGTACCGCCGTTGGTGATCGTGTACTCACCCTGCCAGCCCGAGCCCCAGTCGGACACTTCGGCGAAGCTGGCAGTGGTGGCCGCGGCGCTGGCCGGGCTGACGGCGTGCAGGGTGAGCCCGGCGGCGACAACCGCCGCGACCAGGGACAGAACAAGGGAACGGGTGCGGCGCATGAGACTCCTCCGCGCGGGGATCGACGGAGGTCAAATTATTAAGGTCGTTAACAGTTATTGTCCAGTCCGCCGACGCAGCGGACAGCCCACCGCGGCGGGACGGCGCCCCGCCGCGGCGACGATCAGGTCAGAGGCCCCAGCCGTAGCGGAGGCGGTCCTTGCCCGACGTGTTGCGGACGGTCAGGTTCAAGTTGGTGCCGGAGCCGGACAGGGCGAACATCGAGTAGTAGTCGTACCCGGAGGTGCCGGTGGGTTTGCCGCCGATGGCCGGCCAGTACGTGCCGCCCATCTGGTTGTCCCGCATCACCTGGGTGACGGCGCGGATGTGGCGGACGAAGTTGTCGGTGCTGGCCGCGTCGGCGTAGTTGAGGCCGGTCGACATCGGGGCGCCGAACTCGGTCACCACCGCCCGGGACGCGCAGTTGCCGAGGCGGGTCTGTACGTGGGTGCGCCACGCGTCGTACGTCATCGCGGTGTAGAAGAACGCGTAGTGGTGGAACGAGAGGAGCGTGCCGCTGAACCGGCTGTCGTTGCACACGTCGCGCAGGTCCTGGCTGTAACCGGTGCCGCCGATCAGGGTGCGGGCCGGCACCGCCGAGTAGTGGTAGCTCATCCAGGCCGCCGCCACGTTGCGCCACTCGGCCGAGGTGTAGCCGTGCGGCTCGTTCATCGGCTCGAAGTAGACGTTGGTGTTCGCGCCGTACAGGTAGGTCACGTTGGACCACATGGTGTTCCACGCGGCGGTGTTGGTGATCCGGCCGCCGGAGGCCGCGCCGTCCTCCCAGTACGCCAGGATGACCTTGAAGCCACGGGCGGTGGCCGCGTCGATGGCACCCCGGTAGGCGCTCCACCACGCCGTACCGACGGTGTGGGTGTTGATCGGCAGTCGAACGGTGTTGACGCCGATGGTGGCCATGTCGTCGTAGAGCGCGTTGGCCTTGGCCTGCACCGTCGCGTAACTGTCCGACGAGCTGAGGCCGGAGATCACCAGCGGCCCGGTGCTGAAGTTGTCACCGAGCACCGCCCAGTTGACTCCACGGAACGAGTTGGTGGCGGCGGCCGCCGGGGACGAGGTGACGGCGACTCCACCGAGCGCGGTCAGGGCGGCTACCAGGGGGACGAGGAGAAGGCGGCGTAGCGGTGTCATGGGGATGTCCAATCAACGGGGGATGGCGGTGCCGTGCCGGCAGCCCGAGCAGCCGACCGCGCTCAGACCGGTCCAGGTGTTGAGGTCGGAGCTGGTCGCGGTCCACAGGCCGCCGTTGGTGTACTTGTCGACGTAGATGCGCCACCGGCCGTCGTCGAGGCGGACCAGGGACGGGCCCTCGTAACCGGACGCCCACAGGTTGCCCCGGTTGATCCAGCCGCCGGTGAGCCGGTCGGTGCTGGTCCAGTGCTCGATGTACTTGGTGGTCTCGTTCTTGACGAACGAGTGCCAGGTACTGCCGGACTTCACCACGTACGCGTCGATGTGGTTGGTGCCCAGACCCCACATCTGCTGCGGGCCGCTCCACGACGTGAGATCGGTGTTCTGCGCGGTGTAGACGTACGGCCGGAAGCACTCCGAGCACGTCGTCTGCGCCACGTTGGTGATCACGTAGACGGTGCTGCCCTCGATGTAGAACTCGGGCGCCCAGGTGAACTTGGTACTGCTGATCCCGGAGGGGACGGTGGCGATGTTCGTCCAGTTCAGCAGATCGGTGCTGCGGGCTACGGCGAAGTACGTCGAGTTCGTCGTCCACGACTGCCACGTGTAGGCGATGAAGTACGTACTGCCCCGCTTGATGATGCTGGGGTCCCGCAGGACTCCGGTCGGGCCGCGGAAGTTGGTGTCGTACAAGACGCTGTAGTTGAGGCCGCCGTCGGTGGACTGGTAGATCCACAGCTCCTGGTCGGCCGCCCCGTCGCCCTTGAAGGTGGCGTAGATCAGGGGCGTGGCCGCCGAGGCCGGCTGCGGCAGGACCAGCCCGCCGAGAAAGAGTGCGATCAACGCGACAAACACACGAGCACGCATGAGGTGAAATATGTTCACCGCAACGAAACAAGTCCACGAACCGAGCACGCCCGCTCAGACCCGTTCACAACCGAACATCGTCGAAAAAGTCTCAGATCGCGGCCCGGCCGTCGATGGATAGCTGTGTGGCCGACAAACAGCTGATGAAACCGGACGACCGGGACGCCGTACTCGCCGCCTTGGTGGCGAAGTATCCGGACGCCTTCATCTCGGCGATCGGGCCGACCGGGCTGTTCGTGCCGATGCCCCCAGAGGTCGACGAACTCGGGATGCGGCCCGTCGAGGGCGTGTCCTCGATGCTCGGGCTGGTCGTCGCCGAGGATCACCGGCTGGTCGTGGACTCCTGGACCCAGGCCGTCGTCGAAGGGGTGTCGGGCTGCCGGGTGCGCCTGAGCGCGGCACCCGACGACAAGACGCGGATCCATTTCATCGACGCCTCCCACCGGTTCGGCGTCTACCTCGGCATCATCAGCGGATCGACGCTCTCCGCCGAGCAGACGCTGCGCCCCGAGAACGTCCGGCCCCGGCACGTCACGATGGTCAAGAACCAGATCTCGGTGGTCATCGAAGTCGGCGACGAGATCACCGCCCTGCTCGGCTGGACCCCCGCCGAACTCACCGGCGAGCGCACCCTCGGCCTCGTCCACCCCGACGACCAGGAACGGGCCATCGCCAGCTGGGTCGACATGCTGGGCACCCCATCCGGATCAGCCCGCCGGGTACGGCTGCGCCACCTGCACCGCGACGGGCGCACCGTGTGGTTCGAGGTGACCAACCACAACTTCCTCAACGACCCGGACGATCCTCGGGTGGTCGCCGAGATGCTGGACATCTCCGACGAGATGGCGGCGCAGGAGGCGGTCCGGGCCGCCGAACAGCTGATGCGCCGGCTCACCGAGACGATTCCCCTCGCGATTCTGCAGGCCGGCCACGACGGCCGGATCACCTTCCTCAACGAGCGCGCCGCCCAGCAGGTGAAAGCCCAGGTCGGCGGCCCGCTCACGGAGGCGCTGCTGGATCTGGCCGAGCCGATGGACCGCCCGGTGGTCGCCGAGGCACTGTCCGGGGTCTTGACGGGCAAGGACACCGATTTCGAGTACGGGCATCGCGAACCGGGTGCCGGAAGCCGCCGGATCCGGGCGAACCTGCGGGCGCTGACCGACGACGCCGGCACCGTCACCGGCGCGATCGTCTGCCTGGCGGACGTCACCGAGGAGGCCCTGCTGCGCGAACGTCTGTGGCGGCAGGCCACCTTCGACGCGCTGACCGGCTGCCACAACCGGGCCGCGACGATGACCGCGCTCCGGGAGGCGTTGGACGCCGACGATCCGCACGCCGGCACCGCGGTGATCTTCCTGGACCTCAACGCCTTCAAACCGATCAACGACCGGTACGGCCACGCCGCCGGCGACCTGCTGCTCAGCCACGTGGCGGTCAGCCTGCGCAGCGCGGTACCGCCCGGCGCGATCGTAGGCCGGATCGGCGGCGACGAGTTCGTGGCCGTCTGCCGCGACGTGACCGGCCGCGACCACGCCGAACGCATCGGCGCCGACCTGCTCACGGCCTTGAGCACCGCCCGCGTCCGAATCGGCGGCAACACCCTGATCCCCCACGCCAGCCTGGGCGTCGCCTGGTCCCCTTACGGCTCCGGCGACTCCGACGACCTACTGGCCCAGGCCGACGCCGCGATGTACGCGGTAAAGCGCTCCCGCACCGGAGACCTCGCCACTCAGCGTTGAGGTAGATGGAATCTACGTAGACGGGATCTACATAACCGGCATATGAACCGGCTGCTCCCGGGTTCCGGAACCGGGGAGCATTGACCGATCCCTTTCGAGGCATTGAAGATCAGTCATGCTTCGCTTCCGTTCCCCAGCCCGGATCGGGGCCGTGTCCGGCCTCGCCGTGTTCCTTCTCGTGGTGTCGGGCTCGCCCGCCTTTGCTGATCCGCCGCCGAATCTGCCGCAGAACGCGGGTGGGCTGGAGCAGTCGTTCTCGCCGGCGTTCGACTATGACACCGACGGCTGTTACGCCACCTCCGCCATCGGGCCGGACGGGACGCTAGCCGGCGGGCTGAAGACCACCGGGGCGGTCAACGGCAGTTGCCGGGACCAGTGGGATCTGGACGCCTCGCAGACCTACGCGCGGTCGAAATGTGACAGCGGCTGGTGTGCGATCGTCTACGCCGGCTACTTCGAGAAGGACCAGGCGGTCGCCGGCAGTGGGCTCGGCGGGCACCGGCACGACTGGGAGCACGTCATCTCCTGGGTGAACCAGGCAACCAACCAGGTGGAGTACGTCAGCACCACTCAGCACAGTTCACAGAAGACCTACAGCCGCTCGCAGGTGCGTTTCGACGGCAGTCACCCGAAGATCGTCTACCACAAGGACGGCGCGTCGACCCACTTCTTCCGGCTCGCCAACAGCAACGACGAACCGCCGGAGAACCACTACCACAACTGGCGTTACCCGCCGCTCGTCGACTGGAACGGCTGGCCCAGTGTCGCGCTGCGGGACCGGCTGATGACGGCTGACTTCGGCTCGGCCACCATCAAGATCAAGGACGGCTCGTTCGAGTACCTGCTGAACGCCGCCAAACCGGCCGGCATCCCGTTCAATGCGTACGCCTGATCCCGGGGAGCTGTGATGATCCTGCGCATCGCGATCGGTCTGGCCCTGGCCGCCGGCCTGATCACCCCAAAGGTCACACCGAACGTCACACCGGCCGTCACGTCGGCCGCACCAACCGCCGGGCCGGTCATCGACCAGAACTTCGCCGATCCGGACGTCATGAAGTCCGGCCGCACCTACTACGCCTACGCCACCAACAGCGACGGCCGGAACATCACCTGGGCCACCTCCACCGACCTGGTCACCTGGGCGGTGCAGGGCACCGACGCGCTGCCCACGCTGGGCGCCTGGGTGGATCCCGACTGGTCGTTCCCGCCGGGCGGATCCGGTGACCGCGGGGTCTGGGCGCCGGAGGTGTTCGCGACCGGGCCGAAGAGCTTCGTGATGTGGTACACCGCGCACGACCGGGCCTCCGGTAAGCAGTGCATCGGTGCCGCCACCGCCACCGCGCCGGGCGGTCCGTTCACGCCCCGGGACACCGCGCTGGTCTGCACTCCGGAGACCGGCGGTGCGATCGACGCCTCCTCGTTCGCCGAGAACGGCCGCCGCTACATGCTGTGGAAGAACGACGGCAACTGTTGCGCCCAGGACACCTGGCTGCACCTGCAGCAGGTCAGTGCGGACGGGCTGCGCCGGACCGGTGCGGAGACCGCGCTGATCAAGCAGAACAAGCCGTTCGAGGGCACTCTGGTCGAGGCGCCGACGTTGTGGAAGCACAACGGGGTGTACGTGCTCTTCTACTCCGCCAACTTCTTCGGCAACGGCAGCTACGTGAGCAGTTACGCCACGGCGGCGAGCCTTCGGGGTCCGTACACCAAAGCCGCTGTGCCCTTGATGACGACCGACGCGTTCGCCGGATCGGTGCGCGGGCCCGGTGGGCAGGACGTGGTGACCGGTCCGGACGGCCGGGACCGGATCGTCTTCCACGGCTGGAACGCCGGTTTCACCTACCGGGCGATGTATTCGCAGCGCCTCGATTGGCAGGGCAGCCGGCCGGTCGTGGACGGCGCCAAGATCCGTTATGAGGCCGAGGACGCGAACTTCACCAGGGCCAACGCCCGGTACGCGGCCGGCGGCGCCAGCAACGGTGTGGTCGTCGGCGGGATCGACTTCGCCGACACCCGGGTGGCCTTCACCGTCCACGTGCCCAGGGCCGGCGACTACCGGCTGTACACCCGTTTCGCGAACGGCTCGGAACCGGCCACCCACACCCTGACCGTCAACGGCGCCGCGGCGGGAACCGTCGACTACCCGGTCACCGGCTGGGACAACTGGCAGATCAGCGAACGCCCGGTGACCTTGAAGGCGGGAACCAACACCGTCTCGTACGGCAAGGGCGCCGCCTTCGCCGAACTGGACGCGATCGACATCTCCTGACAAAGACATCGCCGACAAACGCGACGAGCCGCCACCCGGGGTCGGGATGGCGGCTCGTCGTCAGGTCAGCCGATCTTCACGTTGAAGATCGGGTTGGCGGCCAGCTTCTGGAAGGCGGCCAGCGAAGCCTTGGTGCTGTCGATGCTGATGTCACGGTTGCCCTGGTCGTCGTGCTTGGTGTCGAAGTGCACGATCGCCTTGATCGCCGGGCGCTTGGCCAGCTGCGACAGGACGCTGTTGTAGACGGCGGCCTTGTCGCCGGTCTTGCCGATGCGGTGGTAGCCACCCCACTCGGCGATCATCAGCGGCTTGCTCGCGTGCTTGGTGGTCGCCCAGTCGTAGAAGCCGAGGCCGCCGTTCTTGGGCTTGCGGTCGAGCAGGTCACCGAACGCGCCGTAGTGGTAGTAGCCCTTCTCGACCGAGACGTAGGAGTCCAGGCCGATCCAGTCGATGACGTCGTCGCCCGGGTAGAGGTCCTTCCACCAGGACTGCGCCATCCACTTCTCGTTGCCCATGTAGGCCAGCACGTTCACGACGTTGTCGGCACCCTGGGCGCGCAGCCGCTGGATGGTGTGGCGGTACATCGCGGCGAAGTCCTTGGCCTGCATGCCGGAACCCTTGCGCGGCTTGACGTCGTTCTCCGGCTCGTGGTTGAGGACCAGGAAGACCTTCTTGTCGTACGCCTTGATCCGCTTGGCGAACGTGTCGATCCGCTTGTCCTGCTTGCCGGCCGCGACCGCCGCCCAGTTCGAGCCGTACGCGATCTTCCAGTTCAGCAGCAGCACCCGGGGCTTGGCCGGGTCCTGGGTCATGGCGATCTCGGCCTTGGTCGGGAACGGCTCGTCGCCCTTGTGGTACGTGTGGAAGATCGTCGCGGTGCGGCCGCTCAGCTTCTCCCAGTTCTTGTGCTCCAGGTCCCGGGGCTTGCTGGTGAAACCGCCGGCCGCGCCGCCCCAGAGGACGCCACAGGTCGGGACGAGCTTCGCGTCGGTGGTGCACTTCGACTTAGCAGCCGGAGCAGCCGGAGCGGCCTGCGCGGCGGAACCCATCAGAGCAACACCGGCGCCGGCGAGTACGGCGGTCAGAGCTGTCAGGAACATCGGCAGCTTGGCACGTCGCAAGAAATTGTCTCCCCCGTTTGTCCGGCGTATGTCGGCCGGGCATGGGATAGAGATTCCAGGTCGGGGGTTGCGGGTCCAGTGCCCGTTCCGGTGCCGCTCGGTTGCGGGTTCCACGGACCTGTTCGACCCGGTTGATCGGCGGCCCGCGAGCCGATTGAAGAACTATTTCGGAAGACGTACCACCACTCGCAGGCCGGGGTGAGCGTCGCCGAGGGTGACCGAACCGCGATGCCTGCGCACCAGCTCACGGACGATGGCAAGGCCGAGTCCGGAACCGCCGGCGTCGCGAGCGCGGGCGTCGTCGAGCCGGGTGAACCGCTGGAACACGCGCTCCCGGTCGGCCTCGGGGATGCCGGGACCGTCGTCGGCCACCTCGACCACGAGTGCCGCGCCGACGTCGAAGACCCGAACACCGACTCGGGATCGCTTGTGCCGCTCCGCGTTGTCCAGAAGGTTGGTGATCACCCGGGCCAGGGTGTCCGGTTCAGCCAGCGCCGGCAGCGGTGTGCCGGGGTCGTCGAAGACCACGTCGGGATAGCGTTCGGCGGCCTCCCCGACGAACTGGGCCAGGTCGATCTCCTCCAGGCGGGTGGTGATCACGCCTTCGTCGGAGCGGGCCAGCAGCAGCAGGTCGTCGACGAGGCGGGACAGCCGTTGCACGTCGGCGAGCAGGTCCTCGGCGAGTTCCGGCCAGTCGGTGTCGTCCGGCAGGTGCTGGGCGACCTCCAACTCGGTGCGCATGTTGGTCAGCGGGCTGCGCAGTTCGTGGGCGGCGTCGGCGACGAAGGCCCGCTGCCGGGCGCGGGCCGAGTCCAGGCGGTGCAGCATGTCGTTGAGGGTCACCGCGAGGCGGTGGATCTCGTCGCGGCCGTCCGGAACGGGTAGTCGCCCGGCCCGGGTGCCGCCGGTGATCTCCTCGGCGCCGGAGCGCAGCGCGTCGACCGGGCGCAGTGCCGCGCCGAGGGCCCGCCACAGTCCGAGCGCGAGCAGGATGATCAGCAGCGGGAAGCCGATCAGCAGGGTGATCCGCAGGACACGGACGCTCTGGGTGACCTGGTCGGTGGACTGGGCGACGAGGACCCGCAGCGGGGCGGTCGGCGGGCCGGCGGTGATCTGCACGACCCGGGCCTCCCCCTGGTAGCCGATCCGCTCGCCGGGGATGCGGCGGCTGTCGCCGTCCGCCAGGCCGGCGAGTTCACGCTGGTACAGCAGGGGCACCAGGCGGTCGGCGGTGGCCGAGACCGCACGGACCGCGTTGTTCTCGTCGATGACCTGGACCTGCACGCCGGGGGGAACCGGAATCGGGTTGGGCAGCGAACCCTGATCGACCAGGGCCGCCACGCCGCGGGCGGTGGTCATCGCCTCGCTGTGCACCGAGCGCATCTGGGCGTACCCGAGGACGGTCACCAGCAGCACCCCACCGGCGGCCAGGCCGAGGGTGAGCCCGGCGGCGGAGACGAGCAGGAGCCGGGCCCGCAGGCTCAGCTCTTTGACCCGGCGCAGCATCTAGCCGGCCGGGGTGACGATGGCGAGGCGGTAACCGGCGCCGCGGACCGTCTCCAGGCGCTCGCGGCCGATCTTGCGGCGCAGGTAGCCGGCGTAGACCTCGACCGCGTTCGGTGCCGTCTCCAGGGCGGCGTCCCACACGTGGTCGAGCAGTTCGGTCTTGGAGACGACCTGTCCGGGGCGGCGCATCAGGTATTCCAGCAGGGCGAACTCGCGCGCGGTCAGGGTCACCTCCGCGCCGCCGACGAGGACCCGGCGCTCGGCCGGATCCAGTTCGACGTCACCGAACGCGAGGACCACCGGGCGGGCCTGGGCACCGCGGCGCAGCAGGGCCCGCAGCCGGGCGAGCAGCACCACGTACGAGAAGGGTTTGGTCAGGTAGTCGTCGGCGCCGCAGTCGAGGCCGTCGGCCTGGTCGTACTCCCCGTCCTTGGCACTCAGCATCAGCACCGGCAGCCAGTGGCGTTCGGCCCGGAGCTGCCGCACCACCCGGTAGCCGGACAGGCGCGGCAGCATCACGTCGAGGATCATCGCGTCGTACCCGCCGTGGCGGGCCATCTCCAGGCCGTCCTGTCCGTCAGCGGCGATGTCCACCGCGAAACCCTCGGCCTGCAGGCCACGCCGCAGCGCAGCGGCGAGCCGCGCCTCGTCTTCCACTACCAGCAACCGCACCCCCACACCTTGGCACGCGGATCATCGGCACCGACAGCGGCTCTCAGGCAGTTCTCAGCGGCTCGGCGGCGCACCACCGGGGCCACCGCTCGGTGGCATCCCGCCCGGGCCGCCGCTGGGCCCTCCCCCGCCGGGTGCCGCTCCCCCGCCGGAGGGTGTGGTCGTGGTGTCCACCCCGACCTCCAGGGAGGCGGCGAACCCACTGGTCACGTCCCCGGTGACGGTGGCCAACTGCAGGGCCCCGGAGTCCTCGCCGAACACGTTGTCGGAGTCGAGCGAGACCTGGGCGAGGTTGGTGACCGAGTCCTCGTACCCGGTCTGCTTGAAGACCTCGTCGCAGATGTCCTTCGGCAACGCCACCTGCGAGGTGGCGACGGCGTTCGTGGATTCGGTGATGCTCGCCTGGTCGGGGTAGACCTCGAAGTGGATGTGCGGCCACCGTCCGCTGTAGCAGGCCGGGAAGATGCTGGTGAAGGTCACCTTCCCGGCCGAGTCGGCGATCTGCACGCCGCGCAGGTAGTTCTCGGCGGTGATGCCGGTGGAGTAGAGGGAGTAGTCGCCGTCCCGGTTGCAGTGCCAGAGGTAGACAGCCACCCCCGCGAAGGCCGCCGCCGACTCGGCCAGGTTCTTGATGGTCAGCGTGATCGTCATCGGGACGCCCTCGGCGACGCCTTTGGCGTCACCGAAGCTGGACCGGATGTCACTGCGGACCACGCCGCTCTCGGTGAGCACGTTGGGGCCGTTCGACCCGTCACCGGGGTACGGGCCCGCGGTCTCGTCCGGGATCTCGCTGAGCGCGGTGCTGGACGTCCCCGCGGAGGTACTGGTGGTGGTGGGTGTCTCTTCCTCGCCACCGCAGCCGGCCAGGCCGAGCGCGACCGCCCCGATCCCGAACGCCCGCAGCACCTGCCGGCGCCGCATGGTCCCGAGGTCGAAGCCGAGGCCCTGGTCGAACACTTCCTCGTCGGGTTTGGGCAGCTCACGGCCCTCGTACATAGTCATCTGAATCTCCTTTTGTCCTGAATAATCCTATCTGCCGCTGATCCCCTAGGGGGAGCTCTCAGCCGGATCACAGCGGGCCCACGGCACGATGGGACACAGAGATTCGGGAGGTGGACATCGTGTCCGTACTGAGGTCCAGGCCTGCACTGCGCTGGCTGGTTCCGTCCGCTGCGGCGATCGTGGTCATCGGCGGCGGCGCGGCGGCTGGAACGATCGTGGCGAACGCCGAACCGGGACTGCCCGAGCGCAGTGCCGCTCAACTACTCGTCGACCTGCAGGGTGCCGAGATCGACGGGCTCTCCGGCACCGTGGTGCAGAGCTCCGACCTGGGGCTGCCGGGCATCGCGGGGCTGCTCGGGAACGTTCAGGGCTCCGGATCAGGCGGGCTGACCAGCCTGATCTCCGGCAGCAACACCGCCCGCGTGTGGTACGCCGGTGAGCAGAAGGCCCGGTTCGCGCTGCTCGGGACGAGCGGCGAGACCGACGTCATCCGCAACGGCACCGACGTGTGGGTGTGGGAGAGCTCGGCGAACACCGGCACCCATTTCAAGCTGCCGGCCGGCAAGGCAGGCGACAAGCAGGAAGCGCCGGCCAGTGAGGTGCCGACGACACCGCAGGCGGCCGCCGACGCGGCTCTCGCGGCGATCGACCCGACCACCGCGGTGACGACGACCGGCGCGGCCCAGGTGGCCGGACGGGACGCCTACGAGCTGGTGCTCAGCCCGAAGGACACCGATTCGCTGGTCGGGCAGGTGCGCCTGGCGATCGACGCGCAGGAGCACATCCCGCTGCGGGTCGACGTCTACGCGAAGAACACCACCAAACCGGCGTTCCGGGTGGCGTTCGAGCAGATCAGCTTCGACGTCCCGGCGGACGAGCAGTTCACGTTCAACCCGCCGCCCGGCGCGAAGGTCGAAGAGGGAACCGCTCCGGCCGCGGCTCTGGAGCACCAGGGCAAGCCGGACTCCGCCGAGGCCGAGAAGGCCCTCACGGAGGCCCGCAAGGGTGGTGACGGTCTCAAGGTCGTCGGCGAGGGCTGGACGACGATCCTGGTGACCGAGGGCGGCCCGAGCAAGGCCGAGCTGGAGAAGGTCACCGGCGACGCGAAGTCGGAGTCCGGTGAGGGCGCCGACGCCGCGAAGATGGCCGAGGACTTCCTGGGCACGTTCCAGAAGGTCAGCGGTTCCTGGGGCACCGGCCGGCTGCTGAGCGGTTCGCTCTTCACCGTGCTGCTCACCGACGACGGCCGGGTTCTGGCCGGCGCGGTGACACCGGAGGCGCTGTACAAGGCCGCCGCGTAACAGATTTCACCCCGGCGAGGCCCTCACCGCAGTGCGGTGGGGGCCTCGTTCAATGTGCGGATCGTCGGCACACCCGCGTCCGGGTGGGCGCCGTAGCGGTCCAGCAGGATCGCGGGCAGCCCGGCGGCCAGCGCGCCGTGCACGTCCTTCGCCAGCGAGTCACCGATCATCAGCGCCTGCTCCGGGGCGACGCCGAGCAGGGCGAGGGCATGGTGGAAGGCGCGCGGATCCGGTTTACCGGCGGGCAGGGCAGAGGACGCGATGAGTACGTCGACAGCGCTCGCGAGCCCGGTCCGCTCCAGCTTGTCGCGCTGCTGGTCCTCGTCCCCGTTGGTCAGCACGGCCACGATCCGGCCCGCGTCCCGGAACCGGTGCAGCGTGGGCAGAGCGTCGTCGTAGGCGGTCCAGCCGGCCTCGTACCGTTCCAGGTAACCGGCGAACAGCGCGTCGGCGTCGGCGTCGGACAGCTCCCGGCCGAGGAACTCCCGCACCCGCTCCCGGCGCTGCCCCTGGAACGTGATCTCCCGGCGCTGCCAGCGGGCGTAGTGCCGCTCCGAGACGGCGGCCCACCTGTCGTAGACCCCGGCGTCCTCGATGCCCTGGGCCGCCGCCCACCCGACAGCGGCGGCCCGGGCTGCGGTCACCTGGTCCACGAGGGTTTCGTCCAGGTCGAACAGCACGGCTCTCATTCGGCGGCTCCCGCGGTCAGCAGTCCGGCCAGCAGTCCGGCGGACAGGGCCAGAGTGGACCACTGCGGGTACACCGCGTACCAGCAGAGGACGTGGACCGATCCGCTCGCGGCGACCAGACCGGCACCGACCGCGCGGCGGGTGCGGGCCGGCAGCAGGCCCAGGCAGATCCACGGCAGGCGGCCGGCCGGGATCAGCACCCGCAGCGCCAGCCCGGCGGTGACCAGCGCCATCACCAGCGCCGCGCCGCGCGCCAGCAGCAGCGACGGCTCCCACCAGCGGCCACCCAGGGCGAGCAGCGCCACCAGCGGGACACCCGCCAGCAGACCACGGCGCAAGCCCGCCAGCAGACCACGGACCGGCCAGGTCAGGGCCGGTGCGCCGTACCGCTCGGGGTGGTCGGCGGCCAACTGCCGCAAGCCGCGCATCGCGTCCCGGACCTGCATCTTCTCGGCGTCGAGCAGTGCCATCATCCAGCGGCCCTCGGCGTCCTCCGGATCCTGCGCCAGGGCGCGGGAGGTGGCCGCGCGGGCGGCGTCCCGGCGGCCGGCGTTGCGTTCCACCTCGGCCAGGGTCATCAGGTCCGGCACCGAGTGCGGCGCGATGGTGATGGCCCGCCCGGCCGCTTCCCGGGCCGCACCGAAGTCCTTGCGCACGGTCAGGCAACGGGCCAGCACCCGGTGCGGTTCCGGCCGCCACGGGTCCAACCGGACCGCTTCCCGGGCCGCCGTCAGGGCCTCGGCCCAGCGGGCGAGCCCCAGCAGGCACTCGGCCCGTTCGATGTGGGCGACCGCGTGCCCGGGCGCCACCGCGACGGCCGCGTCCGCGAACTCCAGGGCGGCCCCGAAGTCACCCCGTAGCCGCCGTAGCCCGGCGAGCAGGCCCAGCAGCTCCGGGTCGGCGGGTGTCGTCACCAGACCGATCCGGACCGCCTCCTCGGCCTGGTCCAGCCGGCCCACGTCGGCGAGTGCCCGTGCCCGGGCGGCGGCACTCAACGGATCTTGCGCTTTTTGAGGTAGGCGGCCAGGTCGTCGTACTCGCCGCTCTCGTTGGCGAACATCGCCACGTTGCGGGCGGTGCTGAACCAGGCGTCCGTGGACGGGCGGACCTCCTTCGCCGCGGCCAGCATGTCCGCCTGGTTGATCATGCGGATCTCGCCGGAGGCGATCGAGTCGCGCATCGCGTACTCGGCGGCCGTCTCGCACAGGTGCGCCAGGTCGGCGCCGGAGTGGTGCTCGGTGGCGGCGGCGACCGCGTCCAGGTCGATCCCGGCGACCGGGCGGTCCCGCAGGTGGTACTCCAGGATGGCGGCGCGGGCCGGGCGGTCCGGCGGCAGCACCAGCACGGTCCGGTCCAGGCGTCCCGGCCGCCGCAACGCCGAGTCCACATCCCACGGTGCGTTGGTGGCGGCCAGCACGAACACGCCGTCGTTGCCGCCGTCCACCCCGTCCAGTTCGGTCAACAGCTGATTGACGACGGTACGCATGGACGACTGCAGTTGACTGCGCTTGTGGCCGAGGGCGTCGATCTCGTCCAGGAACAGCACACACGGCGAGTGCCCGCGCGCCGACTCGAACAGGTCGTGCAGGTTGCGTTCGGAACTGCCGATCCACATGTTGAGCACGTCGGTGATGCTCAGTGAGATGAACGAGGCGCCCATCTCGCCGGCGACCGCCCGCGCCAGGAACGTCTTGCCACATCCGGGCGGGCCGTACAGCAGCAGGCCGCCGCGCAGGCTCTTACCGAACAGCGAGCGCATCTTCGGGTTCCGCAGCGGGCCCAGGAACGACACTTCGAGGCGCTTCTTCACGTCGGTCATGCCGCCGACGTCGGCGAGTGTCACCGGCGGCCGTTCCACGTCGAAGACCCGGTCCTCGGTGCCACGAACCGGATCCGGTTCCCCGTCGCCTCGCGCGAACCGCGGCGGAACCACGTCCCCGAACTGCTCCTCCATCGCCGCCCAGTCCACCGGCTTGCCCGCGCCGGGCTTTCCCGCGCCGAGGTCGGCCGAACCGGCGTCCGACGCGGGCACGGTTGCGGGCGGTGTCTCTTCTTCCGGCCCCGATTGCGGTACGACCGGAGCAGGGCCGCCGAGAGCACGGCTCATCAACTGCTGCGCTGTGGTGTTTCCCGGCTCGCGGGCCAGGATCTGAGCGGCGTGCCCGATCGCCTCCGCACCCCGGCCGGCCGCCACCAGCATCTCGGCGAGGTGCAGCCGCAACGTGAGGTCGTCGGGCCGCGCCTCGACGGCGGCGGCCAGGCTGTTGATCAAGGCATCGCTCATGACACGCGATTATGCCCGCATCACGCCGCGGGCCAGCACTCCCGTCAAGCGCGGACCGTGATTTTCGCCTCCTGACGGGATCTGGCGTAGCCTCCGCAGGTCGGCCGGATTCCGTGACACCCGTCACAGGATTGCCGGACCGCCCAAGAAGTTGACCGACAGTCGCGTCCGATAGCCCCTGCCTGCGGTTATACGGCCGGAGCCGCCGGAGGACCCGGTACCGGCGACGCGGCCGGGGGTGCGGCCTCCGGTTACGCTCCGCGGGCGGCCGTCCAAAGCCGGAGGGCCGCCGGCCGCTGCGCTGGGTAATGTCGCCCGGCGGTGGTGCTGTCGTCAATGACGCCGGGTGAAACGGACGGACCCGGCGGGAAACGAGGAAACTGTGCCGATCACTCCCGCTGACATCCACAACATGGACTTCAGGAGGCCGCCGATCGGGAAACGCGGCTACGACGAGGAGGAGGTCGACGCGTTCCTGGACGAGGCGAGCCAGGAACTGGTCCGGCTGATCGAGGAGAACAGTGCTCTCTCCGACCGGCTGCGCCGCGACGGCGCTCCCGACCTGGCCGCGACGACCGTGCTGAACGGCGACGCGGCCGAACTGATGGAGCTGACCGCTCGCCTCCGTCAGCTCCGCGACGGCCTGTCCCGCGCCGAACACGACGCCCGCGACATGCAGGTGCAGCTAGAACGCGCTCGTGACCAGGCCCGCTCGGCGCCCCCGCCGAAGCAGGCGATGCCCGCCGACAACGACCGGGTGCTGATGATGGCGCAGCGCACGGCCGAGGAACACGTCCGCGACGCCCAGATGGAGTCGGACGTGCTGCTGTCCGACGCCCGCGCGAAAGCCGACCAGGTGACCGGTGACGCCCGGCGCACCGCCGGCGCGATCGAGGCCGACGCCCAGCGCAACCACTCGGACGCGATGGACGGACTGGCCCGTGACCGGGCGGCGGCTCTCGACGAGATCGACCGGCTCGGCCAGCTGGCCGTCGGTTACCGCTCCGCTCTGGACCACCACGTCCACCGTCAGCTGGAGGACCTGGACGGTTCCCCCGGCATCCCCCCGAACCAGCCCTGACGATCACGACCGGCCGCGCCACGGGTCAGCGGCCGGTCAGAGTACGGAAGAACGTCGTCACGTCGGCGGTGAACAGGGTGGGGACCTCCAGGGCCGGGAAGTGACCGCCCCGGGGGAATTCCGTCCAATGGTGGATGTCGTTGGTGCGGGCCGCGATCGGGCGGATCGACTGGACGATGTCGCCGGGGAGGACCGCTACACCGAGCGGGACCGGGAGCGGGGGCTGCGGTCCCGCCAGGGTGGATTCCTTCACGATGCGGGCCGCTGTGCCCGCGGTGCGGAACAGCCAGTGGTGGGCGACGTTCGCCACGATCCGGTCGTCGGGGACCGGGGTGGCCGGGTCGGCCCACGTGTCGAACTTCTCCGCCATGAACGCCAGCAGACCGGCCGGTGAGTCGGTCAGCGCGTAGGCCGGGGTCTGCGGGGTCGCCGCGAACAGGATCTGGTGCGGGTGCCGGTTCGCGGCCAGGTGCATGGTCTTCGCCAGCCGGGCCTCCTCGACGGGGGTCAGGTTCTCCGCGGTGCCCGGCGTCGGCAGGTAGTTGACGTGCACACCGACGACCCGGCCGGGGGCCAGTGTGCCGAGACTGCGGGAGATTCCGGAGCCCCAGTCGCCGCCCTGGGCGCCGAAGCGTGGGTAACCCAGCTCGGTCATCAGGGCCGCCCAGGCGCGGGCCACCCGGTCCACACCCCAGGATCGGGTGGTGGGGCCGGACAGCCCGAAGCCGGGGATCGCCGGGGCCACCACGTGGAAGTGCTCGGACAGCGGGCCGATCACGTCCAGGAACTCGACGGTGGAGCCGGGCCAGCCGTGCGTCAGCAGCAGCGGCAGCGCGTGCGGGTCGGTGGACCGGGTGTGGAAGAAGTGGACGCGGTCGCCGTCGAGCTCGGTGCTCTGGTGCGGTACGGCGTTGAGCTCGGCCTCGTGGGCCCGCCAGTCGAAGCGCTGCCAGTGGCTGGCGAGGGCGCGGACCCGGTCGAGGGTGATGCCGTAGCCGGCGGGGGCGTCGGCGGGCCAGCGGGTGCGGGCGAGGCGGTCGGTCAGGTCGTCGAGTTCGGACTGGGCCACCCGGATATCGTTCATGGCACTAACGTTAGTCGCATAAACGTTAGTGCGTCCAATGCTATTGTCGGCGGGTGGATCATCTACCGAGCTGGCTGCTGAACCAGGTCTCCGCACACGCGCAGCGGCTCATCGCCGAAGGGTTCGCCGCCACCGGGGCCCGGGGCTATCACTTCCGGCTGCTGGATTCGCTTGTCACCGACGGGCCCGCCAGTCAGGCGGCGCTCGGGCGGCGCACCGGGATCCACCTGAGCGATCTGGTGGGGGCGCTCAACGAGCTGGAGTCGGCGGGGTTCGTGCGGCGCGCACCCGACCCGGCGGACAAGCGGCGCAACGTGGTGTCGGTGACCGGGACCGGCCGGGAGCGGGCCGCCGAGCTGAGCGAGCGGGTGGCAGCGATCCAGGAGGAGCTGCTGGCGCCGCTGTCGCGGCCCGAGCGGGATCAACTGACCGGGCTGCTGCGGCGGCTACTGGAGCATCACGGGACGCCGGCGACGGACCGCTCACGCCCGGCGGCCGCGTCGCGGCCGGAAGGGGACGCCTGGCTCGCGGGGTAGTCCGGGACTGTCGGTAGGCGTACCAGAAAAAGAAAGAAGACCGCCGTCAGCGAACGACGGCGGTCTCCCCGGAGGGTTTCGATCTAGCCGGGCCGGCGGTAACCGGCGATCGGACCGCGATCGATGGTCGCCATCCGCACGTAGTCGCCCGTGTGCGGCGCGTGCACCACCATGCCACCACCGATGTAGATGGAGACGTGGTGCACGTCGGACCAGTAGAAGACCAGGTCGCCCGGCTTCAGCTCGTCCCGGCTGACCGGTGTCCCGGAACCGTACTGATCCTTCGTGTAGTGCTCGAGATGCACGCCGACCGAACCCCAGGCCTCCTGCGTCAAACCCGAGCAGTCGTAGCTGTTCGGGCCGTTGGAGCCGAAGACGTAGGGCTTGCCGATCAGGTCACACGCCTTCTGGGCGGCACGGCCACCCTTGTCGTTCGTGTAAGTGACCGGGCACGGACCGGTGCGCAGCGGGCCGTCGGACGCGTCCGTGTCACCGTAGGCGGCGAGACGGAGCTTCTGGAGCTTGGTGATCTCCTTCTCGATGTCCGTCTTCTTGCCCTGGAGATCGGTGTCGCGAACCGCGATCTCGGCTTCGATCTGGTCGATCGAGGCCTTGTCGGCGGCGTACTTGTCCCGCAGCTTCGAGACCTCCGCGATCGAGGCCTTCCGGTTGCTGGCGAGCTGGTCCAGCAGCGTGAGCTTGTCGGCCAGCCCGTCCGGGTCCCCGGACAGGATCGCGGTCGCCACTGTGGGCGGCCCCTGGATGTACGCGTCGACCGCCAGGCCGCGTACCTCCACCATCGCGGCGTCCACCTGCTTCTGCAGCGGGGCGAGCGTCTTCGCCAGTGACTTCTGCTGCTTGCGCAGTTTGGTCAGCTTGGTGTGGTTGCCGTTGTAGTCCTCGATGACGGGCTCGAGCGTGTTCCACGCCTTGTCGATCTGATCCTCGACGGCACCCGGAGAGGGTGCGGCGTAGGCGGCGGATGGCCCCGTGACGACGATGCCCACGGTGGCCACCACGGCCACCAGCAGGTTGCGCATGCGCTTCACGTCAGGTGCGTTTTCCTTTCTTCCCGTTCAGCCGCCGACCGGGTTAGCTGACGGGTTCGGGCGGGAAGTCTGCCCGGCCACTCAGTGGCTGCACCCCAGGTACTCGGTTCCCCGGCTCGCGACAACGCGATTAGGCGGTGGTCCGCCAGATCGGCCGGGTGACCGATGGGGGGCTGGTCGAACCGGGGTTCACCGTACTCGGATCATGGGCGCAAATGAAGGTCGCACAACCGGCCGAACTGTACGCACAGTGACGCTTGCGAAGAGTCACTAGAAGGGCCAGGCAGTCAATGCCCGCGCCAACCAGGGAACGACAACGATCACTGTGGGTAGTACCAGCAGGCCGGCGGCGGCGGTCGTGCCGGCCACCGTCCACGCCGCCGAGCTGACGGCCGGGCCGTCGGTCAAACGGGCCAGCCGACGGCGCCGGGATTCACCCTCCGGGTCGGCGGTCACCTCCTCCGCCAGGGGGACGGCGTCGGTGAGCCGTTCCAGCGCGGCCCGCAGCGGCCCGGAACCGGTCCGGCGGCGTGCGGCGTCGTCCGCGACCATCTCCAGCAGCAGGTGCACGGCGTCCAGCGGCACCTTGGACCGCAGCGGGCCGGGCACCGCCTGATAGAACGCGGTGAACGACTCCATCACCAGCTCGTGTTTGTGCCGCAGGTGGGCGCGCTCGTGGGCGAGGACCGCGTCGACCTGCGCCCGGTCCAGCACTCGCAGCACCCCGTCACTGAGGACCACCCGCGGGTCCCGGCCGGGCACGCAGTAGGCGAGCGGCAGCGGCGCGTCGAGCACCCGCACCTCTCCCCCGCCCAGGTCCTCGTGGCGTTCCACCCGGTCGAGGAGGTCGACGAGCATCCGGTGCCGGTCGCGGCGGGCCCGGGCCCGGGACGTGACCCGGACCAGCGAGACGATCAGCCGGATCACGATGGTGGCGGCCACCACCAGGGAGAAGAGCAGGGCCGCGACGGTCTCCGGATGCCGGGCTCCGGCCGCGCGGGAGGCCTCCTCCGGGGCGGCCAGGACCACACCCAGCGCGCAGAGCACGGCGGTCAGGGTCAGTGACTGCCACAGCAGCACACCGGCGACCGGGGCCCGATCGGTCCAGCGGGCGGTCGCCAGCAGCTTCGGCGCGAGCAGCGAGAGCGTCAACCCGAGGGCGCCGAGCAGAAGGGCGGTCACCGCTCGATGTTACGGGCCTTGTCGATCGCGAGCTTCAGGGCTTCGGGTGGTAATTGGCCGACGAAGTACGCCAGGGCGGCGTCGCGGTCGGGGGTGGAGCTGAGAGCGTCGAGCATCACACCCGCGGTCATCTCCTCGCGGGTCTGCGCGGGGGCGTACCGATAGGCGCGGTCGGCTTTCTGCTGGGTGACGAGGCCCTTCTTGGCGAGCCGGTCCAGGACGGTCATCACGGTGGTGTACGCCAGGTCGCGGTCACGGGTGAGCAGCTCGAACACCTGCCGGACGGTGAGGGCCTCGCCCGCGTCCCACAGTTTCGCCATGACCTCCCGCTCGAGGTCGTTCCTTGCCATGTGGGCCACTCTACTTCAAGTTGTCGTACTACACGTCGTAGTATCTACTACGAATCGTCGTAGAGGGGTTCCCATGGACGTGCTCGATCTGACCCGGCTGCAGTTCGCGGTCGTGACGATCTACCACTATCTGTTCGTCCCGGTGTCGATCTGCCTGTCCGCCACCGCGGCCGGCTTCCAGCTCACGTGGATGCGGACCGGCCGTGACAAGTACCTGCACCTGACCAAGTTCACCGGCAAGCTGCTGATCGTCACGTTCGCGGTCGGCGTGGTCACCGGCCTCGTGCAGGAGTTCCAGTTCGGGCTCGGGTGGAGCGCGTTCGCCCGGTTCTACGGTGACGTCTTCGGGCCGACCCTGGCGATCGAGGGCATGCTCGCGTTCTTCCTCGAAGCCACGTTCCTGGCCCTGTGGTACTTCGGCTGGGACCGGCTGCCGCGCCGCATCCACGCGGCCACCATCGTGGTCGTCGCGGTCGGGACGTTGCTGTCGGCGTACATCATCCTGGCCGCCAACTCGTTCATGCAGAACCCGGTCGCCTACGCCCTCGACCCGGAGACCGGACGCGCGCACCTGACCAGCTTCACCGACCTGATGACCAACGAGGTGGTACTCGCGGCGTTCCCGCACACCATGGGCGGCGCGGCGATGGCCGGTGGCGGGCTGCTGATGGCGATCGGGATCTGGCGCGCTTCAGCTGACACCGCGTTCCGCACCCTGTCCCGGGTCGGCGCGTGGACCGTGCTGATCGGCGGGGCCGTCACCGCGATCAGCGGCGACCACCTCGGCAAGGTGATGACGGCCGTGCAGCCGATGAAGATGGCCGCCGCCGAAGCGCTCTACGAGACCACCACGTCGGCGCCGTTCTCGGTCTTCGCCATCGGCGAGCTGGGGCACGACCGGCCGTTCTTCAGCATCGAGATCCCCGGACTGCTGTCGTTCCTGGGCACCGGGTCGTTCAGCGGCACCGTCCAGGGCATCGACGACCTGCAAGCCTCTTACACCGCGTTGTACGGGCCGGGAAGCTATGTCCCGATGATCCCGGTCGCGTTCTGGACGTTCCGGCTGATGATGGGCGCCGGGATCCTGGCGATGGCCCTCGCCGCCTTCCACCTGTGGCGGATGGAGGACACCCGATGGAACCGGGTCGTCCCCGGTGCCCTCACCCGGCTGCTGCCCGGCTTCCTCAAACCCGCCCTCGGCACCCCGGCCTGGCTGCGGCGATTCGTCCTGCTCGCCCCGGTCCTGCCCGCCGCGGCCAACACCTTCGGCTGGATCTTCACCGAGACGGCCCGGCAGCCGTGGCTGGCGTTCGGCATCTCCAAGGTGTCCGACGGCATCTCCCCCGGGCTCACCAGCCCTGAGGTGATCGCGTCGCTGGCCGGTTTCACGCTGGTCTACGGCCTGCTCGCGATCGTCTGGTACCGCCTGGTCGTTCACCTCTCCCGTCAGCCGCTGACACCTTCGGTTTCTTCTTCGGAGGAACCCGAGCCGGTCCCCTCGTACTAGGAGCACTCGGTGATCACGTTCTGGTTCGCGGTCCTCGTCCTCGCCTGGGTGCTCTACTTCGTCCTCGAGGGCTTCGACTTCGGCGTCGGCATTCTCGGTCCCGTCCTCGGGCGCGACGAGCACGAACGAGGAGCGATCGTCCGTACGGTCGGCCCGTTCTGGGACGGCAACGAGGTCTGGCTGGTGGCCGCCGTCGGGGTCACGTTCGCCGCCTTCCCCGACTGGTACGCCGCCCTGATGTCCGCTCTCTACCTGCCGATGGTGCTGATCCTGCTGCTCCTGGCGATCCGCGGAGCGGCCCTGGAGTTCCGCGGCAAACACGACTCGCCCTCCTGGCGGCGCCGCGCCGACCTGCTGCTGGCGTACAGCTCCGGCGGCATCGTGCTGCTCTGGGGCGCCGTCCTCGGCATCCTCGTCGACGGTCTCGCGCTGCGGGCCGACGGCGAGGTCACCGGCACCGGCCTGGCCCGCAGCCTCGGCCCACTGTTCTCCCCCGCCGCCGGCCTGGGCGCACTGGCCGCCCTGCTCGCCGCGATCCTGCTGGGCGCCACCTTCCTGTCGCTGCGCACCACCGGCCCGGTCCGCCGCCGGGCCCGTGACGTCGCCCGGCACACCGCGACCGGCGGGGCGGTCGCCCTGCTGCTGATCGGATTCGGTACCGGCAACCGGCTGGCGCTGGCCGCGGCCGCCCTGGTCTTCGTGGCCGGTCTGCAGGCCCGCCGCAACCGCGAGGCCACCTCGTTCGCGGCCGTCGCGGTCACCGTCACCGCCGCCGTGGTCGCCGTGTTCACGGTGCACGGCGACGTGGTCCTGCGCAGCACGCTGAACCCGGCCTGGTCGCTGACCCGCGAGTCGGCGGCGTCCGGCCCCGAGGCCCTGAAACTGCTCACCGTCGCCGGTGTCCTGATCCTGCCCGGGGTGATCGTCTACCAGCTCTGGTCCTACTGGGTCTTCCGCCGCCGCGTAGCCAGCGAACGAGTCGCCTCGTGACCACGACGCTCTCCCCGCCCGCTCTCGCCTCGCCGCCCGCCGCTACCGCGCCCCGCGTCGCCAAAGGCCCGATCGATCGACGGCTGCTGCGGCACGCCCGCGCCAGCCGGGCCGGAATCGCGGTCCTGGCGCTGATCGGAATCGGACAGGCCGCAGCGACGATCACGATCGCGGTGGCGCTCACCTGGATCGTGGCCGGAACCGGCTTCCTGACCGGTTCCGTCGGCGGTCCGCCCGGCACCGGCTTCTCCTGGATCGGCTTCTCCCGGATCGGCGAGAGCACGGCCGGTGCCGGAACGACGGGTTCGGCCGGCGGACCCGCGTGGGGCTGGGCGGTCGGTCTGCTGGCCGGAGCATTCGCGGTTCGAGGGCTGCTGGCCTGGGCCGAGCAGGTGGTGGCCCAGCGAACCGCCGCCCTGGTCACCGACGAACTCCGGCAGTCGCTGCTGGACCGGATCGTCGAACGCGGTCCGGCTTGGGTGGCGGCCTACGGCTCCGGGCGCCTGAGCACCGTCCTCGGCACCGGCCTCGAAGCGCTGCGCCCGTGGTTCTCCGGCTACCTGCCCGCCCTGGTGCTCGGCGTCCTGCTGCCCCCGCTGGTCGTCGTGATCATGGCGTTCGTGGACCCGGCGTCGGCGGTGATCGCCCTGTTCACCCTGCCGCTGATCCCAGTACTCGGCGCCCTGATCGGCTGGGCCACGAAAGCCCGCGCCGAACAGCGCTGGGCGGCCGACGCGCGCCTGGCCGGCCACTTCCTGGACGTGGTGCGAGGCCTGGCGACCCTGAAGATGTACGGCCGGGCCGAACGCCAGACCGGTGTCATCGCCGACCTGACCGACCGGCACCGGACCGCGACCCTGCGCGTCCTGCGGGTCGCTTTCCTCTCGTCCACCGCCCTGGACCTGGTCGGCACCCTGTCGGTGGGCCTGATCGCGGTCCAGGCCGGCTTGCGGGTGGCGGCCGGTGACATGCCGCTGGGCCCGGCCCTGCTGGTGATCCTGCTGGCCCCGGAGGCGTTCCGCCCGCTCCGCGAGATGGCGGCCCGCTACCACGCCTCCACCGACGCGGGCGCCGTGATCGCCGACGTCGACGAGATCCTCACCGCCCCCACCGGCCCAGACCCCGAGATCCTCGCTGTTCCTACTGGCCCAGACCCCGAGATCCTCGCTGTTCCTGCTGGCCAGGGCCCCGGGACGAGCGACGAGGTCGGGACGGTTCGCCGGTCGGTGCGACAGATCTTCGGGGACGCCCGCGGACGGTGGGGGGTTCGGGCCGTGGGCCTGCGGGCCCGCTATCCGGGAGTGACCGATGACGCGGTCCGGCTGGACGAGCTGACCGTTCACACCGGCGAGACCGTCGCCCTGCGGGGCGTATCCGGGGCCGGGAAGACCACCACGCTGCGAGTCCTCGCCGGACTGCACCCGGCCGAAACGGGAGCCGTCGCGGTCGGGCGCGTCTTCTATCTGCCACAACGGCCGGCGCTTCCGCATGCCCGCACCGCCGCCGAGGCCTTTCCGCCGGAGACCACCGGAGAACAGGTCCGCTCCGCTCTCCGGCTCACCGGGCTGGCCGAGGAGATCACCCCGGAGACCGCGCTCGGGGAGCAGGCGGCCGGCATCTCGTCCGGTCAGCGCCAGCGCCTGGCCCTGGCCGTACTGCTGCACCGGGCCGGACAGGCCCTGACCCAGCCGGGCGAACACGACTCCGCACCGGTGGTGACGTTGCTACTGGACGAGCCGACCGCCCACCTCGATCACAGCGCCGAACAGCTCGTGATCGGACGGCTGCGGGAGTTCGCCGCCCGGGGATGCGCGGTTCTGGTGGTGGCACACCGGCCCGCACTGCTGGCCGCCGCCGACCGGGTAGTCGAGCTGCGGCCACCGTCCGCCGGAATCCCGATCGGTGGCCGGGTCACCGCCACCGTCCGGCCTGACGACGAACTCCCGTCCTGGTCAGGCACCACTGAAACCGCCTGGGACGGTTCTCGGGCACCGCTGCCCCGACCCGTGCCACCCCGTTCCTTCGCTGTGGGAGCGTCATTCCAGATCGGCTCAGCTGACGCCGATCCTGGGACCGGCAAGACCAGGACCAACGCGGATGCCGGGCCCGAGGCCAGACCCAAAGCCGGACCCGGGACCGGGACCGAGGGCTCGGCGGGAACCGGGACCGCGGGCTCGGCCGGGCGGTGGGGGTGGCTGCGGCGGCCGGGAACAGCGGCCGCGCTGGGCGCCGGGTCGTCGCTGGCCGGGATCCTGCTGACCGGGGCCGCGGCCTGGCTGCTGGTGCGGGCTTCGGCGCTGCCGCCGGTGCTCAGCCTGTCGGCGGCCGTGGTGCTGGTCCGGGGCAGTGCGGTCGCCCGGCCGCTGCTGCGTTATCTGGAACGGCTCGTCGCGCACGATGTGGCGTTCGCGCGGCTCGGCAGGCGACGGGCCAAGGTCTACGCCGACCTGATTCCGCATGTTCCGGGACCACGGCTGCACCGGCGCGGGGATCTGCTGACCCGGCTCGTCGACGACGTGGACGCCCGAGTGGATGGGCTGCTCCGCGGGCGGCTGCCGGTGGCCTCAGCGGTCGGGACCGGGGTGGTCTGCCTGACTGTGGTGGGGTGGATGGCTCCGGCGGTGGCGATACCACTCGCGGTCGGACTGCTCGTCGCCGGGATGCTGGCTCCGGCGGTGGCCGCCTGGCACGCGGACCGGCAGGAGGCGGCGACCGGTGCCGCCCGGTCGGCGCTGCGGGACGCGATGGTCGAGACCGTCGACGGGGTCGAGGAGCTGGGTGGGGGCGGCGGGCGTCCCGGCGTACCCCGGCAGCGAAGCCGGAACCTCGCGAACCTGGAGGCGCGTGCCGCCAAAGAGGCCGGACTCGCCGCGGCGATAGCCCACCTCGGGTGGGCCGCCGCGGTCGCCGGGGTCGCGATCGTCCTCGCGCGGGGTGGACTGTCCGCCGAGTGGAGTGCGGTACTGCTGCTCGGGACGGTCGTACTCGGCGAGACGATCGTCGGCCTGCCGGAGGCCGCGGTCGCCCGGCGCCGGGCCGCCGGCGCCGAACACCGGGTGACCGCGCTGACCGAACGCCGAGTGACCATGCCAACCGCGAACACCACCCCGGCCGGTTCGAAAGCCGGACCGGGTGACGGGCGAGACGGCGGACCGGATGACGGACCGGAACGCGGACCGGATGACGGGCTGCGGATGGGCGAGGTCCGGGTCGGCGGGCTTGTCGCGGGCTGGAACCCGGACCGGGATCCGGTGCTTGACAGTCTTGAGCTACGGCTGGCCCCCGGTTCACGAACCGCGATCACCGGGACCTCGGGCTGCGGGAAGTCGACACTCGCCGCAGTGCTCTCGGGACTGCTCACACCCCGCGACGGCGACGTGAGCGCAGGCGGGCGGACGGTTCTGGTCGGTGAGGACACCGGACATGTCTTCGCGTCGACCGTACGAGAGAATCTCCGTCTGGCCGCACCCACCGCGACCGACCCGCAGTTGTGGCAGGTCCTGCACCGGGTCGGGCTGGACGGGCTGGACCTGGACACCTGGCTGGGGACCGCGGGCGCCACGATCTCCGGCGGGCAGCGACGGCGGCTGGCGACGGCGCGGGCACTGCTGGCCGATCCGGCGGTGCTGATCCTGGACGAGCCGACCGAGGGCATCGACGAGGCGGGCGGCCGGGAGTTGATGGCCGACCTGCTGGGGGCTGCCGACGGGCGTACCGTGCTGGTGATCGCGCATCGCGCGGAAGGTCTGGACCTGGTCGGCCGGATCCTGAACCTGGAAGCGGGCAAACTGCGAAATGTCCGAATGGACTGATCGGTCCGTTAAAGTGAACTTATGGCACGGACGCCCGCCCCGGGAACCCGGGACACGATCCTCACCGCGGCCGCCGGGCTCTTCTACGAATACGGCGTCCGGGCCGTCGGAATGGCCCAGGTCGTCGAGGTCGCCGGCTGTGGCAAGAACCTGCTCTACAAGCATTTTCCCAGCAAGGCGGACCTCGCGGCGGCCTACCTCACTCTAGCCCGCCGCGAGCGCGAACGTACCGTCAAAGAAGCCCTGCGCTGGGCCGGCACCCCCGCCGACAGCCTGCTCGCGCTGGTCAACGAGATCGCCGACTCGGTCACCCGCCCCGGCTACCGGGGTTGCGCGTTCCGCAACTACCTGACCGAGTTCCCCGGCGAGACCGACGAACCGGCTCAGGTCGCCCTGACGTTCCTCGCCGACGCCCGCGCCCAGATGGACCGCCTCGTCATCGGCGCCGGCGGCGACGACCTGCTCGCCGACCGCATCTGGCTGATCGTGAACGGACTGCACACCGGCCCGCCCGCACAGGCTCAGGTAGCCGTCGATTGGATCAAGGACATGATTTCTTCGGTACGAGTGACCGAAGCCCCGTAACGTCCGCGCGATGCAGGCGGCACTCCGGGCCGACCCGCGACCGCCGGGCCGAATGCGGTGGTCAACCCCACCACACCGTGACCGCCCGCGCCTTCTGCGCCACCGAGTCGGGCACCAGCTCGGCGACCCAGGCGTGCACATCCCCGGCCGGCGCGCTGGTGACCACCTGCACCCGATCACTGAACGGCCACTCGCCACCACCCGGAACCACACTGATGCCGACCAGCACATCGGTGACGTCGGCCCGGTCCCGCACCCGGCGCAGCGTGGCATAGAACGCCGGCACCCCCGGATGCTCGCTCAGGTTCCCACCGATCGAGCCGTGGTCGTCGTTGTCCTCGAAGAACAGTTCGAGGCTGACCAGCGGTTCCCGCCCGTCTCCCTCGTCCTGCCGTTCGATCTCGGTCAGCAGCTCAGCCAGCACCCCGACAGAATCGCATCCCGGCAGGCGCCCCGGACGGCGAACGCCGGTCACGGCCAGGGCGCGGGCTCCGGGCCGGCCGACGCCGAAGGCCCGTACGGGGTGTGCCCGGCCCGGAAATACCGCAGGTGCCGGACACAGGCGATCAGCACCCGCTCGAACATCTCCGGCTCGTCCTCCATCCGCCCCTGATACCGCTCGGGATGCTCCTCGACCTGCAGGTCACTGATGACGTCACCGGTGACGCGGGCCTCGTACACCTGAATCCCGGTCCACGACCGCCACAACCGCAGCACCCCACCGTCGTCCAGATGCGCCATCCAGCGGATGTCCATGTCGTACCGTCCCAGCCCGTCCCGCAGCAACCCGGCCGTGTCCGCGTCGAGCACCAGCCCCGGATCCACCTCCACCGGTTGCAACGCCAGAGCCGCCTGAGTCTCGGCCGCATCAGCCTCGGTGAACAGTGGACGCAGATCATCCTGAACGCTCATACCGCCATTCTCAGCCGCACAGCACCCCGAACTCACCATCGGCCGCCCCGGTTTCACCACCCCAGGTGAGTCCTGGCCGACAGCTCGGCCGGAAGGTGACGTCGCCGTCCTCGGTGCTCAGGGTCATGATGCCGTCGAGGTAGGTGTACGGACTCAGCTCCGGATAGAAAGTCACGGATATTCCTACCAGGAGTGCGACAGACTGCGGTATGCGTACGTTCGATGATCTCGTGGTTGACGGGCTTGCCGGAGAGGTCGGCGGCTGGGGTTTCGGCTGGCTGGACGGGCGGGCCACGGAGGAACGGCCACCGTGGGGTTACGCGCGGCGACTCGCCGGCCGGCTGCGACAGGCGACGGCGGCGCTCGACATCGACACCGGCGGCGGGGAGGTCATCGGCGAGATGCCGGTGCTGCCACCACGGATGGTCGTCACCGAGGGCTGGCCGCCGAACGCTGAACGGGCGCGGCGCCTGCCCGGAGTCGAGGTCGTCGAAACCGTGCCGGGCGAGCGGCTCCCGCTCCGGGACGGCGAGTTCGACCTGGTCAGCAGCCGCCATCCGGTGAAACCGGACTTCGCGGAGATCGCCCGGGTGCTGAAGCCGGGCGGCGTCTACTTCGCGCAGCACGTCGGGCCGGGGTCGGCGTTCGCGCTGATCGAGTGGTTCCTCGGCCCGGTTCCGGCACACGCGCGCGATCCGGAACGGGAGGCCGCCGAGGCTCGGACCGCGGGACTCGACGTCGTCCGGTTGGAGACGGCCCGGTGCCGGATGGAGTTCTTCGACCTCGGCGCGGTCGTCTGGATCCTGCGCAAGTGCGTGTGGTGGGTACCGGACTTCTCGGTCGAGCGTTACCGGCCGGAACTGGTGAAGCTGGACGCGTACATCCGGGCGCACGGCGTGTTCACCGCCCACTCCACGCGGACCCTGATCGAGGCCCGCGCGTAACGTCCCCGGCATGTCGATGCACGAGATCGAGGACCTGGTGCAGACCTCGGTCGAACTCCTGGACCGGCACCACCCGGCCGATGACGGGCGGCTGCGGGACTGGTTCACGGCGCTGTTCGCGTTCCAGAACGACTACGACTGTTCGCACACCCAGCACCGGGTGATGGAGATCCTGATCCGGCGCGGGCACACGGTGCGGTTCCCGATCGCGGAGCATCCGGACTACGCGGCGCGGAAGGACTTCTTCGACGGCATCGAGGAGTTCACCCCGCTGCGGGAGTTCGGCGCGGACGAACAGGAGTTCGCGGGCGAGCTGGAGGACGGCTATGTCGACCCGCCGTGGCTGTACTGCGAGGCGGCCACCGCGCTGTGGCAGCGGATGAACTGCCCGGCCACGACGGAGGCGCCGCTGTTGGAGGTGGTGGTCGCCGTGGCGGAGGCGGCCGAGCGGGACGGTGACGCCGAACTGATCGGCTGCTGGTGGTCACTCGGGTGGCAGGCGCTCGTGGGTGGCCAGCCGTTCTCACCGGAGGAACTGGCCGCGACGCCCGGGGTGGCCGAGTTGCGGGCGATCGTGCGGCGTACCGGCGCCCAGGGGTTCGGTTCCCGCCCGTCCGAGGAACAGCTGGAGCTGATGGGCGACGAACTCGAAACCTGGTGGTATCGGCTCTGACCAAACCCGGCCACTCGGCCTCGACGCCGATGTCCCGGCCGAGCACTGGCGGATCCTGCTGGATTATCTGACCGCGCCCGGCCCCGCCCCGGCGCTGACCCCACCCGGCCGCCTGACCGGCCTGCGCTTGACCGCCACCGACCTGGATTGGTCAGCGGGCGAGGGCTCCCTGGTCAGCGGCCCAACGGAAGCCCTCGGCATGGCCGCCGCCGGCCGCCCGGCCGCACTCAGCGACCTGTCCGGCCCCGGAGTCGAACTGCTCAGCGCCCGCCTCTGATCCGATCAGGATCTCCGGGGTGACGCCGGCGTTCTGGGAGATCGCCTCACGGACCTGCCAGGCCGGGTCGGTGGCCAGCGTCCGCACCGCGGCATGCGGCGCGCCCGGGCGGGCGGCAACGGCGACCCGAACGGTACGGGACGGGTCTGCCGCCGGCACCGTCAACTCCCCGGAACCCGTGTTCGGATCGTGGCCGCCTGCACCTTCTTTCTGATCATGGAGTGACGGTAGACGGCGTCGTTACATTCGAAACTGTGAGCACACCGGAACCGCCGGTCCTCCCCGGCCTGGTCCGGTCGACCACTGGAGGCCCGTGATGCGGCTGACCGAGATGAGTGCCACCGGGTTTCGGACGACGGTGGCCGAGTTCCGGCGGCCGGCGGGTGGGCTACGCTGGGTTGTCATCCCGACCATCCACATGGGGCATCCGGACTATTACTGGACGATCTGGCAGCGGCTGCAGTCGTCGCAGGCGGTGATCGCCGAGCGGTACGACGGGCCCAGTTCGACCGGTCTCGCCTACGCCAACGCCATGCGCCTGGCTCGGCAGCGGGCCAGCCGGGACATCGTTCACCAGGACATCGACTACGGCGCGCTGGGCGTACCGATCATCTTCCCGGACGCCCTGCCCGACCTGATCGCCGACCCGGACCGGGTGATGCCCCGTGACGAGCGGATCGGCGCGACGGTCCTGACCCCGTTCCTGGCCTGGGAGATGGCCAGGTCCGGGGACGACTGGCTGAGCGGCACCGATCTGAACATCCACGACCACACGGTCTTCGCCCGCGAACCGGCCGACGTCGAACGGGACGAACTGCTGATCGGGGTGATCCGCGAGATCGACACCGAGTTCGCCGCCGAGGACATGGAGGTGGCGATCGTCTTCGGTGCCGCGCACACTCCGCTCGTGGTCCGGGAACTGACCGGGAACCTCGGGCACCGGGTTCTGCCCGGTGCCCGATGGCTCACCGCCGTCGACTACGAGGAGGCTCCTTACCTGCGCAAACCTCCGTTGGACGGCTGGATGGACTTCTGAGCGAACCAGCCGTCGGGGCGCAGCGCGGCGAACCGCTCACCGATCAGCCGGTGGGTCTCGGCGTCGGGGTGCAGCCGGTCCGGGAGCGGGTGCTCGGCGGAGTCCGGCTCGCCGTAGAGGTCCAGTCCGTTCAGGAGGAACAGGTTCGGGTCGGTGGCGGCCCGCTGGGTGACGATGCGGGCCAGTTCGTCGCGGATGACCCGCAGGGTGAGCCGACCGGGCGCGGGTTCGCCGGTGGCGCGGAACAGCACCTCGCCCGCCCGCAACGCGTCCATGTCGAAGGCGCCGGGCCCCGGGGTGTCCTCGTGGATCGGGCAGTGGATCGGGGAGACGACCAGCAGCGGAGTGTCCGGATGCCCGTCGCGGATGGTGTCCAGGAAGCCGTGCACGGCCGGGCCGAAGGCGCGCAACCGCATCAGGTCCGCGTTCACCAGGTTGATGCCGATCTTGACGCTGATCAGGTCGGCGGGCGTGTCACGCATGGTCCGGGCGGTGAACGGGTCCAGCAGAGCGCTGCCGCCGAGACCGAGATTGATCAGCTCCAGGCCGGCGGCGGCGGCCGCCACGGCCGGCCAGATGCCGCTGGGGGTGGTGGCGTTGGAACCGTGGCTGATCGAACTGCCGTGGTGCAGCCAGACCGGACGGCCGGACGGCGGCACCGCCTCGACCGGAGCGTCGGTGCGGAGCGCGACCAGTTCGGTGATCTCGTTGTGCGGCAGCCAGATCTCAACGGTCTTGTCAGCGCCGACGCCGACGTCTGCGTCGGTCAGGCCGGTGAAGGTGACCGTCCCCGGCTGGCCGGGCTGGCGATCGGCGGCACCGGTCGCCAGGTCGACGGTGATGACCGTGGCGGTAGGCGCGCTCGCCTGCCCGGCCAGACGGCCGTCGATCAGCAGGTCGTAGACACCGTGCGGCCGCTCCGGCAGCCCGGTGAACGCCCGCCGGGTGGCGAGCGTGTCCAACTCGACGACGGTGGCGCGGGTACGGAAGACCAGCCGGACTCCGGACGGCTGGGCCTCGACCATGGCCAGCTGCGGATCACTGGTCTGGGCACGGGCCCAGGCGGGCAGCCGGTGCGGCAGCAGGCCGTGCTCGGTGGTCTCCAGCTCGGCGGCGCCGAACAGCAGGTCAGCGGTGATCGGGGTGGTGATCATGGATCAGCTCTCGTTCTCATCGGGGGCGTGGCAACGGGGCGGGCCAGGCGCGGAGTGCGACGTCCAGGGCGTCCAGCGCCCGGTGCCAGGACTCGGTGGACGCGGGCAGACTGTGGGCAAAGCCGCCGGCCGCCTCCAGGTCGATGTACCCGTGGATGACGCTGCCGATCAGACGGACCGCGTGGGTCTGTTCCGGATCGGTCAGCTGGTAACCGCGCAGGATGGCCCGGGTCAGTTGTGCGTGCCGGGGCCCGGCACTGGCGAGGGCGGTCTCGGTGTCCAGCCGCAGGCGGGTGGCGGCGTACCGCCCGGGGTGGTCCCGGGCGTAGTCCCGGTAGGAGCCGGCCAGCGCGACCAAGGCGTCCTTGCCGGACCGACCGGCCACCGCCAGCGCCGCCAGGTCAGCCAGCTCGGCCAGGGCCAGCAGTGCGACCCGGGTCCGGAGATCGGGGGTGCCGCCGACGTGCGAATACAGGCTGGGCACCTTGACGCCCAGGTGCCGGGCCAGGGTTGACGCGGTCAGCTCGGCGAAGCCGATG